>CAZQOD010000032.1:0-26024 GCA_964594945.1 uncultured Desulfopila sp.
AGGTGCCTTTTCTTTGCAAATTCGTCCTTTTCTTGCCGGATTCAACCACCATTTCGGGTTAGCTCCATGGCCCGAAGTGGCGCGTCTGCAATATAGTCAGGTAAAATCCTGGATCGACACGGCCAAAGATCTGGATGGCCTGGAAATTTCTCTCGTCGGGGATTTTGATCGGGACAAGGTTGTTAAAATTCTCGGCCATTATTTCGGCAATATTCCCCTTGCCCGCAGGGAAGATGAAAAATATAAGGGTAGACAGGAAAGAGTTGCGGAAGATGGGGCTGCACAGTCAACAATAGTATTTCCCGCCGGACAACACCGACAAGTTGTGGTGGATACCTCCATGGATAAATCGTTGCTTGTCCTGGCCTGGCCCACTGACGATTTCTGGGATATCTCCAGGACAAGGAGATTGCATATTCTGGCCAGTATATTTGAAGATAGGTTGAGAAAAACCATCAGGGAAAAAATGGGGGCGACCTACTCCCCGGTTTGTGCCAGTTGGAGTAGCAGGGCTTATAAAGGGTATGGTTATATCTTTGTGCAGTTGACGGTGCAGCCGGGGATGGAGAAAAAAATTATCGAGGAAACTGAACGGATCAGTTTCCTATTGCAAAGAGAGGGGGTCAGCCAGGAAGAACTTTCCAGGGCTCAGAAACCAATTGTAACAATGTTGAAAGACCAGGTTAAGAATAACCTGTATTGGCTGAATTCAGTCCTTGTTCAGTCCAGCAGACATCCCCAGCAATTGCAGTGGCCGGTGACGATTATAAGCGATTATGCGACAATTGGGGTGGAAAGTATAGATCGTCTTGCCAAACAGTACCTGAAAGCTGAAAAGATGGCGGTTATCAGCGTTATCCCCGGGCCCGAGAATAAATAGCTACCACCGCCATGAATTTTTCTGTTTGATTTTCTTAAATTTCTGTGGGAGAAGTAAGGATGGAGTTTAAAGTTGTTCACGCCGTTTTTCACCTGAATCTTGTATTAGACAGGCAGGGCCTAATATCAGCCACTGAAAATGTTAGGTGTTGATTACGTTGCAAGATTTGGGTTTTAAGTTAAAGACATTGGATTGGGATCTTATAGAGTTTCACCTTTAAAGCAAGGAGTTATGGTGGGGCTTTTTTTTTATTTTTTATATGAAAGTGGTTTTACTCTTGGGTCGCTTTAATTGTTCGTTGTGGCTGTGGTCTGAGAATTTGCTCCAGCCATGCTGGTTACTGTACAGACCGGAAATGTGAGGAAGGTTATGGGTTATGACGAAGTTGTTGCAAATAAAGAAAAAGAAGTAAGACTTGGCCAACTGAAAAGAAAGCACCGCCGGGTTTCACTGGCCGGTTTTATCTGTGATATCGCCGATGGCCTGATGAGCGCCGGGGGCGTTGTGGCGGATGTTTCCGTCGGTGGTCTTAAGGTGACCGATATTGATGATTCATTCTTAGCGGATAAGCACGTTTACACCCTGCTCCTGTCATCGGACGAAGGAAAATATTACAGGGTACTGGCCAAACCCTGTTGGAAAAAGAAAAGTGGCGATACCGACAGCCTGGAGATTGGTTTCAGGGTGGTGGATGCCCCCTGGGAATGGGTTGAGTTCACCCACAGACAGGTTCCCGATGTGGAATACGAAGATGATTATGTCTATAATTAATGATCATATTGAAAGGTTGATCAGGCAGTGGGCGTAGATTTTATGAGGATCGTCAAGGAGGAGCAGGGATTCCATATTAGTCCGAAATGTCCTTTTCACCCTCTGCAGCCAGGGGTTGTGTACGCCGCCGGCTGTGAAAAATGTTCGCTCGCTGCTTTCTAATAATTTTAAGAATTTATCGCTTACGGATGGTGCTGTTCTGATATATTCGGTGCTGTAGTTTTTAAGATGTGCTTTTGCAGCGGCGGATGTAACCGCTTCCGCCAGGGTGCCGAGTCTGTCGATCAGGCCGAGCGATTGTGCTGTTTTTCCGTCGTATACGCGGCCCTGCGCCAGGGCATGTACCCGTCTTTTCTCCATATGTCTTCCCCCGGCAACGATGTTTAGGAATTTATCGTAATTAAATTCTATTGTCTGTTGCATTGCTGTTTTCAGCTGGTCGGGCAGGGGTCTTGAAATGTTAAGTCCGGCGGCCAGGGGGGTTGTGCCCACGCCGTCACTGTAGATGCCGATATTTGCCAGACTGTTTTCAAAAGTAGGTATGGCCCCGAATATACCGATGGAACCGGTCAGTGTCGCGGGGGAGGCCCATATCTCATCCGCGTCTGCGGCAATCCAGTAACCGCCGGATGCGGCCAGACTACCCATGGATACCACCACGGGTTTGCCTTTTTTCTTTAGTTCAAGTATTTCCTGTCTTATTATTTCCGAGGCAAAAGCTGAACCTCCCCCTGAATTGATGCGCAGTACCACCGCTTTTATGGAACTGTTTAGTCTTGATTTTTTTAGTAGGGCCGCTAGGGAGTCACCACCGATTAGTCCCGGTTTTTGTCTGCCGGGCAGAATATTACCTTCTGCGATAATAAGACCGATTTTTGCGGATGTACCGTTGTGTTGTTGGTAGGATCGTTGCAGAGCCTTTAGATAATTTACGGACGATATAATATTTGCTGCTGTTTTTTCATCACCGCAGAGGGCGGAAAGATGGGTTCTGGTCTGGTTCCTGGTCAGTATATTGTCCACTAGGCCGGTCTGTTTGGCGAGGAGCGATAGATCTCCTCCGGTCGATTGTACAGCCTGGGAAATATTATTTGTATAGTGGTCAATGGCCTTTTTGGAAATTTTCCTATGTTTTATAATATCATCGGTATAGACCTGCCATAAAGCCGAGAGCCAGATTTCATTCTGGTGACGATCCTCGGGGGACATATTATTTCTGGTAAGGGGTTCCACGGCTGATTTATAGGAACCTATCTTAAAAATATTATAATTGATGGATAATTTTTCCAGTGCTTTTTTGAAATAGAGTCTATAGGCACCAAAGCCGTGCAGGTCGACGCCGCCCATGGGGTTGATTATAATTTCATCGGCATGGGAAGCGAGGTAATACTGGGTTTGTGAATAGTTATCTTCGGCTGCGATGATTTTTTTACCGCTGGTTCTGAATTCGTCCAGGGCCATTCCTATGGTCTGAAGCTGGTTTAAACCGGCGTGGCCCATGTTTTTTAGGTTAAGCAGGAGAATGGCTATGTGATTATCTTCGGCACCGGTCGCGATAGTGTCGAGTATATCCTGTAATACCGTCTCCGGGGGTGGGCTTTCCGGATCTAAGGATGTGGCAAAAAATTTCTCAAAAGAGCTTATTGCTCTACTTTCTTCAACTATATTACCAGAAATATCGAGGCGGAGGATCGATTTTTCCGGGATGGCCACCTCCTCCTTTGGAATTAGAGAATAGACAAGGATTGCCATTACAAAGAGGAACAATGCGTTAATAAAAAAATTTTTGAGATGGGTTATAAACTTGCCGATGGATGTGAAAATATTGAAAATCGCCAGGATAAGGTCTTTCATCTTAATAATGTATAGAAGAAAAGGTTGAACAGTTGTTACGCAATGTTTGTCTATTACATAACCTAAATCTTGCGCGAAGAATATGAGAAAATATATTTTATCCCCTCAGATTAACATGTTGTTAAGTGGGGAAGGTGTGTTTTATATATTTAATTCAGCAGGTTATTTGTTAATTGTGGCGCAGTTTTATTTGCAATTTTAGTGTGTAACTTTTTTCTTATGTCCTGCGGCCATTGTGATTGGAAATTTTAGATAATATGTTTTGTTGTCAATAAGTTGATCAATGGTAATATCTGGTCGTTACAGATGTCTTATATCCTCCGGTATCCCGCCAATCCCCAAAAAAGCCAGAAAATATATTTATAAAAAAGGCAGCAAAAGTTGGCGTGGTACCCGGTCAGCTTCAACCAGCCTGGTCACGGATAGGCCGAGGAGGCGAACCTTACGTCTTCCTATTTCAGTTTTTTCTATTAATTTCGGGAGATAATCAATTATATCCTCATAACAGTTGATGGTATTTCTCACGGAAATTGATCTGGTTATTGTGGTAAAATCATCGTATCTGACCTTTAAAGTGATGGTGTGCCCCCCGCTGTTTTTGCGTTGCAGAGCACCCGCGACCCGGAGGGATAAGTCGGTTAGTAAAGCGTTTATTTCCACAATATCGTCACTGTCTTTTCTAAGTGTGGTCTCGTTGCCTATGGATTTCCTGGTGTGATGTACGGCTACGGGTCTATTGTCGATTCCCCGTGCTGTATCGTAAAGAAATGCACCGGTTTTACCAAAATGGTGGACCAGGTTTTCTTTACTGTATCGACGCAGATCACCACCGTTTTTAATGCCGAGGGAGAGCATTTTCTTTTCAGTGATTTTGCCCACCCCGAAAAATTTTCGTATGCGGAGGGTGGAGAGGAATTCCAGGGCCTTTGCAGGGGGGATCGTGGAGATACCGTTTGGTTTGTTGAGATCCGATGCAACTTTTGCAAGAAATTTATTATATGAGACCCCTGCGGATGCGGTAAGGTGTAACTCCCGGAATATTTTTCGGCAGATTTCCTCTGCCAGCAACGTGGCGGAGGGTGGAAACTTTATGTTATTGGTGACGTCGAGAAAGGCTTCGTCCATCGATAATGGCTCGACCAATGGGGTGTAGTTGCGAAATATCTTCATTAACTGTAGAGAAACCTGTTTGTATTGCTCCATCCTGGGGCGTACGAAAATGGCTTTGGCACATAATTTGGCGGCTTTTGAACTGGACATGGCGGAATGTATACCGAATTGACGGGCTTCGTAAGAACATGCCGCGACGACACCCCTGTGTCGAGGATCTCCGCCGACTATGAGGGGACGGCCTCTGTATTCGGGATTATCTCGTTGTTCTATGGAGGCAAAAAATGCGTCCATATCGATGTGTATAATTTTTCTTTCGGCGTTCATGAATTATTCTGTTTCCAAAATTCAGTTGTAACTATAACCTGATTACTGAGCAACAGTAGCCGTAAAATGAATTCACCGACAATGTTCTTTCTGCCAAACCGTTTATTCTTTCCAAAATTTTATCATTCTGTAAAGCGGGTGAGAAATATTGAAATAATTTGTTTGAACTTTAAGTGTTCTTCCGGGTTTCATATATATGAAAAAAGTGGCTGTTGTAAATTTATTGATGTAATGTGGGGCCGGATGGGGATTATGTATATATGTATATAAACAGCGGAAAAGGTTAAGTGTTAATATGAAAGTGGTTTCACTTTTGGGTCGCTTTCATTGTTCGTTGTGGCTGTGGTCTGAAAATTTGCTCCAGCCATATTGGTTACTGGTTCAGGTATATTATGGATAAAAAGAAGATAATGGAGACAAATGTCCTTTTTGAAGGGCTCTCTGCCCGGCAGCTCGATGATATGTGTTCAATTGCAGTTGAAAAAAAATATCAGAGGGGCCAGGTCGTTTTTTTTGAGGGTGACGACGGCAACGGTTTTTATATTGTGGCAGAAGGTAAGGTGAAGATTTATAAAGTTTCGCCGGCGGGCAAAGAACATATTTTACATATTTTTGGTATAGGGGAACCGTTCGGGGAGGTACCCGTCTTTAATGGGCATCCTTTTCCTGCCACGGCGGAGGCACTTGCTAAAACCACAGCCCTATTTTTACCGCGTGATAGGTTTATTAGGCTATTGGAAGCAAATCCGTCAATTGCCCTTAATATGTTGGCGGTACTCTCCCTGAGATTACGGAGGTTTGCAAGCCAGATTGAGAGTCTGTCCCTAAAGGAAGTACCGGCACGTCTTGCCAACTATCTGATCTATCTAAGTGAAGAACAGGATAATGGCGACGAGGTTGTCCTCGATATTTCAAAGGGACAACTGGCGAGCCTGCTTGGTACCATACCGGAGACATTGTCGCGGATTTTTGCCAGGATGAGTGAACAGCAGTTGATCCGTGTCAACGGAAGAACAATAAGAATTCTGGATAAAAGGGGTTTGATGGAAAAGGAGTAATTTACATTCCCGGACAAGTGTTAAGTCGCAGGGAGACTGTTATTTTCGTTTAATAGGTCCGGCGATGATTCGTTTTTGGTTGGCATGCAGTTTTAGTCGCCGGTTAGTAATGGTCTTATCGAGGACCATTGCGCAGTTCCCTATCCGTATTTTGGTTCCCGCAAAGATGGTTCCTTTAATATCGATTGTAACCGTGGTCATGTCTATGCCTTCACTGTCATTGTAATCCGCACCGTCTTGTGAACCGTTTATATCCTCGGCCCCCGCCCTGGAATAGATACCGGTCCCAGGAATGAGGTTTAGCCTGAGCAGGGCCAGTTTTGTATCACTCAACTCCTGCTCCATTCGTTTGACCTTTTTGGAACGGGAGCTGCCGTGGTAGCGGTGTAGCCATTGTATTATTGCATCCTGTTGTTCCACAACGCTTTTTTTGAGCGTGGTGTATTCTTCCAGCCGTTTTGCCACAACTCCGGCGGCGATAAGGGCGGGTTTGGCGTTTTCGGAACCGACATCACCTAGGGTTATGTTTCCTTCGGCGATGAGGGAGCCGCTCATGATAATGCTCATCTCGCGGCATCTGATATCGGCAGCTGCACTGATATGACTGTAATATGATTGTTTGCGGATGACGACAATACCACCGCTTTTCAGGCTGCCCTGTTCAATAAAATTAATATCGGTATCACCTTTGCAAACAATTGTCGAGCTACTGCCCGTGATACCGCCTTTGACGACAAGGTTACCGTGGCAGGCAATTTTTGCCGACATGATACTGCCCGTGATTTCCAGGTCGCCTTCCGTTTTTACCTGAAAACCGGGTTGAATGGAGCCGCGGATGGTAACGGCGTTCATGCTGTCCACGTTTCCTGTTTCGTAATCTATATCGCCATTGATTACCTGGTGGGAACAGACTTTGATAACATTGTTATTGACGACGGAAAGAACCCCGTCTCTTCCGGCCGTAATTTCCAGGGTCTCATTAGAAAAATGGGCGTCGTTGAGCAGTTGTATTTTGATATCTTTGCCCTCCTTTGCCTGCCGCTGTTCTCCATATATATCGATACCGGGTTCCCCCTGAACTGCGGCAATTTTAGTGGCGATAAGATCGCCTGCGCTGATGCCCACCATTATGCGTCTGTCCCTGAAATCAATGGAACCATCTTCAAGGAGCGTACCCGCAATAGGCCCTATTTCAAGGGCAAATTCCAGGTATGCGTCTCGACTTTTGCCGACTATCTGTCCCTTGGCAATGGGAAAGCGCTTGAATTCAATTACTTCGGACTGAATAAATTCTTTCGCCTTGTCAAGGGCGATTGCGTCGATACCGAAGACTATTCCTTCTTCCTCCAGCAGGGCGGATAGGTCAACATCCTTTAGGGTCTGTCCGTCCGTCAGGGGTGGGTGGATCGACAGCGTAACCTTCATATTGTCGGGACTGACTGCAAAGAGTGGTTCGACGGAGATAATGATTTTCGGTTCGGAATCGTCGTCATTTTTTAATGTTTTGATTTTTGGATATCCCGGTACGGCTGCAAGAACTGATTCGCCGTCTTTGGAAAAGGTTGTGTTTTCACCAAGTTCTATTGGGGTTTTTACATATCCTTTCTCTGCAAATCGTTGAAAATTAGGAAAATCCGCCAGGAGTTGACCGCCGGTGACAAATTCCGACACTGCAATTTTATCCGTTGTATAATCTTCGCCGATTTTTATGGATCTGGTGAGGAAATGGAAGGTCGGTTCAAAATATTTTACCGGGTCAGTATCTTTCTTACCCATATTGTTGTAACTCTTTTTTTATTGTCGGCAATAGGTGTTGTCTTAGTTTTTAAAATGATAGCAATTTTTAAATGTTGGCGCAAAGTTTAGCTGAAAAAATATTTTGCTGTAAATTGTATTTACTTTTTCAGCTAACCTCCGTAATGTCTCACCATGAAAAATCAGAAAAAATCCTATCTTTATGCAGCCATCACGGTCACTCTCTGGTCGACAATCGCCAGTGCCAGCAAATTCACTTTAGGATATCTCGCCCCTGTTGAGCTGCTCTTTATTGCATCCCTGGTTTCCTGTTGTCTTCTGTTTGTTTTTATAATTTATCAAAAGAAGCTAGGGGAATTAAAGGAGCTTAAAAAAGATGATTGGTTTGTTGCCGTAAAATTCGGATTTCTCAATCCGTTTTTATACTATTTGTTGCTGTTTAAAGCCTATGATATTCTGCCAGCTCAACAGGCCCAGATTATTAACTACACCTGGGCAATAACCCTGACGCTCCTCTCAATACCACTCCTTGGACACCGGGTTGGCAAGGGCCAGTGGCTTGCCATTCTGGTCAGTTATTGCGGGGTGTTGGTTATAGCCACCAGGGGGAATATCTTTTCCATGCATTTTGTCAGGCCGCTTGGGGTTTGCCTGGCCCTTGCATCGACTGTTGTTTGGGCCCTGTACTGGATTTTAAATGCCAGGGACGGGCGTGATCCGGTTATTGGACTTTTTGCAAATTTTCTTTGCGCACTGCCGTTTATCGCCTGTTATCTTGTTGTTACAAGGGGAGTGAGACCGTTTGTTTTGCCCGGTGTGGCGGGGGCCGTATATATCGGCTTTTGCGAGATGGGGGTGGCATTTATTCTTTGGCTCAAAGCAATGAAATTAACAAACAACACGGCAAAGATTGCCAATATGATTTTTATAGCTCCTTTCGGCTCCCTGGTTTTAATTCATTTTTGGCTGGGCGAAGAAATTTATTTTTCCACCCTGGTGGGTCTTATTTTCGTGGTGGCGGGGCTTGTTATACAGTCAGCCTGTGGAGATGGAAAATAGCAGATGATAAACCGACACCACAATTTTGCAAATTCTTACAAAAAAAGTTACCGTAATTATCTGGGCACAGGGTTTAGGCCACAATCATAAATCGAGCAATATCAGCAATATATTATGATGTGCTGTGTAAATACAAGGTGTTGACTTAAAGTCCAGGTGTTACTCCGACTTAAGGACGGCCAGAAATGCGTTCTGGGGGATATCAACGTTGCCCACTGTCTTCATACGTTTTTTCCCTGCTTTTTGTTTTTCAAGAAGTTTTCTTTTCCGTGATATATCTCCGCCGTAACATTTTGCGGTAACATCTTTTCGTAACGCAGAGACGGTTGTTCTGGCTATAATGGTGCCGCCTATTGCCGCCTGGATGGCGATTTTGAACATCTGGCGGGGGATTTCCTTTTTCAACATTTCACAGGCGTGTAACCCCCGTGCTCTTGAATTGGCCCTGTGCACCAGTTGGGAAAGGGCGTCAACCGGTTCACCGTTAACGAGGATATCAAGTTTAACCAGATCGCTTTTGCGGTAGTCGAGCATTTCGTAATCAAAGGAACCGTAGCCCTGGGTAACCGATTTAAGGCGGTCATAAAAATCGTAGATTACTTCCGCCAGGGGAAGCTCGCACTGAAATTCTATTCGGCCCGGCGTTGGATAGTGGAAACTGGTGTTCTCCCCCCGGCGTTCCATGCATAGTGTCATGATGGAACCCATATATTTTTCCGGCATGAGAATGGCGGCCTTAATATACGGTTCTTCAATTTTTTCTATATGTGAAGGGTCGGGAAAGTGGGCGGGGTTGTCCACATTGATTACCTGTGCGTCGGAGAGGTGAAATTTGTACTGAACGGAGGGAACGGTTAATATCAGTGAAATATCAAACTCCCGTTCAAGTCTCTCCTGGATTACTTCAAGATGAAGGAGTCCCAAAAAACCGCAGCGGAAACCAAAACCGAGGGCGGCTGATGAGTCTTTTTCATAGGTAAGGGCGGCGTCGTTTAATTTGAGTTTTTCCAGTGCCGCTGCCAAATCTTCATATTCGTCCGTTGAGATGGGATAAAGAGAAGAAAAGACAACCTGCTGAATTTCTTTAAAGCCGGGGAGTGGTAAAGGTGCCGGTGCTTCTTTCAAGGTTATGGTATCGCCCGGTCGTGTATCTTCCACGGTTTTGATACCTGCCAGAATGTAACCGACCTGCCCGGCAAGGAGTTTTTTTTGCGGTTCCCGAATCAGTTTGAAAAGGCCGACTTCTTCAACTTTATATTCCTTATTGCTGGACATAAATTGTATAATATCCCCGGCCTTAATGGTTCCGTTTATAATACGAACGGAGATAATGGTGCCACGAAAAGGGTCGTAGTTGGCATCGAAGATAAGGGCCTGGAGCGGCGCGTCCGCGTCTCCTTTCGGGGGGGGGAGGTGGGTGATGATAGCTTCAAATATTGCTTCGACACCTTCGCCGGTCTTGGCTGAACATAGTTGGACGAGATCGCTGTCCAAGCCAAGGTCCTCCTCTATCTGTAAAATGACTTTTTCAGGTTCAGCGGAGGGCAGGTCAATTTTATTGACGACCGGAATAATTTCCAGATCGTTTTCCATGGCCAGGTAGAGATTGGCAAGTGTCTGTGCCTCCACGCCCTGGGCGGCGTCGATGAGGAGCAGGGCGCCTTCACAGGAACTCAGGGCCCTGGACACTTCATAGCTGAAGTCGACGTGCCCCGGTGTATCCACCAGATTAAGGGAATATTTCTGCCCGTCTTTTGCTCTGTACGGCAGGCAGATGGCTTGGCTTTTTATGGTGATGCCCCGTTCCCGCTCAATATCCATATTATCGAGAATCTGGTCCTTGAATTCTCTATCGGATACGAGACTGCACAGTTGGATCATCCTGTCAGCCAGGGTTGATTTACCGTGATCTATATGGGCAATTATGCTGAAATTTCTTGTATTTTTCATTATATTAAATAGATATTTACTGGAAGTTAGAGTGCTTGTCGTTTACATGGAACATAGTCTGGAGCTTGTCGGAAAAGGCATTTTTACATAAACTATTCGGCGTGTTCGCAAAACCTTAACTGGTGTCTGTCCATAAATGGCTATTTTGCTCTAACTCTTTGTTGCTCTCAAAATTTAATCCTCCGATAAAGCGAGGTACGAGACATCGAGACATCGAGATATCACGTATATGCCTGTGGTTAAATTCATCGAGCGCCTCGATTTAAATCAAAATATCTCATTTATGGACAGACACTAACTGGAATAAAAATATTTATTCCAGGACAACCTCCCGGAAGAAGAATGATAAGTATCATAAAGAGATAATTATTCAAACAGAATTTTCTTCTTGGTGTTTGTCCATGGTGGACTGTTTTATTCTAACTATTTGTTGTTCTTGGAGTTTTGTCCTTGGGTAAAGCGGTCTCCTCGATTTAAACCAGATGGCGCAGAGTTCTAACACCGGAAATGAACGGTAAGCCGGTATAAATGCCTTGTTGCTGTTACTATCATGCGGTGTTTATGGTCTATTATTTCTTTTTTTATTACAGCTTTTACGGAGTAAGGCACTAAATATCTTGTTTCCGGCCAAGCATTTTTTATGATCGATGTGTTAATATGGGTCTTTAAATTTAACGGTATAAAATATATTTTCTTATATTTCGGGTTTATGGTTTCATTCTTTTATAATCAAAATGTGATTGCACTTTATTTATGGTAGAGTACTATCATAACCTTTTCTGATTTTCTGGGAAACTGTCTCCGGAGAGATTTATATGGGTAAAGATACAATAATTCAAACAACCAGTGAAGCGGATTCAGCCGACGACGTGATCGTTGAGCCGGTTCGTGATTCTTCCGGGGTTGGTGCGTATGAGAATCCCCTGGTGTCGGTGGAGGATGAAGAAAATTTACCAACCCTCAGCAATCCCGCGTTGCACCGTTATCTTCAGGAAATAAGCCAATATGAGTTGCTTACCAGGGAAGAGACCGACGAACTGGCCATACGGTTTAAAGAAGATGGTGATCAGGATGCGGCCTATCGACTGGTTAGTTCCAATCTGCGTCTTGTCGTAAAAGTTGCCATGGATTTCCAGAAATACTGGATGCAGAATTTTATGGATCTGATCCAGGAGGGCAATGTGGGTCTGGTTCAGGCCACTAAAAAGTTTGATCCATACAGGGGTGTGAAGTTCTCCTATTATGCGGCATATTGGATTAGGGCCTATGTGCTTAAATTTATAATGGATAACTGGCGTCTTGTGAAGATTGGTACCACCCAGGCCCAGAGGAAACTGTTTTTCAGTCTCAATAAGGAGCGGAAACTTCTTGAGGGCCAGGGTTTTCAGGCCGAGCCTAAACTTCTCGCGGAGCGCCTTAACGTTAAGGAGCGTGAGGTCATTGAAATGGGGCAGCGCATGGACAATTGGGATGTCTCCCTGGAGAGCCCCGTGCGCTCTGATTCCGATGACGAACAGAAGAGTTTTCTTCCCAGTAATGGTCCGGGTATTGAGTCGATGGTTGCCGGAAAGGAAGTAAAGGTCAAACTTGCCGGGTTACTTGAAATTTTGAAGGAAAAGCTCAATGATAAAGAGCGGATGATCCTTGAAAAGCGGCTGTTGACTGATGAGCCGATGACCCTGCAGAATATTGCCGACAGGTTTTCCATATCCAGGGAACGGGTACGGCAGATCGAGGTTAATCTGTTGAAGAAGATGAAAAAATACCTGGAAACGGAAATGCCTGATATTGTGGATTATTTCGATGGCGAAAAGATAGTTATCGATTCCAGGTCTTAGTAAATAATTGTTACCTTGTGGCGATTGCCTTATGGTTGTCCAAGGTTTTTTTAGGTTTTAGGTGGTTATACTGTTTTCATCTGTTTTTTTATTTGATAAAGTAGACACGCCTCCAGGTAAGTTGAGTTTCATGGGTAATTAAATTTTTTAAATTCAAAAAAGAAGATTATTATGAAAGTTCCTTTACTCGATCTCCAGGCGCAACTGGAGTATCTACTAGAAGATATCTTTGAGGCAATCCAGCGTGTCGTTCTGTCCACCCGTTATATTCAAGGGCCCGAAGTTGAAGCTTTTGAGCGTGAAATAGCCGATTACAGCGGCACCGAATATGGTGTGGGGGTGAGCAGCGGTACCGATGCCCTGCTGATTTCACTGATGAGTCTTGATATCGGTCCTGGGGACAGGGTGTTGACTACGCCGTATTCCTTTTTTGCAACGATGGGGGTGATATTAAGGGTCGGTGCCGAGCCGGTTTTTGCCGATATTAACCCCGTAAGTTACAACATTGATCCCGCCAAGATGGAAGAGATTTTGGCCGCCGATACCGAGAAAACCATTAAGGCCGTTATACCTGTACATTTATACGGTCAATGTGCGGATATGACATCTATAATGCGTATTTCCAGAGAATACGGCGTACCTGTTATCGAAGATGCCGCCCAGGCTATTGGTGCCGATTGTCCCGTGGAGTCCAATGGAAAGATAGAGTACGGAAGAGCCGGTTCCATGGGGCTTGCCGGTTGTTTTTCATTTTTCCCAAGTAAAAACCTGGGTGGGATGGGCGATGGAGGCATGGTGGTGACCAGCGATAAAGCATTTGCCGAAAAACTGGCTTTAATGCGTAATCATGGGGCAAAACCCAAATATTATCATAAAATGGTTGGTGGTAATTTTAGGCTGGATCCCATTCAGGCCGCCGTTTTGCGCGTTAAATTACCATATCTTGATCGTTGGCATAACTGGCGTTATGAAAACGGTGGGGTTTACAATAGGTTGTTTGCAAAAAGCGGATTGCTTGACTCTGGAAAAGTTACCACACCGCAAATTATTTACGGTGACACCCCGGGGGCCGATGGGCATCATCCCCATATCTTTAATCAGTATATTTTACGGGTGGAACGGAGGGACGAGTTGCGGATCTGGTTACAGAAAAATGATATAGGTTGTGAGATATACTATCCGGTTCCCCTACATAAACAGGAGTGCCTGGGTGAATCGGCGTTGAATATACATTGTCCGGAAGCTGAGAAAGCCGCAAATGAGACAATCGCCCTGCCTATTTACTCCGAACTCACGGAAGAGATGCAAACACACGTGGTCGATAAAATGGTGGAATTTTATTCCTGAATCCTGAGCACAGAAAATTAGTAAAGCGCTTAATGTTTATAAAACCGGTCTGTTGTTCATCGATATATCAGCAGGTTTTTTTATTCTGCACCCTGCGGAATCGATAATTTAACCGAATCCTTCCGTTATCAACAAGTTATACTGTTTTATGTGCTACGTCTTCGCTGGATGACATGGATTCTGAACTTGCCGATGACATAGTGCTTTACTCCGTAAAAGCTGTAATAGAAAACAAGAAATAATAGACCATAGAAACCCGGATGCTGGTAACAGCAACAAGGCATTTATACCGGTTTACCGGTTATTTCCGGCGTTAGGCTATACCTGAACCAGATAACTTCCGGTTAATAGTGTATCCGAAGTTTTCAGACGGCCATGCACACAAGCGTACACTTCGGGAGGGCCGGGTATTGGGGTTGTGGTCTTTTTTTGCGGATATTTGGCGATATATAGGGGTTGCCGAATGGTTGCAAGACAATACGGTGGACTGATTTTCCGGCGACGCCATCAAAAAATAACGGTTTTTTTTCAAATGGCGGATGGTGTACACACTATTTTGGAGACGCTTTCTTTGTCTTTCAAGAAGAGATTTATATGGCCGCGTATTTTGTTTAGCGGCTTTTGTTTGTTTGCCTTTTTGTACGTTATTATACTTAGTTATCCCTGTGTTGCCAGAGGCGCAATTGCCCCGGACAGGAATATTTCGGTTGTGCGCATGGACCCGGATATGCCGCATTGGAAGACCCTGTGGGATAGGGCACGGTCTTTTGCCCGCCAGGGTAGGTTTGTCGATGCTTCACTTGTCTACAAGCGACTGTTCAAACTTAAACCGGATATTGAAGAGGCAAGCTGGGAATATTGCAAGGTTCTCATTAAAAATACGGATTATAACAAGGGTTCCAAGGTTGTTGCCAACCTTCTCGAAAAAAGTCCTAATCGCATTGATTATCTCCTTGCCGGAGGAGATATCGCCTATCGCAGCAAAGATTTTTCTTCCGCAGTAAAATTTTATGGAAAAGCATTCGAGGGTTCGGTCTTTGGAAAAGATGCTGATCTTGCCCTGTTGGGATTGATTAACAGTTTGAGAAAAGATGGGAAGAAGGAGTTTGCTTTTCCCCTCTTGGAGCAGTTACGTCTGAGGGATCCTGAAAATGGCGGGCTGTTGCGTACGGCTGCCGGAGACGCTGCTTTTTTAGGAAAAAATGACAAGGCGGCGAAACTGTACCGCAGGTTGATGGACAAATTTCCGCTTGATGATGGGATTATTCTCAAAGCTGCAAAAGTCTATGAATCTGCCGGATTATTAACTGAAAGTGTTTCTTTGCAGGAAAGATACCTGCAACGTAATCCTAACTATGTGCAGTTCCGTAAGAAACTCATTGGCTATTACACGGGTAAGAAAGATTTTGCTGCGGCAATTGTTCATCTATCCTACCTGGCGCTTAATTCCCTTGCCGATGAAGATTATCTTGTTGCGGCCGGAGATATGTATCTGCATAAGCTGGGTAGACCGGATAAGTCCTTGTTATTTTATGAAAAATTCCTTGAAAAATTTCCAGAAGACAAGAAAGTATCGCAATCCGTTGCCGATATTCAATCCGTACTGGCCAATGATTTTCTATCCATTGTGGAGAATGACGGGGCCTGGTTGTTATGGCGTGATCTGGCCAAGGTAACACCAAACCGGGTGGCGATTTACCTGAAGATGGCCTCCCTGTTAAAAAAAAAGGGTATGACCAAAGAATTGCTGGATATCCTAAAAATAATTTATCACCATTCCTCCGGGGATGAAGCCATAGCTTTTAGGATTGCCAAGAACTGTTTTTTTATAAAAAATTATCGTCAATCCCTTGACTATCTCTTGAAAATTAAGAAGATAAGGAGCAGGGAATTTTTTTTATTGAAGGGAGATACGGAGTTAAATCTCGGTTTGGAGGAACGGGCACTGAACTCGTATAGGTCTGCATTGTCCCTTGCGGTGGACGATACTGGTTTAAGGTTGAAATGTCTGAAAATTGCCGGCTCGCTCGGGCTGAGAAAAGATATCGAATCACTCTTCAGTGATGGATCGACCAGAGGACGTTATCCACCTGCCAAAGTGATACTCGCCTATTTAGATCAGTTGCAAAATAATTATCTATTTGATTATTTGCGGGAAAGGGGGCGTGAATTTCTGGAGAAGATAAAAGATCCTGCACTGCTTATTGATGTTAAATTGCGTTTGGCTCTGTCCATGCAAAAAGAGGGGAGAATACGCGGGGCCCGTCAGGCGTTAAGAGAGCTTCTTGGAGATGGGTCAGCCGGTAAAAAAATTCTCATGAGTCTTACGGCCAATGCCCTTGAGAATAAAAATTTGGCGGTGGCCAGGGCCTGGTATCTCGCCTTGGAAGAAATTACCGGAAAGGATGGTGCCACCGGCTCGGATATTGCTCTGGATACTAATATGCTGTTACTGCGGGCGAGGCTGTTGAAAATGGAAGGGGAATACGAAAAGGGCATAACCATTGTACGTCGCTTTCTTGAAAACCCTGTCGTCAAAAAATCGGCTGAAAATGGTGGAAATATAAACGAGCTGGAAAATGAACTCTGTTGGCTTGAGTTTTATGCTGGTAATTATCAGAATGTTGATCAATTAATAAAAAAAATACTGACAACCAGGGCCTTTGATAGCGATTTATATGTGTTGCAGAAGTTTGTTCGTAGAAAGATTGGTAAAGAACATGATAACCCACATCCCTTGCAGCAGTTCACCGTGGGAAAACAACCCCTGGTGAGCCGTTTGTTCAATGTCGCCGAAAGAGAATTATATTATCAACAGTATGGGGCAGCCGAAAAACATCTGCTTTCGGCTCTTAAAGATCTTAAAGAATCGGTAAGGGGTAATATCCTCTTGGCAAGGGTCTATTTGGCAAAGGGCCAATTTGTGAAGGCCTCCGCAATATTGTCTTCACTGGAAAAGACCTTCCCAGGGGAAGGATATGTTAATTTACTTCGTGTAGAGCTTGAGATGAAAAGGGGGCGTTACAAAGAAGGTCTTCACCTGCTTGTGGGGCAGTCCACTGATATTGTCGTGGACAAACAACTTTTAAGTAAATTTTTCGAGGCCGACGATATCAGAGGTATGGTCTATCTGGCCCGACTCCTGTGGGGGGATAATCAACGTGAGAAAGCCTTGGATGTGTATCAAAAATTACTTCATCCCGAGGTGGTGGATCTCTTGGAGAAGAATTTCAGCAGTGAAAAGATCGATTATTATGATTTAACCCGGAAAGAAAGCTTCTGGGGTTCCTTAATTTTTATGATACGTTCAAAACCGGAAATTGTCGCAGAATTGATGGCGCCTGATTTTCTTGTAACTAATATTGGCACCGAGGCCGGAAGAATTGTCGCCGGTTACTTTGCCCTGTACAGCTGGCAGAAACTGATCAAAAGTGAATATTTGGCGAGAAAGGCAATTTATACCAGAAATTATATTTACGCAGAGCAGAGCTACAGACAGCTTCTTGGGAAAGAGGAGAATACCGAGGGGATGATTGATTTGGCTAATATTTATAATAGATTTGGTCAATATCGCAAGGAAGCTCAGGTATATGAAGAATTAAAAAACAGTGGTGCTGCTTCTCCTGAACTTGATTATTCCATGGAAAAAAACAGTTTGCATATCAGGCCGCAATCCATGTTTGATGCTTCTTATGAAGAGCGGGTGGGAAGAAACGGACATATTGATATGGTAATAACAAGCGTGGGAACCTCTTTCTGGTTTACTCCGGAATTAAATAAAGATTTGAGTTTGAGTTATTCGAACAACCAATATGACACAAAACATTCGCATGAGTCGGCCGGTAGTAATTTTCTCGAATGTTTAACGACCTACGAATTTGGTCGTGATTATGCCGTGGTCCTGGGGGGCGGGGTTAATAAGATTAACAGTAGTAACGACTCGACTTTTCTCTATAGTATAGAGTTAAAAGGTCAGTTGGATCAGTATGTGGGCGCATTTTTAAAAGGTGAGAAAAAGTTGGTGTTTGATACCGTTGAGGCGGTGAAGGATCAGATTTATATGGAGGAAGTTAGTGTGGGGATCGATTATGCCACATCGCTGGGTGTGACTTTTGGCGGTGATTTCAGACATCGCAACTATAACGATGGTGATTCACAAAACCGGTTCCATGGGTTTTCTTCCTATAACTATTTCGGCGAGACTTTTAATCTTTCCTTGCAATACGATTATCTGTATATGCGCAGTGAGGAGGATTCAGTTAGCTCATCGCCCCCATTTCTTGAGGTGGGTAGCACCATGGTTGGTGAAGATTGTGCTTACTGGAGTCCTATTACTTATTCGGACCATAGCATGACGCTTCATTTTCAGCATAATTTCTTAGGCTATCAATCCGGGACAAAGAGAGGAATAAGCTATTATTCCATTGATAACAGGATTGGTTATGAAAATAATGAAATCCTTACTTATCGGGGAGATTTTAATATTTTCCTTGAAATGAGCCCCCATTTTTTATTAAAAAGCAGTTTTACATTTTCCCAAAGCGACGTATTGGAAGAAAAAGGAGTTTCTCTTTCTCTGCATTATCGCTGGTAAGATTTTTTTTGTTCTCGCTCCTGTCCGGGTTTCTGGTATTATTAACCCGGCAGGTTTTTTTTATGGAGGAATATATGATTCAGAGAATACCCATGTCCAAGAGTGGTAATCAAAGATTGCGGGAGGAGCTTATCCGTCTGGAACGCCACGACCGGGGAGAGGTTGTTAAGGCTATTGAAGTGGCGAGGGAACATGGAGATCTCAAAGAAAACGCTGAATATCATGCTGCCAAAGATAGGCAGGGACATATCGAGGGGCGTATAATTGAGTTAAAGGATAAATTGGCCAGGGCGGAGATAATTGATTGTCTCAAGGTGAATACGGAAGTCGTGGTTTTTGGTACGGTTGTGCAGTTACTTGATCTTGATACGGAAGAAGAGGTAACCTATCAGCTGCTGGGCCCGGAAGAGGCGGATGTGAAAAAAGGATCAATTTCAGTGTTATCCCCAATTGGGAGAAGCATGCTGGGTAAAGAAGTGGGTGATGAGGTAATCGTGACAACGCCGGGGGGAACCAGGGAGTTCGAAGTTATTGCCATTAAGCCTTCGTCTTTTGCCTAATGGAGTGCGGTATTTATCGTACGGTCCCAATGGAACCTGCCTCCGCGTGTTGGGACGTTCTGCACAGGATACCGTTTAGAAAAAAGAGCAAGATCTGACTGGAGACTTCCTCCACCGTATAATGGGTTTCCAGGGAAACGTTCCAGACACGGGAAGATTCGTCCAAGGCACCGAAAAAGGCGCGTTTGGCTATGTCGGGATTGATATCTTCACGGTAACATCCTGATTTTTGGCCTTTTTTTATAATGTCTGCGATGATTGTGATATAGTCATTGAATTTGTTGTTTCGATAATTTTTTATAACTTTGTTCGTTTGTCGCAGCTCGATCTGGATGACTTCCGCCAAGTTTTTGTTTTTTTTCATGGCCAGTAAATGCTGGGTGGTAAAGATTTCGAGCATTTTTATTGGATCGGCCTCGTTTTTAATTAGTTTTTGAGTTTTTTCCACGATCTTACCGATTTCTTCTTCAAATACTGATAGAAGTATATCGTACTTGTTGTTGAAATAGAGGTAAATGGTTCCGTCGGCAACTTTGGCTTCTTTGGCAATATCGGATATTCTGGCGGTAAAAAACCCTTTTTTGGCAAAAACCTTTGTGGCAGCTGAAATTATTTTTGAGTGTTTGTTTTCCGCTTTCATTTTCGAAAAAAGTTGATCGAAAGTAACAAGAGTCTTTGCGCCGTGGTTATTTTTCCTTCATTTTCCAGGAAGGCAGTTTTTTGGGCACGTATTCCGGAGATTTTCCATTTACCGGGGGCAAGAATCATGAATGACTATTCATTCATGTAATATTTCACGCTCCTTTTGTCAATGTTCAATAGAAATGAGTGGGGTTTTAGTATGGTTAACCCTCATGGTTCTGGTGATATTCTGTTTAGCGATTAAATAATTAACTTGGAGTAATCTATGAAAATTCTTGTTGTGGGTTCTGGTGGTAGAGAGCATGCTCTTGTCTGGAAAATTCAACAGAGCAAAAGGGTAGAAAAAATATTTTGTGCCCCCGGTAACGCCGGTATTGGCCGTATTGCAGAATGTGTTGATATTTCAGCAACCGATGTGGAGGGTTTGCTTGATTTTGCCCTGCGCGAGGGTGTAGACTTGACCGTGGTGGGGCCGGAATCATCCCTGGTTGCTGGAATTGTCGATATTTTTGAAAAAAACGATCTTCGTATTTTCGGGCCAAGTAAAAAGGCGGCGGAACTTGAAGGTAGTAAGGTTTTCAGTAAGGAATTCTTAAAGAAATATAAAATTCCCACCGCGCCGTTTAAAGTCTTTAAAGAGCGAAAAAAGGCCAAGAAATATATTGACTCCTGTGGGGCACCGATTGTTGTTAAAGCGGATGGCCTTGCTGCGGGCAAAGGTGTAATTGTGGCACAGACAGTTGCCGAGGCAAAACGAGCAGTTGATTTGATTATGAAGGATAAGGCCTTTGGCAGCGCCGGCAATAAAATTATTATTGAAAAATGTTTAGTCGGCGAAGAGGCGTCTTTTATCGCTTTTACCGATGGGAAAACGATTTTGCCACTTCCCACCTCACAGGATCACAAGGCGGTTTATGAAAATGATAAGGGCCCAAATACCGGGGGAATGGGTGCCTATTCTCCGGCCCCGGTAGTTACCGATGAAATTGCCGATTTTGTTATGGACCAGGTGATGAAGGCCACGGTGAAGGGGTTGGCGGCTGAGGGCAGGCCTTTCAAGGGCATGCTTTATGCTGGATTAATGATAGATGGTGATGAGATCAATGTCCTGGAGTTTAATTGTCGCTTTGGTGATCCGGAAGCCCAGCCGTTGCTTATGCGCCTTGAGAGTGATATTATAGATATTTTCGAGGCGGCGATTGACGGTGAGTTGCATAAAATCACCATGAGAATCGATCCCAGGCCCACGGTTTGCGTAGTTATGGCCTCGGGTGGCTATCCAGGTAAATATGAAACAGGAAAGGTTATTAAAGGTCTGTCTAAAGCGGCTGACTGCAGGGGGGTTGAGGTCTTCCATGCAGGTACGGCGAGAAAACGCGGGAGAATTGTTAATAACGGCGGGCGTGTCCTGGGTATTACCGCTGTCGGTAACAGTTTGGAAGAGTCCATTGGTAAAGCCTATGAAGCGGTTAGTTTTATCAAATGGACCAACTGTTTTTTCCGACGTGATATTGGTATGAAGGCGCTGAGAAAAGGAGCGGGCAGGAGGGTTGTTACTACTGCCGAGGTAGGTATCGTTATGGGCAGTGATTCTGATTTACCGGTGATGAAAGTTGCCTTTGATTTTCTGCAATCCATGCAAATACCCTGTGAAATGACCGTGGCTTCGGCGCATAGAACTCCGGAAAGAGCCGCAGAATATGCTAAAACTGCCAAAAATCGGGGCTTAAAAATAATTATTGCCGGAGCGGGAATGGCCGCCCATCTTGCCGGTGCCATTGCCGCCCATACCGAACTGGTGGTAATTGGCGTTCCCCTTGCCGGTTCATCCCTGGGTGGTATGGATGCCCTTCTTTCAACAGTGCAGATGCCGGCGGGAATACCGGTTGCAACCATGGGTATTGGTAAGGCCGGTGCCAAAAATGCGGCTGTGCTGGCCCTGAGAATATTAGCTTTAAATGATAGCGGGCTCCAGAAAAAACTCCTGAAATTTAAGGATGATATGGGCAAGAGTGTTGAAGTGAAGGCCAAAAGAATCCATGGCTGACCCGGTCAGCGAATCTGCTTATAGCAGGGCGATTGATGCTATTCGGCGGGGGGGGGTGGTTGCCTTTCCCACTGAGACTTATTATGGCCTGGCGGCCGATCCCGATTGTGAAGAGGCCGTTAAAAGGATCTTTAATCTGAAGGGGCGACGATGGGATAAACCGCTGTTGCTGCTCATTGAAAAAATACAACAACTGCAAATGGTAGCAGACTCCATTCCCTGGAGATATCAGCCCCTTATCGATAACTATTGGCCGGGACCACTAACCCTTATTTTCCCCGCAAAGGATAGTGTTAATAAAATGGTGACGGCTGGCGGTGGAAGCGTGGGGGTGAGGATATCATCCCATCCGGTTGCCCGTGAACTGGTGGCGAGGATGGGGAAACCCCTTACGGCTACAAGCGCAAATATCTCCGGTCGGCAGCCGGCTGAATCCGCTCGTGAAGTTGAATTATTTTTTGGAACTTCCCTGGATATGATTCTGGATGGTGGGTTGACCACCGGTGGACTGTGCTCCACAATAGTCGGTCTGCAAGATGATAAACTCACCGTTTTTCGGCAGGGACAGATTATTTTACCGCCGTGATAACACGCTGAGAATTAAGCGTAAATTAGCATTTTTACAATCGGTACGTTCGGGTTCTTCGCTGTCAACCAAAGATATGTCTTGTCAAATAGTGTTGGTGTATAAAGATAAAATACTTTAACCAATTGATAATTGGGCAGATTAAGTTTTTTACGTGTTGTGCATGATTTATACCTTAAAGCGATTGACCATGGCTGATAATTTTTGGGCAAGTACATTTAAATTTTCAGCACTCCTGTTAACCTGTGTACTGCTTTCGTTGATCTCGCTGGAGGCCTTTCCCACCTGGGTGATATCAGCGGCAACCTGTCCCGTCGCTGAAGATGTTTGGGCCACGTTTTCATTAACTTCCTGAATACCCTGGGAGGCTTGGGAAACACTGTTTGCAATTTCCTGTGTTGCATTTGACTGCTCTTTAACCGTAGCGGATATATTTGAGACCATTGTGTTAACTTCACTTATGATCCCTGTAATTTCAGTGATTTCCGTAACTGAGCTTTGAGTTGCATCCTGTATTTTCGATATTTTGTCTTTTATCTCGCCCGTGGCGGCGGAGGTCTGTTTGGCCAGATCCTTGATTTCGTTGGCGACAACGGCAAATCCTTTACCGGCTTCTCCAGCCCTTGCGGCCTCGATGGTTGCATTGAGGGCAAGGAGGTTTGTCTGTTCTGAAATTTCTGTAATTGCCTCCGTGACTTTACCTATTTCCTGGGCGGCCATGCCAAGATCATTGATCTGTTGAGATGCATTTTGCGATTGTGTTACCGCCGTGGTTGTTATGGTCTGGGTTTTGTCGGTATTGATGGCTATTTCTTTGATAGTGGAGGACATCTGTTCCGCAGCCGAAGCAACCATGTTGACATTAACCGAAGTTTCTTCTGAAGCTGCGGCCACGGAATCCATATTGGTGCTCATCTCCTCTGCAGCTTTTGCAACTGTATTTGCCTTGTCGGTGGTTCGTTCGGCGTTGTTTGTCATCTGATTGGAAATTGTTGACAGATCCTTTGAGGCGGACGATAGTGTCTCGACGCCATTGGAAATATCTTTAAACATTTTTCTTAGATTTCCACCCATTTCGTTTAGGGCGTTCGCAAGTGCACCAATTTCATCTTGTTGTTTAATTTCAATTTGTTGAGTTAAGTCTCCATGCGAAATGGTTTGGGCAAAATTCACCGACTGGGTGAGAGGTTTTGCGATTTTTGAAGCTATTAACAGAGCAAACAGAGCTATAAGAATAATTGCAATAACGGCTATGGTGAGAATTGACCAAATCAGTTTCTGGATTGGTTCCCTGACTTCTGCCCTGTCGATTTCAGCCATGAGTGCCCAGGTTGTGTCACCAAAATGGAGGGGAGTGTAGGCGGAGAGAACAGGGTGACCATTATAGTCTATAACTATTTCAGCCCCGGTCTTTCCGGCAAGGGCCATTTTGCTGGCCCGGCTGTCTACGCCGTTATCGGCCACGCTGCCGGCAAAAGAAGCTTTGACTGAATGGCCATGGGGGTCAAGAAATGAATCGGAACGCATTCTATTGTCCGGGCCTACGAGATATGTTTCCCCTGTTTTTCCCAGGCCATCCCTCTGTTGCATAATCTTATTAATGCTCTCCAATGAAAGTTGTAAAGCGACTATGCTTTTAAGTTCTTTATTTTTATCAAAAACCGGATAGCCGATAAATGCAGCAGGTTCGTTGTTACTGGGAGCGTATGGTGCAAAATCCTGGAGTACCGCTTTTTTAGTTTTTACAACATTGGCCCATAACTTGGCGAGGTTACTGTTTTTGTACGGCCCGTGACTTAAATTGGTACCGAGATCTGCTTCTTTAGCTGCGGTATACATAACATGGCCATGCTTGGCACATATAATGAAAATATCATAATAGCCGTAGTTTGTTAAATATCCGGCCAGATCTCCACTGTCTTCTTCCCATATTTTTTTATATTCCTGAGTGGTTACATCAAAAGGTGCATCCGCCTGGATATCGTGTTCATGGTGGTATTGTAGAAATCTATCAATAATTATATGGGTGTCGGCGCTTTTGGCTAGTATTTCAATGTCTTGCAGACGTTCTTTAAGGTATTTTTCAATCTGGTTTTTTTTACCGTTACGTACTGCTTTGAGCTCATTGAAGGAGGCGTGCATTAATGCATTTGTAGCATTTCGGCTTGACCACCAGCCAACCACTGCCAATGGGATAATACCGATCAACAAGAATACTGCTATGAGTTTTGGCTTCATTTTAATATCATTTAAGCGCAACATTTTTACCCCATAATTTTGATTGTACCTGTAAAAGACTGTGTTTTACCCCGTTAAAGATATTTTCTCTGGGATCCATACCATACGGATCTGCTGTGTTGTTTATATGAAAGTGAGTTTCACTCTTGAGCCATGCCTCCTTGGTAAGTCTACCGGTCGCGGAATTTTGACTATATAAAAAGTATATGGGTAAAGTTTTGTTTTCGGCAAGGTTTTTAATTAAATCAGCAGATTTTTTTTATAGAAAAATGGTATTTAAGACGTAAATGTTTGTCTTTATCGCAGGTCATAGTTATATAGCAGTTTGCGTTAGAATAATAAGTTATAGATATTTTGCTGATGTGTTATAGGGATAGATTTTTTCCATCTTTACCGATTTAATATGAGATATTATGGAAAAATCAAAGAAATTGGTAATAAGTGGACAGTTTTCCTCACTTTTACTCGCTTAATATTTAATAACATGGAAAATCGCTGCAGATATAAGGTAATATGATGGACATTTTCCATGCATTACTGCTATTGCCCCTCCAAAAAAAATCCAATAATAATTACCATATAAACTTTGCAGGTTGACAAAATCGCAAAACGAGATATTATTTAGACATGCATATAATTACTCGGAAACGGCTATTAGACTTTGTCACTAAAAATCCTGCTTGCGCCACAGCTCTAAATGCTTGGTATAGAATTTTAAAACACTCTACCGTTTCAAATTTTGCTGAATTGAGAACAATATTTCCAAGCGCTGATCAAGTGGAAGGATTAACTGTATTCAATATTGGAGGCAACAAAACAAGACTTATAACCGCTATTCATTATAACACACAAAGGTTGTATATCCGTCATGTCCTTACTCACAAAGAATATGACAAAAACAAATGGAAGGAGGGGTAAAAAATGGAAGCTCAATTAAAAAATATTGCCAGTGTTTGGCCACAAATCAAAAACATTTTTTCCGTCCCTCATACTGAAACAGAATATAATAATATTGTATCTATACTGGATAGTTTAATTGATGAAGTAGGTGAAAATGAAGATCATCCATTATCCTCATTAATGGAAAGCCTTGGGAATTTAATCGAAACATACGAAAATAATAATATTACATCGTTTTCTGGCAATCCAATTGAATCATTACGCTTTTTAATGGAAGAACACAATTTAAAACAATCTGAACTTCCTGAAATTGGCAGTCAAGGTGTTGTGTCGGAAATACTAAAAGGAACAAGGAATTTAAATATTAGGCAAATAAAAAAACTAAGCTCAAAATTCAATATATCTCCCCTTGTTTTCATACAAGACAACTAAAAAAGGTATAATGGTATTCACACACTAGTGTCCCAACGTTTAATCAAACAATTTCAACTGGATAGCGTTGGGCGGT
>CAZQOD010000033.1:0-25695 GCA_964594945.1 uncultured Desulfopila sp.
TACTGTTTTGACAAGTTCCAGGTTGAACGAATTCGGGCCATTCCGAACAGCTGCATTCCTTACTATTTAATATTTTGTTATTATGTCGGGTTTCATATGTAATGAAAAATGGCTATTTCAGGATGGACATTGATACGCGAACCAGTGGTTATTGTTTGATAATACATATTTTACCTTTACATGGCTTAGGCTGATCTGTTCTGTTATGTAAAAAATAATAGTAGCTGTAAGCGATTATAGATACAACACTCAATATCGTGAAAATAATAACCGCATTTTTTATTGATTTTATTGTCATTTCCCTTGCCTTGTTGATCCTTGGAAATTTTTAGATTGCGAAAAGTTACCAGTTATCAGTATTTTAGGCTCCGATACATTTGATTTTTTCGATGTGCGGAAACGCTAAAACAGTTAGATCTTTTTGGGGGCGCCGGGTAATATGTGGGAAACATAACATAAATTATTGGTCGATGGAAGCATACACTACATGTAAGTTTCAGGTATTTTAAAAGTTTATTTTGACAAAAGGGTGTGATGTAGTTAATTATTAAACAATCGTTTGATCAACTATGCTCTGTTCGGGGTTTCTGCTATAAAGGTAAAAACAAATGAAAACAGTTGTTAACTATCTGATTATTGGTGTGATTGCAGTGGTTGTGGGTTTTGGATTTTATAAAAAAATATTTGTTCCAAAACATACTTTTGCGGTCCTGCATCCCACCACGGGACAATTAAAGGTTACCGTTCGCGGTATTGGTA
This sequence comes from uncultured Desulfopila sp., assembly GCA_964594945.1. Classification (GTDB taxonomy): domain Bacteria; phylum Desulfobacterota; class Desulfobulbia; order Desulfobulbales; family Desulfocapsaceae; genus Desulforhopalus_A. Next base: position 760 of record CAZQOD010000033.1, read on the forward strand.
GGGTTAATGCGTTAAACACCTATGTTATTACCGCCCATACGGGTGGGAAGATTTTACAGATTTTAACGGAAGAAGGACAGTGGGTTAAAAAAAACGATCTGCTGCTCGTTATGGATGCAGTGGATTTGTTTCAGCAGATGGCGATGGCCAAAGCAAGTCTTGGCAAGGCGGAAAATGAGGTAAGGGCCCTGCAAGGTGAGTTGAACAATCGTAAGGCGCAGAAAAAATTACTTCAAACCACTTATCAGCGTATAAAAAAACTATATAAAAAAGGTGTTGTATCACAACAGGAATATGATAAATCTGCGGCGGATTTGCAGGGCATTCGAGCTTTACTGTCCGTAACTGCTTCTAGAATCGCCTCTTCCGAGTCCGTGGTCGAGATTGCAATGAAAAACATTGATGCATTGCAGGAAAAGATTAACAGGTTGAAAATTTACTCTCCAATAGACGGATATGTTATTGCCAGGGATGCCGAGGTCGCACAATATGTACAGCCGTCGTTTCCAATATTGAAAATTGTCGATCCGGAAACATTGGAGGTGGAAGTAAAAATCGATGAACGGATAAGTGCTGTGGTCAAACCATTGCAACCAGCGACAATCATACTCCGTTCAAAACCGGATGAACATTACAAAGGCGTGGTCAAAAGAATAGATGCCGTAACCGATGCCGTAACTTTTGAACGAAAGGTCAATGTAATATTCAAAACGATACCGAAACCTTTTTTCATTAATGAACAGGCTCGGGTTACCATAAATATCAAACAATATGATAACGTAACTAAAATTCCCCTTGCGGCGGTGGTACAGAAAAGAGGTAAGGTCGGGGTCTGGGTGGTAAGAAATAGACGGGCTCATTTTGTCGTTCTTAAAAAAATAGCTGCAAGTATAAGGGAAATGGGAGTTGCAAATCTTGACGCAGATAGTGCGGTAATTGTTCCGGGCAGGGGTAGAAAGTTTTTGAGGGAAGGCATGAGGATCTATCGATGATTCATTTGGCCAAGGAAGATATCAGGCACACCCTGGGCAAATTCATTGTCACCGCCATGGGGGTAGGAATGTTGCTGGGTATTGTTCTTATTATGATGGGTGTTTATCGTGGTATGATCGTTGATGCCAATGTCTTGTTAAATGACCTTAACGTGGATCTTTGGATTGTCCAGGAAAACACCCTTGGCCCGTTTGCAGAGGGTTCCAGGGTGCATGAAAATCTCCAATATACCATTGCTTGCCAACGGGGAATTAAGCAGAGTGGCGTCATCACTTTCCAGAATATTCAATTACCCAACAACGGTAGAAAAAAAAGAGTGTTTGCCGTTGGTTACGATGTTTATGGAGCTATCAGTCCAATTAACCCGGCACGCTTGGTGGCGGGACGACCCCTTACCATCGACCATTATGAAATAGTCGTTAACGATAAAACGGGTTTTTCCCTGCACGATAAGATAAGACTGGGACGTAATGTATATACTGTCGTTGGTATTACCCACGGTTCTGTATCGTCCGGAGGAGATTCCCTGGTGTATATCAGTATCAAGGATGCGCAGGAACTGCAGTTTTCCTATTCGAACAAACGTATCCAAAGCGACAGGGCCCGGGGAATAATTAATCGGGACACCCGAATGGTTAATGCGGTTATAGCCACTGTTCTCCCCGGTTACAGTGTAAAAGATGTTGCTCGGGAAATAAGTGAATGGCAACATAAGAGTGTTTACACCAAGGAACAACAGCGGGCCGTGCTGACGCGGCATGTCGTTGAAAAAGCATCAAAACAGATTGGTTTATTTACAGTTATCCTGGTTGTTGTCGCCACTATTATCATATCTCTTATTATTTATACGATGACTCTGGAAAAAATGAAGGAGATAGCAATTATGAAATTAGTGGGACTGCCAAACAGTATGATCGTAAAAATGATTGTTGAGGAGACCCTGTGGCTTGGCATTTTGGCCTTTTTATTCGGTAATATTTTTTCCCATCTCATCTATACAAAATTTCCTAAGCGGGTTGTTCTGGAAATATCCGATGCGTGGATGTTGTTCGGTGTGGTGATTATTGCCAGTATAGCCGCTTCCTTCGTGGGGGTGAAAAAGGTAATCAATGCCGATCCGGCTTCGGCGATAGGGGCTTAATTATGGCAACGGATGTGGCGATTGCGGTTGAAAATCTTTCTAAATCGTTTGGTGATGGCGATGGCTTGGTTGAAGTGATAAAAGATGCCTCTTTTACGATAAATAAAGGTGAATTGATAGCCTTGATTGCCCCCAGCGGCGGCGGCAAGACAACTCTATTGATGATGATAGGTTGTGTTTTGCAGCCGAGTTCGGGGAAGATGTGGTTGGGCGAGGAAAAAATTTATGATAACAGGTGGCTGACCAGGGAGACGAGAAAGATAAGAAGAGAAAAGATAGGTTTTATTTTCCAGGCCCATTATCTGATTCCGTTTTTAAATGTCATAGATAACCTGACTCTACTGCCCCAGGCAAATAAGTTAGATGAAAGAAGATCAAAGGAAAAGGCCAGAGAATTACTGCGTTACCTGGATATTAACGATAAGGAGAACGCCATGCCTTCGCAGCTCTCGGGGGGACAAAATCAGAGGGTTGCCATTGCCAGGGCCTTGGTAAACGAACCGCAGATTATTTTGGCCGATGAACCGACCGCCGCTTTGGATATCAAACGATCAGTTGATGTGGTACAGATGCTGAAAAAAATAGCCAAAGAGCAGGATGTCGCAATTATCATGGTCACCCACGATGACAGGATGTTGCCCCATTGCGATAGGATTATGAAAATAGACAACAGGGCCACGATTTTCACGTAACGTGGTAAGGTTAGGCACGAGGTGTCGCGATTTTAACTACACGCTTGTGGTAAAACTTGTTGGGTGTTTCGATTTAAGCCGGATAGTGCGGATTTTGAAATATCTCACTGTCGGACAGGCGTCAAACGAAAAGGTGAGGTATGAAAAAAACCCTCGTTGTTTTGCTCGTTGCGGGCTTGGCTGGCGCTTATTTTTTTCTGGGTTTTGATCAGTTCCTCACTCTGGAAAATATTAAGGCAAGTCAGAATGATTTTTTACGCTGGCGCCACAGTTCTCCACTGCTTGTCAGCCTGTTATTCTTTGTTGCCTATGTTGTTGTCACCGCCCTCTCACTACCCGGAGCAACGATTATGACCCTTGCCGCAGGCGGATTTTTCGGTCTGGCATGGGGTTTTTTCATAGTCTCTTTTGCTTCAACGATGGGGGCGACCCTGGCATTTCTGACCTCTCGCTATCTGTTTCGGGAAAGTGTGCAAAAACGTTTCGGTCACCGCCTGGAAACCATCAACAGGGGTATTGAGCGTGAAGGTGCATTTTATCTTTTTACCCTGCGGTTGGTGCCGATTTTTCCTTTTTTTATAATAAATTTATTGATGGGTTTGACGCCGATAAAAACTCTTACCTATATCTGGGTAAGCCAGGTTGGGATGTTGGCAGGAACCCTTGTTTATGTAAATGGCGGTACTCAACTGGCAAATCTCGAAGGGTTGTCGGGTATTCTTTCACCCGCTTTGCTGTTTTCTTTTGTTTTGCTGGGGGTTTTCCCGTTTATTGCCAAAAAAGTTACGAATTTTCTTAAGAAACAGAGACTCTATGCGTCGTGGACAAAACCGAAAAAATTTGATAGAAATCTTGTTGTTATAGGAGCGGGAGCGGCGGGTCTGGTCAGTTCGTATATGGCGTCAGCCCTGAAGGCCGGAGTTACCCTGGTTGAGTCTGATAAAATGGGGGGTGATTGCCTTAACCATGGCTGCGTTCCCAGTAAGGCCCTGATTAAGTGTGCCAAGGTGGTTCATACCGTGAAGAACGGTGATCATTATGGCCTTGAAAATAGTAGTTACAATGTGAATTTTAAAAAGGTCATGGCGCGCGTGCATCGGGTTATTGGCGCGGTGGCGCCCCATGATAGCGTGGGCCGATACACCGAACTCGGGGTGGAGGTGTTGCTGGGATATGGGGTTATTGTTGATCCGTGGACGGTTCAAGTCAAGTTGCATGACGGCCAATCCGTCCGCTTAACGACAAGATCGATTATAATTGCCACCGGCGCCGGACCCGTTGTTCCACTCATTCCTGGTATTGAAAAATCCGGTTACCTTACCAGTGATACCGTTTGGGAATTTTTAAAAGACCTTGATAGGGTGCCGCACAGATTGGTGATAGTTGGTGGTGGTCCCATCGGTTGTGAATTATCCCAGTGTTTTGCTCGCCTGGGCGCAAGTGTTACACAGGTTGTGCGGGGGGCGAGGATCATGGGGCGTGAAGACATGGATGTTTCTGAGTTTGCCAAGGTCTCCCTTGAAAAAGACGGTGTTGTTATTTTAAATGAACATAACGTGGTTCGTTGTGAGCAGGATGGAGAAGGTAACGGTATTGTCGTTGAAAATCAGGGTGTGGAAAGGAAATTGGCATACGATGTCTTGATCATTGCGGTGGGGCGATCCGCCCGTCTTACCGGTTTTGGCCTGGAAGAATTGGGTGTTCCCGTTGGGAAAACGGTTGTTGCCAACGAATATCTTGAAACCTATTTCCCAAACATATATGCTGCAGGTGATGTGGTCGGTCCCTATCAATTTACCCATGTGGCGGGGCATCAGGCGTGGTATGCTGTGGTCAATGCTCTTTTTGGAGGCTGGAAAAAATTTAAGGTGGATTATTCGGTTATTCCCCGGACAATTTTTATTGATCCCGAGATCGCCAGTGTTGGCCTGACTGAACAGGATGCCGAAGAAAAGGGGGTAGCCTATGAGGTAACCCGCTTTGATATCGATGAATTGGATCGTGCTATTGTTGACGGGACGGACGCGGGATTTATAAAGGTGCTCACCGTTTCGGGCAGGGATAAAATTTTAGGTGTGACTATTGTCGGAACCCATGGCGGTGATTTACTGGCGGAGTTTGTCCTGGCCATGAAACACGGTCTGGGTCTTAATAAAATTTTAGGGACGATACACACTTATCCGACCCTCTCCGAGGCAAATAAATACGTGGCCGGTGTGTGGAAACGTAATCATGCACCGGTGAAATTACTGTCCTGGTTGCAGCGATACCATAACTGGAAAAGGGGGTAACGTATTGTTGAAGGGGGAACTGTTATCGTTTCGCGGCCACTGCCGGATATCTTTGCGGATGGAAACGGTCATTATTTCCGTCCTTTGTCTTATTCTTTTTGGCTGTACGGAACATATTGCCGATTCTGCAAAAAGCGGGATAAATGATCCCCTGTGGTTGAGTGGCGATTTTGTATACGGTCCGCTGGATAGGGATAAAGGCGGGGCCGAAAATATGCCTCGAACTGTTAAAGAAACCGTTGCCGAATACGGTATTGCGTCCTATTATGCCGCGGGCCTGCATTCACGGAAAACAAGCAGCGGCGAGCGGTTGGATCAGCGTGCTTTTACGGCGGCCCACAGGACCTTGCCCTTTGCTACAAGGGTGCGGGTTACCAATGTAAAAAACGGTCGGAGCGTAATTGTAAGGATCAACGACAGGGGTCCCTTTGTCAGGGGTAGGGTTATAGATCTTACCCGTGCTGCATTTGGAAAGATAGCAAATCTGCGTTGTGGCATAATCCGGGTGAAAATTGAAGTTATTGAGTAACCAGCATGGTTGGAGCAAATTATCAGACCACAGCCACAACGAACAATGAAAGTGACTCAAGAGTGAAACCACTTTCATATAAACCTGAATTTACCGGTCCTCTGCGGATGTGGTTATTCGATGGGGTTGGGTACCATATGTGGTCAGACTTTCTTTTGGTATATTTTATCTTTTTGTGCAATATCAGTAAAGGCGTCGGAGTATTTGGAGATGCGGATGGTCTCTTTGCTCCCCAGGCATAACAGTCCCCCCTTTCGTAAACTTTCCTTAAATAGTTTGAAGACCCGATCCTGTAATTTCCTGCCGAAATAGATCAGTACGTTGCGGCATAAAATCATGTCCATTTCGCCGAATACGCCATCGGTAACGAGGTTATGGTTAGCAAAAACAATGTTTTTTTTAAGGGATTTATTCATTAATACCAGTTCATAGTGGGCGGAGTAATAGTCTGTAAACGATTCGACGCCGCCGCTGTTTCGGTAATTTTTAATATATGTTTTAAGTAGGTTGGCCGGATAGATACCCTCTTTTGCCTTGTTCAAGGCGGGTATATTAAAGTCGGTTGCGTAGATGCGTGCCCTTTCGTATAGATTTGCCTCTTTTAAGAAAATTGCCATGGAGTATACCTCTTCGCCGCTGGCACAACCCGCGTGCCATATTTTGATAATTTCATGTTGAGCAAAGGATGGTAAAATTTTTTGTTTTAAAGTCTTGTAAAATGTTGGATCTCTGAACATCGCTGTAACATTGATTGAAAGATCCTGGAGTAGGAGTTGAAAAAAATCGAGGTTATGGAGAATTTCCCGTTGCAGATCAGTTATAGTGGCAAGTCCCGACAGGGTAAGTCTGTGTTTTAGTCTTCTTTTAATTGACGGCCTGGAGTAGTCTCTGAAATCATAGCCGTACCGTCGGTAAATTGCTTGGAGGAGCAGTTCGATTTCCAGGTCTTCAATGGTGGTATCGTCCTGGTTTATCTTGGTCTTGTTTTGCATATGGGTCCTTTTCTACCGCCTGAATCTTGTCCCTTGGTATTCAATGTCATTAACTTAAGGTTTGAGTCCTGTTCCAACCTTGTCCGGGGGACGCCGTAAACCCGTGCATGGGGGCTTGGCAATTGTAAAATTCAGGTATCAGTATAACCAGACCCGCAACATGGAAAAGAGTTTATCCGTATCCACCGGTTTGGAGAGGTAATCACTGGCTCCTGCCTGGATACAGCGGGCGCGGTCGCCTTTCATCGCTTTCGCGGTGAGGGCGATAATGGCAATATGCGAGTGGTGAAAGTCCATCTCCCGTATAATTTTCATCGCCTTGTAACCATCCATTTCCGGCATCATAATATCCATGAGTACAAGATCGATCTCCGGGTGTTTCTGTAGTTTTTCCAGGGCGATTACACCGTTTTCCGCAATTATCGTTTGCATACCCTTTTCTTCAAGAATATTGACAAGGCTGAAAACATTGCGCATGTCATCGTCGACTATAAGTATTGTTTTACCGGCAAGAATAGCTTCACGGTCGTGGAGTTTTCTGATTATCTCCTTTTTGTCTGCGGGAAGATCGGTGGCTAGTCTATGGATAAAAAGACTGCTCTCGTCTAGTAATTTATCCATTGATTTTACATTTTTAACAACAATACTGTCGGCAAGTCTATTTAGTATGTGGTTTTCCGAGATGGTTAATTCTCTATCGGCATGGATAATGACCGGGGTAAAGAAATCCTCCCTGTTTTTCAGATCTTGAAGTAACTGAAAACAGTTCATGTCCGGTAGCAGCAGGTCGATGATAATACAGTCAAATCTGTTGTGTATAAGAGCATCTTTTGCCTCTTTGCCGGTGGTAACGGTGGTTGTTTCCACCACATCATCTCCGATAAGGGATGTAACCTCCCGTCGCATATCTTCGTCACCTTCGACGATAAGGATTTTCTTTACCTTGCGGGAAATAACGCGTTCTATCCTGGTAAAGACGGTGTCCAGGGACTCCATGGATACCGGTTTGGTGAGAAACCCCACTGCCCCCATGTGCATCGGTTCAATGGTTTTATCGGTGGCTGAAAGAACGTGGACGGGGATATGCCTTGAGATAAGGTTGTCCTTTAGCCGCAGGAGGGTGGCATTACCGTCCATTCCAGGTAGATCCATATCGAGAATGATTCCGTCCGGTTTGTAGAGTTCTGTTAATTGGAGACCGGTTTCTCCGGATTCGGCAACCAATGCCATAAACCCTTTTTCCCTGGCGGTATCCCGGAGAATTTTGGCAAAATTCATATCATCCTCAATGATGAGGATGGTACGGGATTTTGGAGCGATGTTTTTACGATCGTCGGGAATGTACTTCTGTGTTCCGGCGCAGGAAGCGGGAATAATGTTTTTGGGGTCGTGACCGTCTCTTGCAGAGCCAGGAGAGGGCGACGTGGTAGCTAGGCTTGATGTCTCTTCTGGGAGCCCTAATTTTTTGGGTAGGGACAGGGTGAATGTTGATCCCCTTCCCACCGTGCTTGCGGCTTCCAGGGTGCCGCCGAGGAGTGCGGCCAGTTGTTTTGAGATGGAGAGGCCCAGGCCGGTTCCCCCATATTTTCGACTGGTGGAACCGTCTTCCTGCTGGAAGGCGTCGAAGATGGACGCTATTTTTTCCTGTTTGATGCCGATACCGCTGTCTTTTACCGTAAAGGTTACGGGGAGCAGACCGTTGGTCATGCTGATGGTCAGGGAAATTTCTCCTTTTTCCGTAAATTTAAAGGCGTTGGAGAGCAGGTTTTTGACAATTTGTGAGAGTCGCTGGCAATCTGTCTGAATCGATTTGGGCATGTTATCCGACAGAAGCACATTGTAAACGATCTTTTTTTTGTCCGCAATCGGTTGAAAATGTCGGATCATTGTGGCGGTAATATCCTCCATGCGACATTCGGTCGGCTGGATGGTAATCTTGCCGGACTCTATCTTGGCCAAATCCAGTATCTCATTTATCAGGTTTAGTAGTTCCGTCCCTGAACTATGTACCGTTTGTGCGCATTCCACCTGTTTTTCCGTCATGTTTTTGTTTTTATTTGTGGCGAGATACTGGGATAAAAGGAGAATTGAATTCAATGGTGTTCGCAGTTCGTGGGACATATTCGCGAGAAATTCTGATTTGTATCGGGATGAGGCGGCCACCTCTCTTCTGGTCTTTTCTAATATAATATTCTGTTGTTCGAGAAATTTTGTCTGTTCCTCCAGTTCTTCGTTTGTCTGCCTGAGTTCTTCTTGCTGGGCCTGCAGGGTTGCCTCCGAGGCTCGCAGGGTTATGGCTTGTTGTTCAAGGATATTGTTAGCCTGGCGCAGCTCTTCTTGCTGGCTGGCAAGTTCTTCGGATTGGGCCTGGGACCGTTCCAGAAGAAGACGTAACTTCTCCCGGGCCAGGGCGGCGTGGGTCACCACCGCAATTGACTTGGCAACCGTTTCGAGAAAAGACACTTCCCGGTTGGAAATATTATGATGGGTACCGAATTCCATGACTCCCCTGATTTCATTATCATGGAGTAACGGTATTACCACGATGGATCGTGGTTTGGAGGCACCGAATGCGGAACAGATTTCCATGTCTAGGTTATCGTCAGGGAGATCCTTGACCACGATGGTCTTCTGTTCAAGGGCGGATTGACCGATTAATCCTTCCCCCAACTTGAATTGCAGGAAGCGTTCTTTGGTGGTGTAGGCGTAACCGGCCGTAAAATGGAGGATATCGTCACGGAGAATGAAAAAAGCACCGACCTGCAGGTCAAGATACGAGGCCAGGCAGGACAGTGTCGCCCTTGCCAATGACGTGATATCCTGAGTGTTTTGCAGGGCGGTATTGACTTTAGCATTACCGGTTTTCAGCCAATCCTGTTCGTTGTGTTCCCTGCGCATTTTCTGGAGAGAAGCAACCATAATAGTCAGGTTTTTGTAGAGGATACCAATCTCGTTATCCTGGGTTTCGATATTTTTTATGGTCAAGTCTCCACCGGCCACCTGCTTGGCCCATTCCGTCAGATGTCCCAGGGGGGTGGTCAGGCGCCTTGTCAGGAACATGGCAAGTAAAATTACCAGGCCGACGGTTATAAACAGGATGACCAAACTATTGCGTTTTTGTTCGTTGGCCGCCCTGTAGGCTTCGGAGGTATCTATCTCCGCCACCATCAGGAGGTGGATGGAAAATTTGTCCAAGGTGGTGATATTTTTTACTATACCCAGGGTTGTTTTGCCGTCTGCCCCCGTATACGTCGAGGAGAGAAATGTGGCCGCTCCCTCATCGTTTTCGGCCCATGGTGTTTCCCTGTTCCGTCTGTTTTCTCTGGTTAGCCAGGATTCAATCAGCGGATTGTCAATACGGTGGTGGAGGATTTTTTGCCTGGGATCGGAACGGAGTTTGGAGCGTAATGTTCCATCCGTGCCGACGAGGAATATCTGGCCGGTATCGCCAAGGCCGGTGGTATCTGACATTATGGTATATATCGGAGAGAGGTTGAACTGAACAATGAGTACGCCAATTATTTTGCCGTGTTCGTCAAATACCGTGTTACCGCCGAAAATGGCCTCCTGGTTATTGGATGGTTTGTAGTACGAGACATCGGAAAATAGAGGTTTTCGGGCTTGCATGACTTTACGGAAAACCCTGGCCAGAGCGGTGTCTTTATAGGGGCCGTTGATAATATTTGTGCCCAGGTCGCTTTCAGTGGCGACGGAATAAAGAATATTGCCCTCTTTATCAATTAGCAGAAGATCGTGGATTTTGGAAATTTGTAAAAAATGTTGGGGGTCGCCGCCGTATTTAACCACCAGGCGAATATGTTCGTAGGAGGAAATAAACTGATTCAGCGGCTGGTGATAATTTTTAAATGATGTGGTCAGGTTTGATAGGAAATCGACGGTATTATTGTTTTCTGCGAGAAGTTGTAAGTAATCGGCCTGATTGTTGAAATATCTGGTCAGGTAGAGGCAGCGGAGTTGTAATGCCGCCTTAAGACTGTTTGTTTCCTTTTTGTAGAGACTGTGTTGGCTGTTCTGGGAATTGATCCAGCTGGTTGCGATCAATGGTACCAGGGAAAAAAAGAGTAGGCTGATAAACAGAGTACGGCCCAGGCCGCGGGCCAGTGTGCGAAAACCTGCTTTTTGGAATGGAGATTTCAACATTTTTTCCCCACGGTTATGACGTGATACTTTCTTTCAGGACTTTGCTTAATGTGTCCGCCAGGGCGATAAGGGCGATTGGTTTTATTAAGTAGGCTTTGATATTTGCCTGCAGGGCCTCTTCTTCGGAAATGATCGAGCTGTGGCCCGTACAGAGGATAACCGGGATGTCGGTTCTGATTCGCATTAACTCCCTGGCAAGGAGGTTGCCGGGCAAGCCAGGCATGGTTTGATCCGTGATAACACAATGAAAATCCGAAGCCATTTCCTTGAAAATCATCAGGGCCTCATGGGAAGATGAAGCCGTTATAACATTGTAACCGAGAAATTCAAGATAGCGTCTACCCACTTCGAGTAGCGGTTCTTCGTCGTCCACAAAGAGGATGGTACCCGTTCCTTTTGCTGGCAGAACGGCCACCGTGCTTTCATCCGGGGCTATTTCGTTGACGATTGGAAACAACAGTTCAAACAGAGTTCCGTCACCGACCTTACTGCGCACCGATATGGTACCGCCGCATTCGTTAATAATGCCGTGTACCACGGCAAGCCCCATGCCCGTGCCCTGACCCTTTTCCTTGGTGGTGAAAAAGGGATCGAATATCTGTCTCTGAAGATTTGCGTCCATACCCCTACCGTTATCTTCGACAAGTAACTGCAGGTAATTTCCCGGTTGCAGGTCTGTTGCCCGGCGGGATTTGTTACCATCAACCGTGAATAATTGCAGACTGATATTGATGAACCCCCGCTCGTTTTCCATGGCTTGAAAACTGTTCATACAGAGGTTCATGACGACCTGGTGAATTTCAATGGGGTCGGCGAGGATTCTGTCCTGTGAATCGATAATATCCATCCGTATATCCACTGTTTTCGGGATGGTGGCGGAGAGCATTTTAACGGTCTCCTTTACAACCGGGGCCATTAACACCGGGATGCGTTTTTTCGAGGTTTTTCTACTAAACGTTAATATTTGAGTTACCAGTTCTTTGGCCCTGTTGCCGGCATTTTTGATTTGGAGGAGATTGTCTCTTAATACGGGACTGAGATCACTTTCCAGTTGACTTAATTCGGTGTACCCCAGGATGGCTGAGAGAATATTGTTGAAATCATGGGCTATTCCCCCGGCCAACGTGCCGACGGCCTCCAGTTTTTCAGCCTGGAGAAGCTGTTCTTTCAGCTTTTTCTGCTCAGTAATATCCCTGGCCACATGGACAATCAAAATATTCTTACCGGGATCATTTTCAAGCAGGGCTGCCGATTCCTGGAAGCTTTTATTTATTTTCTCATGTTTAATTTCCCAGCGGTTGGGGCGATTGAGCGTTATATTTTTATTGTAGCCGCAGTTTTGGCAGGGCTTGTCGGCGCCATGGAAAATTTCATAACAACGGTGGCCGATAATATCTTTTTCCGGTAGGCCCAGTATATCGCAACCGCTTTTGTTTATTTGCAGGATACGCATTTCGTCATCCTGGAGCATGACAATATCGTTGATGGCGTTAAATGTCTTTTTATAGAGACCGGCGCTTCGTTGCAGTTCTTTTTTTTGTTCGTATAGTTCCAGGAAAACAATAATCTTATTGATGAGAATTTTAGGCTCAAACGGCTTGGTAATGAAATCCACACCGCCCGATTCGTATCCCTTGAAGACATGAAAATCGTCTGAATATATGGCAGAGAGAAAAATCACCGGCAGGTTTTTGCTCTGCTCTCGACTGCGGATAAACTGGGTGAGCTCGTAGCCATCCATGCCGGGCATCTGTACATCGATAATTGCCAGGGCGAAATCATTGTGTAGAATTTTTTTCAAGGCCTCATTGCCGCTATTGGCCTGTACAAATTCTGCATCAACCACATCGAGGGTCGTCTGCAGGGCAATTAGGTTGCTTGGTTTATCGTCAACAATGAGTATTTTCGGCTTTTCGACCATTTATCTCTAACTCCCAGCTGTCTTCAAAAATTCATCGCATAAATAATGTCTGTTTCGTAGTCTGTGTTATTCGTCCTAGCTTTTCGTTGCTTTCAAAATTTAATCATCCGATAAAGCGAGGTACGAGACATCGCATATATGCCTGTGGTTAAATTTATCAAGCGCCTCAATTTAGTGCAAAATTGCTCATCCATGGACAGGCACTAACTATTTTCGTGGTTAAATATCCTTCTCCATTTGCTTGTTTTTGATAGCAATTATGGAATAAGGCACTGATATCTCATTTCTGAATGGATACCAGTTAATAAAACCTGAATTTCGCCTTTTGGGATCGAATTTGCTGGTTGCAAAATTTAGGTAAAAATACAAAAGATTCTTTATTTTATGATATGGATGGAGAAAGTCAAATCTGATCCGTGTCGTTTTCGCCTAAATTTTTATGAGTTTTAGGTATTGCACGGAGGGGTAAAGACGAGAATATTTATTAACCACGTAGAATAATTGGTTAAAAATGTATTTTCGGATAAATTTCTAAAGCAGACAAGCTGTAAGTAAGTGCCTAGTTTTTGTTATGAACCCGTTAAGTTGAACATTACCTTTATTTTCTTGTTTTTCTTTACAGGTTTTATGGAGTAAGGCACTAAAAAATTGTGGTATAAACATATTTGTCCGGCGCATATAGTCGATATATGGTTGGCCAAAATACGCTATGTTTTCATTTTCTTCTACTTTTGAGACGGCTATTAAAAGGATGGTTGCCGTTATGACCATACCGCAGTTTAATATTGTTACATGTTTTAAAAACGTGCCCCAGGCCAGGAAGAGAAGGGAGCCGTACATGGGATGCCTGATATATCGATAACTTCCCGTTTCGACAATGTTCACCGTATTTTCAAAAGAAAAGTTTTCCGGCATATCCTCCCGCTCCCCATGGCCACCGCATTGTCTCAGTACTATTAACGCTTGTATAACCAGGTATATGGAAAAACCCAGAAAGAGCCAGGAAATAATATGGATGGAGGAAAAGGGTTCTGAAAACCAGTGGTGTTGGTTTAACAGCAAAAGAATTAGAATTATCTCAAAAACAAAAAATCTGTAAAAACCGTGGGATCTGGGGTTGAGCAGGGCCCGGTGGGATAGGTATATAAAAATCAGGGTGGAGAGGGCAAAGATGATTATCCGTGTCATGGGGAGATTCCTGATTATATTAGCACCACCTAAATTCTGCTTATAAAATTTCAGGTGGTAAAGTGTTAAAGGGGCAGCCAGCGATACCCCATGCCGTATTCGGTGCGTATCCGGTTAAAATCCGGATCAATTTTACAAAATTTATCACGTATGCGGCGGATATGGGCGGTTATGGCATTATCGGTAACAACCACGTTGGCGGCGGCCATCAACTGGTCGTGGGATTTTACATGGCCGGGGTTTTGGGTCAGGCTGTGCAGGAGCCAGAACTCTGTCAGTGTTAAGTTGACGGCTTGTTGATGCCAAAAAACCTGCTTGCGTTCCCTGTGGATTTTCAGCTCTCCTATGGTGGTTGTATGATCCCGGTCATCATTGTTTTTTGCGAGGGATTCAACAATTTTAAAGAGCGCTGATATGCGAACGGGGAGGAAATCCAGGGTGGTTGTGTTTTTTGTTAAGTAATCCCAAGCTCCCAGTCGCAGACCACTCACCCTGTCCAGGTCGGAATCCCTGGCCGTGAGAAATATTATCGGAATCGTCGGTGATTTTTGCCGTAATTCCCGACACAATTCAAAGCCGCCCTCCATTTCGTCCTGCAGCATTATGTCGAGAATAGCCAGGTCTGGCAACTGTCTGTTAAAAGCGGCAAGGGCCTCGGGGCGGCTGCTGTAACTGTTGACAATATAACCGTCCCGTACCAGGGCGTTGCTGTAATTTGCCCGGAGCAGATCGTCATCTTCAACAAGGGCGATGGTATAGGTCATTTGCCATTTTTCCCTGACTTAAGGTTGTGTCGGAGTGATATTTTGGGAAGTGGAATGCGGACTAGATCTCTTGAAAATCAGATTCACATAACCAGTGTCCACCCGTGGCCTACATTCCCGGCTTGAATATACTTAATTTAGACTCCAGGGAAAAGGGGTTTGTCGAAAATTTTATTGCAGTTGTCATAATTCGTCATTTTTCATCGCCGATATATCATAATTATCTCCATACCTTGTCATAATCACCTGCTTTACTGGTAACAACAGGAAAGTAGACGATATGCGCATTATTTGCATATCGTGGTCGGTAACGGTGCTGCGTTGTTTTGTGGCGTTAGCATGGAGAATTGAGACCGATCATAATACCAGGGGAAAACTATTTCAGAAGGAGAGTGTCATGGGAAGAAATATCGCGGGTAGAATGATCAAAACAAAATTTTTCTTTGATCCCGGTAATATCCTGATCGTTATCTATATAGCGGTAATGATCTGTTTTTTGCTTCTTGGCGGATTATCTGAGAGCGGGGCGGCTGAGACCGGCTATGGTGATGATATTCGGTCGGAAAAGGTTAAAAGGGGTGAGTTATTGCTGACCCTGGAAAGTGGCCGGTTACAGCGGGCTCCGTTGCTTTCCCAAAGGGTGAATATGGAGATCAGCGGTATTGTTGCCAGGGTCAATGTTGAACAAAAGTTTGTCAATAGCAGTGAGCAGTGGCTGGAGGCGACCTATGTTTTTCCATTGCCCGACGAGAGCAGTGTCGATCACCTGCGTTTGCGGGTGGGCGAGCGGGTCCTGGAGGGCGTAATAAAGGAAAGATCCGAGGCGTTGCGAATCCATGAAAAGGCAAAGAAAAGCGGGCGGAAGAGTACTCTTCTCAGTCAAAATAGAGCCAATATTTTTACAACAAGGGTGGCCAATGTGGGTCCGGGTGAGGAAGTAACGGTGATTATAGAATATCAGCAGCTTGTCCATATCGAAGGCAACCTGTTTTCGCTGCGATTTCCCATGGTGGTGGCTCCCCGTTATATACCTGGAAAGCCATTGGTTGCAAAAGAGAAGGTTCGCTTTACTTCCGGTGGCTGGGGGGTGGATACCGATCAGGTGACGGACGCATCGGCTATTACGCCACCGGTGGACCTGGCCGGGAAAACCACAATTCCGGTGGATTTTAATATAGATTTGGTCGCGGGTTTTCCCCTGGCCCATCTTGCATCACTTTACCATGGAATTACCAGCCGGGAGATAGCTGAAGGTCATTATAATATTGCTTTAACCGGCAAGGTTTTGGCCGATCGTGATTTCGTTCTTGAATGGCGGGCTGCGGGTGAGAACGTGACCAGAGCGGCACTTTTTGCGGAACAGGTGGAAAATGGTCACTATATGTTGCTTATGCTTATGCCGCCACGGGCGGCACGGGCAGAGAGTGTTGCAAGGGAGGTGATTATTATTCTCGATATTTCGGGATCAATGGCCGGGACATCAATTGTTCAGGCTAAAAGTGCTGTTTCCATGGCCCTTGGCAGTTTGCGCCCCATGGATCATTTTAACCTGATAGTGTTTAATAATTCCTGTCACGCCCTTTTTGACGAGGCCAAATCCGCAGATAAAAATTATTTGCAGATGGCTAGAAAATTTATTGACGGGGTTAGCGCCGAAGGAGGTACGGAAATGAAGTCGGCACTGTTGTTGGCCCTTGACGGTTCCCACCACCATGAAAGGATACGCCAGGTGGTTTTTTTAACCGATGGTGCAGTGGGTAATGAAGATGCGTTACTGGCTGTTATAAAAAAACGTTTGGGTAATTCGCGTCTCTTTACCGTCGGTATCGGTTCCGCCCCCAATTCATATTTTATGACCAGGGCTGCGGCCATGGGACGGGGAACTTTTACCTATATCGGTAAGGAATCAGAGGCTAAAGAAAAGATGGTGGAATTATTTGCCAAACTGGAAGAACCAGTGCTTACTGACGTCAAAATAGAATCTTCAACTAAAGGCGTGGAACTGGAAACTTATCCGTGGCCTTTGCCGGATCTTTACCAGGATGAACCGTTGGTGGTTACGCTGAAATCGCCATATCAGGCCGGGACATTAATGGTTAGCGGGACACAGTTCGGGCGGTCGTGGCGGGTGAGTGTGGATACGTCGATCCATGGACAACGACGGGGTGTGGCCACACTCTGGGCCAGGAAGAAAATCAGAACATTGATGGAATCACTGGCCCTTGGCGCCGATGAAAAAAAGGTGCGTCCGGAGGTTCTCAGTACCGCACTTGCCCACCATTTGGTCAGCAGATATACAAGCCTTGTGGCCGTGGATGATCGGCGCAGCAGGCCGAAGGAGGCGCAACAATCACAGGCTATGGTTGCTACGCACCTACCACAGGGCTGGCAGGCTCAGGCCGTTTTTGGTGGCAATGCCCAGACGGCAAGCCCCGCCGCTTTTCGTGTCTTGATCGGGTTATTATGTTTGTTTTTTGCAGTTTTTTTGTTGTTGTGGACCAGGAAATCATGCAAAAGCGTGTAATTGTCATCTGTGTGGTCTTGGCCGTTTCCGGCGTTATCTTTTTACTGGCCGGTTTTTGGATTCCGGTTAAGGCTGTGGTTGCTCAGCATCTCTTGCAGAAGGCCTGGCAGCAGAGCATGGCGTGTGGTGACGTGGTGAAACCGTGGCCCTGGGCCGACAGCTGGCCCGTGGGCAGGCTTATAAATAAAAGGTTGGGCATTGATTATATAATATTGGAAGGCGATAGTGGGGAGGTATTGGCCTTCGGGCCGGGCCATATCCCCCGCAGCGGGATGCCGGGGCAAGAAAA
Source organism: uncultured Desulfopila sp. (assembly GCA_964594945.1). Taxonomy (GTDB): domain Bacteria; phylum Desulfobacterota; class Desulfobulbia; order Desulfobulbales; family Desulfocapsaceae; genus Desulforhopalus_A. The sequence continues at coordinate 18,245 of CAZQOD010000033.1, forward strand.
ACACTGTATTCTTGCGGGTCACAGGGATACCAATTTTTCATTTTTACAAAAATTGGTAACAGGAGATATTTTAATCGTGGAGGGCAGAAAAAAAAAGAAGACTTATAGAGTGGTGGCGATGGAGGTCGCGGAGGCGGATCATCTTTACTTTGATTTGCAAGATCGGGGTGCCCTTACTCTTATCACCTGTTTTCCTTTTGATGCGATTCTCACGGGTGGCGGACAACGGTTTATTGTTTCCGCCAGAGATTAACCCAAGGATCTTTTAAAAATTGTCCAAGGTTGAATTGATTATAGATGTTGTGATAGCATGGAAGTAGAGTATCACCTGAATTTTGCAATTGAGCGCAAGATTTGGGTTTTATATTTACGGCCCGTACTTTGGATCGCTGTAAGGCAGGCGGATTGGCGTCTGTACCTGGAGTTTATCCTGTCCCCAGTGGATGCAGCAACGAAGAAGTTTAAGAGTTTTACCACGCCGTCATGATTTCTCCATGCGTAAAAATATCTCGGCTTCAATTTATATAAAGCAGGTTGATCTTTTATATCAGAGTCTTCCCGCGGCCCTGCTGGCTTCCGTGACTATTCCGTTTATCTTTCTCCTGTTCCTGCAGGGTTTTCCTGAACCGGTGATGCTGCGGGCGTGGGCTGCCTCGCTGGAGTTTGTCTTTTTGCTCCGTTTTGTTTCCGTTCTTATTTACAAAAGGGCGATGCCGCAAACTGTTGCAGAGGCGCGCAGGGCTGAGCTGATTTTTATTGGAGGGGTGATTGTTACCGCTTTATTATGGGGGAGCCTGGCCTGGTGGATTGACCCTCTGGCTGTTGATAACAACATGCATTTTCTTTTTTATCTAACCCTAATCGGCGTGGCCGGCGGCTCCATAACTTCTCTTGCCTATCGCAGGTTTCCATGCAACGTTTTTATCTTTTTAACCCTGCTGCCGATGCCGATCTGTCTGTTTTATTCAACGAGTCCACAAAATCGTATTATCGCAATTATTATTATTGTCTATTTTTTTCTACTGATAAAAAATACCCGGCTCTTTTTTACCAACAGTCTTGATATGCTCCTGCTGAAAGAAAGGAGCCTTGCCCGCGAAAAAAACCTGAAAATTGCCACGGCAAAAGCCGAGGCAGCCAGCCAGGCCAAGTCACGTTTTCTTGCCAATATGAGCCATGAAATCCGCACACCTATTAATTCTATAATCGGTCAGACCTTGCTGGCCCTGGAAGATGGAGAGATCGGTAGAAATGGCCACTTGTCCCTGGAAATAATTTATAGATCATCGGAGACCCTGCTGGCCCTGATCAATGATATTTTGGATTTTTCGAAAATTGAGGCGGGTGAGCTGAAGGTGGAAAATAATCCCTTCGATCTCTACGAAACCATTCAATCGGTTTTGAGTATCAGCACGGTACTTGCTGAACAGAAACCCGACCTTGAGTTTACGGCAACGGTGGCTCGCGATGTACCAGAAACCGTGGTTGGAGATAGCTTGAGGCTGAGACAAGTTCTTTTGAATCTTTTGAATAACGCTATAAAGTTTACCGATAAGGGGCATGTAAAACTTTTAGTAGAATGTATAAAAACCAGTGATACCATCAATAGAGTCCGTTTTGAAGTCCATGATACGGGTATCGGTATCGCCATGGATAAACAGCGTTATATTTTTGAAGAATTTTCCCAGGAAGATGATAGTTTGACGAGACGGTTCGGCGGAACGGGCCTCGGTTTAGCCATTAGTAAACAGTTGTGTCTGTTAATGGGCGGTGATATTTTTGTCAGCAGTTTACCCGGCCTGGGCAGTACGTTTAGTTTTATCCTGCCCCTGCCTCTGTGTCGGGATAGCGGTGTTGCTGATGTTTTAACATCTGTAGAGATAAATAAACAAGATATCAGGCCATTATCTGTGCTTCTTGTTGAGGATAATGAGGCAAACCGGGTCTTGGTTCGTATGATCCTGGAAAAGAGTGAGCACAGGCTTATGGAGGCCGATAATGGTTTGGATGCCTTAAAAATTTTATGTGAACAGAGCGTTGATCTTATCTTGATGGATGTGCAAATGCCTGTTATGGATGGTATCACAACTACGGGAATAATTCGTGCCGTAGAACAGAAAAAAAATTTGCCGGATATGGATCAGCAGTTGCTCGCCCTGCTCGTGGAACGTTTTGCCGGGGGGCATATACCGATTATTGCGATGACCGCCAATGCCATGACCGGTGACCGGGAAAAATGTTTGGCTTCGGGTATGGATGATTATCTGTCTAAACCCTTTAAGCCGGATGAATTAAATCGGGTATTTGCCCTGTGGCAGACATTATCGCCTCAATGATTGTGGGTAGATTCCAACAAAGGTTGAAGATGGGAATGGAAAATGAAAATACCGACCACCCTTGATATGATGCGTCAGTTGATTGCCATACCATCTGTCAGCAGCGTTAATCGAGAGTTTGATCAGAGCAATCGCGCCATTATTGACCTATTGGCAAACTGGTGCAGTGGCCTGGGATTGCGCTGTACCGTCACACCAATACCGGATCACCCGGATAAGTATAATCTGCTGGCTGTTTCCGGGGGCAGCGGGGATGGTTTGCTGCTGGCGGGCCATAGCGATACTGTTCCCTACGATATTAACAGCTGGCGGTATGATCCGTTTACCCTCACCGAGGATAATAATCGTCTGTACGGTCTTGGAACCTGCGATATGAAGGTTTTTTTCGCGCTGGTATTGACAGCTTATCAGCAAATATTACGGCAAAATATAACCCTGAAGCACCCTTTCACATTTTTGGCGACGGCAAATGAAGAAAGCAATATGGCCGGTGTTAAGGCCCTGACAGAAAAGCCGAGGGCGGGTTGCGCCATTATCGGCGAGCCCACGGGCCTGGTTCCGGTTAGGATGCATAAGGGTATTTTCATGGAGGCCATTCGCTTGCATGGTCAGTCGGGTCATTCGAGCGATCCTGATTTTGGTAAAAGTGCGCTTGATGGTATGTCGCTCGTTATGATGGATCTTTTGCAGTGGCGTAAAGAATTACAGGAACAGTATCATAACAGCGATTTCCTGGTGCCGGTACCAACTTTGAATTTTGGTCATATCCGTGGCGGTGACAGCGCCAACAGAATCTGTGGTGAATGTGAAATGCATATGGATTTCCGACCGCTACCAGGTATGAATATAGATATACTGCGCGGAGAACTTAGGCGTCGTGTTCGGGAAGTTTTGCTGGACAGTGGTTTACGCGTCGAATTTATATCGCTTTTTGACGGTATTCCGCCCCTGGAGACGAAGGTTGACAGCGATCTCGTTATCCTGGCGGAAAAATTAACGGGTCGTGGTGCCGGGGCGGTTTCCTACGGAACTGAAGCACCATTTTTACAGGAGCTTGGTATGGAAACGATTATCCTGGGTCCGGGTGATATCGACCAGGCCCATCAGCCCGATGAATTTATCGGCTTCGACAGGTTGCAGCCGATGATGGATATTATAGGTAAATTTATTGCTCATTATTGTTTGTAGGATATATTGTGGGCCGCATGGTGCGGATAGTTTTTTTATTAACAGTGGGCCGATCTTTATAGTTGGGCGGATAAAAACAGGAAAGGGTAATGCAGGATATACAGATTACAAAAACATTAGTCTCGGAAGAGCATATTAAGCGGATAGTCGTCCGTTTAGGCTCCGAAATTACCGCCCATTACGGTCAACTGGAGAGGGAGCTGATGGTCGTTGGTTTGCTCCGCGGTTCTTTTATTTTTATGGCGGACCTGGTTAGGCAGATAAATATACCGCTTGTTATCGATTTTATGACCCTGTCCAGTTATGGTGATGGTACGGTGAGCAGTGGTGATGTAAAGGTTGTTATGGATTTGGACTCTTCCGTTGAAAATAGAGACGTTCTTCTTGTTGAGGATATTGTCGACACGGGCAGGACATTTAGCAAGGTTATACGAATGTTGAGAAATCGTAATCCACGTTCACTAAAGGTCTGCACCTTTCTCAATAAACCAGAAGCCAGGATTGCTGATGTGCAGATTGATTTTTGCGGTATTGATATCGCCAATGAATTCGCGGTGGGTTATGGCCTGGACTATGCACAGGGCTATCGAAATCTGCCCTATGTCGGAGTGTTGGCGGTGGATTAGGAATCTGTCCCCGTGATTTGTCGCAACGGTTTTACGGTTCTGCAGGATATATTTGGGCCATGGCCGTAATTTCTTTATGGACACGTGCAACGAGTTCCGGTGGTGAAAGGACGCGGGCCATTGGTCCGTATTGGAGGATTTTCATTATTATTTCACGGTCATCACTGACCGGTAAAAGTAGTTGTACGCCGTCTTCAACCTCTGTTATGAGTTGATCCCTGTGCCAATATTGGTTGCGGACAAGTTCGGCCGCCGTTGAGGTGAAGAGGATTTTTGCCCGGTAACGCGGGCGACCGGAAAAAATACCAAATGATTGGCCAAGGTGATCTGTTGCGTGGTTCGTTTTGGGTAGGCTGGTGCGGGTCAGCCGGGCCGTTTGTATTCGCGCCATATGGAATAGACGGTTTTGGTGACGTAGATTGCAGTAAGCGCGGAGGTACCATCTCCCCTGGTAGTTGATGATCTGTTCTGGTGCCACATCCCTCGTACTTTCCTTACCCGTCGGTGATCGGTAGCGGAGGTGGATATTTTTTTTCCTGGCAATCGCTTCAGTGACGGTGGCAAATATACGGTGGTCAACTGCTTCAACCTCGATCCATTCGCAATATAAAGAATCGATAAGGGTTTCGTAGTCCGGGGAAAGCATTGTGGAGAGACGTTCTTCAAGTTGCTGTACCTCCGGCAATTTACCGAGACCGATCTCCCCGGCCAGCTTATTGAGCATGGCAATGAGAAAAACTATTTTCGGGCTCTGTTCAAAGGGGAGGTTGAACCCCTCCTTGCTGTAGTAATAACCATTTTTCTGTGGGTGAAATGTCAGGGGGGCGAGCAAACGATCTCGGAGGTAGTTGATGTCCCTTTTGGCAGTGGCCGGTGATATTTCGAACTCGTTGACCAGTGTTTTTGAGTTGGGGTATTTGCCAATTACAATTTCTTGATGGAAAAAGACTACTCTTTCCAGAAGGCCCATGGGAGATTATTTTTGATGACGCCGGTGTTTAACCGGCAATATTTTTAGTTGTTCTCTATATTTGGCTACAGTTCTTCTGGCAATTTTGATATTGATCTTGGCAAGCTCCTTGGAGATGCTGTTGTCACTTAAGGGGGCTGTTTTATCTTCGTTTTGAATCATTTTTTTGATTCTTGTCTTAACCGATTCGGCGGCTAATGCTTCTCCTCCCTCCCTTGGTATTGCTGTGGAAAAGAAGTATTTTAATTCAAAAATACCCTGGGGAGTGTGGGTGTATTTATTGGAGGTAACACGACTGACGGTGGATTCGTGCATCTCGATATCGTCGGCCACGTCTTTGAGGATAAGCGGCTTCAGGTATTGCGGTCCATGTTCAAAAAAATCGTACTGAAAGCGGAGAATCGACTCCATTACCTTGTAAATTGTACGTTGGCGCTGGTAGAGTGACTTTATGAACCAGTCTGCGTTTCTTAGTTTATCATTGATATAATGCCGCGATTCCTTGGCCATATCCTTGTTGCTGTGCAGGAGGTCCTGGTAAAGGGAAGATAGTTTAAGTCGTGGCAGGTCGTCGTCATTGAGCCGGATAATATATTCACCATCTATTTTTCTGACGTAGACATCCGGTACTATATAGTTGGTCTCCTCGGTGGCATAGGCCAGCCCCGGAAACGGGGTGAGTTCACTGATAATAAAGTCGACGGCCCGTTCAAGCTCCGGTTTTTTTCGGCCGGTGGCTCTTGAAAGTGCCTTATAATTACGGGTCTCCAGCAACGACATATGGTTGCTGACAATTTCCGCCGCCAGTGTGTCGCCCTGGCCCAGTCGTTCCAGCTGCAGGTAAAGGGACTCGCCCACATTCCTTGCCGCAATGCCCGGCGGGTCGAGATCCTGGATTACTTCTAAGATATATTCGGCGTCATCGAGGGCGCAACCGGTCTCATTTATAACGTCTTGAAGGTTGATTTCAAGAAAACCGTATCTGTTGAGGTTACCGATGATAAACAGGGCGATATCCCATTCGTCGCTCTCCAGTTCGCAGTGGACCAGCTGCCACTGCAGATAAGCCGGTAATCCCGGTTTTTCAGATATGAATTCAAATTGCGAAGGCGCGTCCGCCGGGGGTGTTTCGTGGGCGAAAGAAAAATTACTGTCAAAATTATTGGCGTAATCCTCCCAGTTTACCTTATCGATATTATCTGTTACCTTGACCGTCTCCGTGATATCCGGCTCGGTAACTGGCCCGGTTTTTTCAGTTGTTGCGGTGAGGGAGAGGGGATTATCGATGGGATCCGGCGGTGAAATATCCTCTTCAAGGGCCGGGTTCTGTTCCATCTCGGCCTGCAGGGCGTCCGATAGTTCGAGTCGGTTCAGTTGCAGGAGCTTAATCGCCTGACGCAGTTGTTGCGTCATGACGAGTTTTTGAGTAAGTTTTAGCTGTTGTCTAAGTTCTAGGGCCATAACTAAAGATAATCACATATGAAAATTTTCGCCAAGGTACATCTTACGGGCTACTTCGCTCTCTATAATGTCATCGGCGACGCCGCTTGTGAGTACCTGCCCTGTATTCATAATGTAGGCAAAATCACAAACCTGTAAGGTTTCTCGTACATTGTGGTCTGAGATAAGAATACCCAGCCCCTTTTCCTTGAGGTTAACTATTAATTTTTGCAGATCGTTGACCGCCAGTGGGTCAATACCGGCAAACGGTTCGTCAAGAAGGATGAATTTAGGCCGTGTTGATAATGCGCGCATGATCTCCACCCGTCTCCGTTCACCACCCGACAGGGCATACCCCTTGTTGTGGCGAAGGTACTCGATATTGAGTTCCGCCATGAGTTCGTCTATACGTATTTTTATTTCGCGCTTGGAAATGCCCAGCGGCTCCAGGATAATACGAACATTTTCTTCAACGGTGAGTTTTTTAAAGACCGAGGGTTCCTGGGCCAGGTAGGTGATGCCGCGGAGTGCCCGTTTATAGATGGGCAGGTTCGTAATCATTTCACCGGCAAGGATGACATTACCCCGGTCAGGCCGAATAAATCCGGCAATGGAATAAAAAGTCGTTGTCTTTCCGGCGCCGTTGGGGCCGAGAAGGCCGACTACGGCACCAGTGTGGACCTGCAGGCTGACGCCGTCCACCACGGTTCTGGAGCCGTATCGTTTGATTATATTTCTGGTTTCAAGTAGTGACATTATGGTATTTAAAAATGGCTGCTTTCGATTAATTCTGCATTATGGTCATATTAACACGTTTTGGTTTCTTACCCGTTGCGGTCTTGCCGACGTCGACGGAGGTTTAACCGACAACTTCAGATCTGCCCTCGTCTA
>CAZQOD010000034.1:0-25533 GCA_964594945.1 uncultured Desulfopila sp.
TTTATATGAAAGTGGTTTCACTCTTGAGTCGCTTTCATTGTTCGTTGTGGCTGTGGCTTGAGAATTTGGTTCAGCCGTGCTGGTTACTGGAAACGGGCGAAGGGTGATATGTCAGAGAAAGAGAGACTGGTAAAATTCGAATTGCTCGGCCAACAGTACGCATTCTACAGTTCGGCAACGGAAGAGGATATGCGGACGATTTTAGCCCTTGTTCGTCGGTTGGTGGAAAGTGGCGCTGCAGATACCACGGCCACTCTGCCCGTCGGTAAGGTGGCGGTTATGTCCTGTTTAAATATTGCTTCGCGCTATGTGAAATTAAAGCAGGAGTTTGAAGAATACAGACGGGAATGTGAAGAAAGAATGGGGTGTCTAAGTGAAGAGATTCGTATGGGGCTGGTCGACGAATCATCTGAGTCGGGCCGGGTTTGATTTAATATGACAGAAGATTTCAAGCTGTTGATAACGAAACAGATTCAGTGTAATTGCCAATCCCGAAATGCGAAGAATATGAGAAAAATTATTTACAAAAAAGTGGACGTGATCGATTCTTGCTGGATTAATAACATATTAGTTTAACGGTATGAAATTTGTTTTCTTATATTCTGAGCGCAGGATTTAGGTATAATATGTTTTCGTTTATATAAAATTCTGCTATAATCTTCAGTCGGCAAAGTTGTTTATGATCTGAATTTTGTAATCGGCGAGTGCGGAGTCTGCGCTGGTTGAACATGTTTTTTCCTTGGCTGCAGGATTTAGGTATAATGTTGTTTACAGGGTGTGATTTGGTTCTGGTATCCCGACGGAGTGGATGCTTGATCTTAATTTTTGGATATTGAATGTTTTTCCCTGCACTGTTGGTGATCTCCAGTGTGTGTTGAGCCAACTCCCTAAAAAAGGGTAACTCCGCTGGTTTCTAAAGAAAGATCGTTTAGCGAATTTTCTGAGGTTATTATGATGATGCCCACCTATTTTTATAGGTTTAACTGTCCTGTTGACACGGCAGTGTGGGGAAGAGTTTTTTTAGATTTTTTAATTTCCGGATTTATGATTTCTCCGAGCGGTTTGGGGAGGGGTTTACTCCGGTTGAACATATAATAATTAGATTGGCTTCAGCGGAAGGATGCTGTTGAAACAGAATACGGAATTTTGGGAAGCAGGCTTGCTTTTTTAAGATATGCATATCCGGATTGTTTTTATACAATATGATCCGGGTTGGATTTTTTCATATGGGAGCGCGAGAAAATCCTCAAGAGCGAGTGGTTACGGAATGTTGTACGTGGTAATTGTGTGTGGCCTGAGCGGGGTGAGATTGTTCGGTTAAATGGGCGTCGTTGTAGATGGGGCTGTTTTGGAGAGATAACGGGTCTATACAAGGTTGTTCGGTCGTTTTGGAATAGTCTACGCGGGTATGGGGGCTTGGCTGGTGGCTGAAAGAGAAGTGTTTACGGCCACTGGGTCTGGTTAATAACATACTTGAATTATTTGGCAAAATTATTTTCACTCCCTTCCCAGGAGTTGTTTCTTGTCGTTTTTTGTTTCTTGTTGTTTTTCCGTCCTGTCAGTCGTTACCTCGATAGGATCCCCCAATGCATATATTCAATTCGCCTTATTTTTACTTATACGTAGGTATCGGTGTGTTAATAGGCACCCTCATAGGTTCGTTTCTCAGGAAACGTTTTGTTGAGGGCCATGAAAACAACATCAAAATTCAAGGCAGACAGATAATAGAAAATGCCATTATCGAGGCGGAGCAGCTTAAAAAAGAAGCACTTCTGCAGAGTAAAGAGGCTGCATATCAATTAAAACAGGCGCTGGAAGATGAACTGAAGGTTGAGAGGGATGAATTCAGGGGTGAGCAGCGTCAACTAAAGAGAAAAAGAGACAGTTTAAAAAGAGAATGGGACAGTTTTGATAGGAAACAGACCGAACTTTACAATATGGAAAGACGGCTAAAACTGCAAGCCGTTCAATGGCAGGAGAAGCACAAGGAAATTGACCTGCTGATCAGCAAGCAGCAGTATGAGTTGGCAAAACTTTCCGGTATCAGCCTTGAAGAAGCAAAGCGGATGCTCATGGACTCTCTGGAAAGTGAAGCACGGATGGATGCGGCCAAAAGACTTGCCAAGATAGAAAATGAGATGAAAATCGAGGCCGACAGGAAGGGGAAAAATATTTTGGCCCTGGCCATTTCCCGTTATGCGGGTGACTATGTCGCCGACAGAACCGTCTCCATGGTGCCCTTGCCCAATGATGAAATGAAGGGTCGGATCATCGGTAGGGAGGGCCGGAATATTCGGGCCATTGAGGCGGCGACCGGTATTGATATAATTATCGACGATACGCCGGAGGCCGTTATTCTTTCCGGTTTTAACCCCGTTCGCAGGGAGGTCGCCCGTCTTGCTCTCCTGCAGTTGATTACCGACGGCAGAATTCACCCCGGTCGTATAGAAGAAGTTGTCGATAAGGTAACAAGGGAACTGGAAATTACCATGCGAGAAGCCGGAGAACAGGCAACATTTGATGTCGGCGCCCATGGCGTACATGTAGAGTTGATCAAGTTGTTGGGACGATTAAAATATCGAACCAGTTATGGACAAAATGTACTGCAACATTCCCTGGAAGTTTCTTTTCTCTGCGGTATTATGGCGTCCGAATTGGGTGTGGATGTTAAGGTGGCCAAACGTGCCGGTCTGTTGCACGATATAGGAAAAGCGGTCGACCATGAAGTGGAAGGTTCCCATGCGGTGATAGGTCGTGACCTGGCCAAAAAATATGGTGAACCGGAGCAGGTGGTTTACGCAATCGGCGCCCACCACGAAGACCAGCCCCCCCTTTCCGTAATAGACGTGCTGGTGCAGTCGGCGGATGCCCTGTCCGGGGCGCGTCCCGGAGCAAGAAAGGAAATGTTGCAGAGTTATGTAAAACGGCTGGAGGATCTGGAGGGTATTGCCAACGATTTTGACGGTGTGGAGAAGTCATATGCGATTCAGGCCGGACGCGATCTGCGCATAATTGTCGATTCCACCAAGGTCAGGGACGAGGAGGCGACCCTGTTGAGCCAGGATGTCGCGCGATCCATTGAATCAAAATTGACATATCCGGGTCAGATTCGGGTGACCGTAATCCGGGAGACCCGTGCCGTTGAATATGCGAAATAGAGATCAGAGCCTTACTCCGTAAAAGCTGTGATAAAAAACAAGAAATAATAGATCATAAAAAACCGGATGCCGGTAACAGCAAAAAGGCACTTATACCGGCCTACCGGTCATTTTCGGTGTTAGAGTTGTTTGTCCATGGATGAGCAATTTTGCTACTAAATCGAGGCGCTTGATGAATTTAACCACAGGCATATATGCGGTATCTCGATGTCTCGTACCTCTCTTTATCGGAGGATTAAATTCTGAAAGCAACGAAGAGTTAGGGGGAAATGGCCATTTATGGACAGACACGAGTTAACGGGGAATTGCCCTTTTGTTTTTTTGATGTTGCGGGTCGGCAGGTGTTGTTAAAGGTTTGTTTTTTGTTTATGGAGTTATTTGATGCATTCTATTGAAGAGCAGCTTGAGTTGATTGAGAGGGGTAGTGTTGATTTTATTTCCCGGGATGAGTTGGCTAAAAAATTAATCAAATCCCGGGAAACAGGCGTCCCCCTAAAAATTAAGGCTGGTTTTGACCCCACCGCCCCCGATCTTCATCTAGGTCATACGGTGTTGTTGCAAAAGTTAAAACATTTTCAAGATCTTGGCCATCATATTTATTTTCTTATCGGTGATTTCACCGGCATGATAGGGGATCCCACGGGTAAGTCTGAAACCCGTAAACCCCTCACCGTGGCACAGGTTGCGGAAAATGCCGAGTCTTATAAAGAGCAGGTCTTTAAAATTCTCGACCCAGATAAGACCAGGGTCGTTTTCAATAGCGAATGGCTCGGCAAGCTTACTTCCATTGATATGATAAAGCTCGCCTCCGAACTTACCGTTGCCAGGATGCTGGAGCGTGAAGATTTTAAAAACAGGTTTGAAAACGGCAAGCCAATTTCCATCCATGAATTTCTCTATCCCCTGATACAGGGGTACGATTCCGTCGCCATGGAGTCCGATGTGGAGTTGGGTGGCACCGACCAGCTATTCAACGTTCTCATGGGTAGGGATCTGCAACGTTCCAGGGGACAGAGCCCCCAGGTGGTTATTACCATGCCCCTTCTTGAAGGGTTGGACGGGGTCAATAAAATGAGTAAATCCCTCGGTAATTATATAGGCATAACCGACCCCGCCGACACTATTTACGGTAAGGTCCTGTCCATATCGGATGAACTGATGTTTCGTTATTTCGAGCTTCTCAGTGACTACTCTAACAGGGAAATTGCTGTATTGAAAGAAGAGGTAAAAACAGGTGTTCTTCACCCCAAGGAGGTCAAGAAAAAGCTGGCAAGGCATCTTACTGCGCGATTCCACGGAGAAGAAGCGGCGCTGGCGGCGGAGATAAATTTTGAGAAGGTTTTCCAAAAGGGAGGCGTGCCCGATGATGTTCCGGTATTCCACTGTGGGGCGAATGATATGATAGCTTTGCCGCAGTTGTTAATGGATGCCTCTCTTGTTAAGTCCACTTCCGATGGGCGCAGAATGATAAAGCAAAACGCCGTGTCCATTGATGGCGTCAAGATAACGGACGTCCACACGACCCTGTCGACAAAAGGTGAGATCCTGATCAAGGTGGGCAAACGGAGATTTTGTAAGGTCGTTTTTGCGACGGCGTAAAACGATCTGGTTGTGGAAATTAATGGGGGGGCTGCTCGGTTTTTCGAGCGGCACATTTTTCACAAAGCCCCGTGAACTCTATATGATGACCCAGTATGGAATAATCGCTTGCTGCGGCAGCCCTTTCATCTATTGTTTCAAGGACTTCCATATCAATATCGTCTACTCTTCCGCACGAATTACAGCGGACATGGTAATGGTTTTCCACTGTCGCATCAAAACGTTTCTGGGTCCCGCCCACGTCAAGTTTTAAAATGATTCCATTTTCCGCCATGAGCTCAAGGTTTCTGTACACAGTGCCCAGGCCTATACGGGGTAAACGTTTGCGAACCATATCATAAACTTCATTTGCGGTGGGGTGTGAAGTTACTTTTCCCAATTCTTCTAAAATAATCTGTCTCTGGTTAGTCAAGCGCATATTTCCCGGTTGTTCCATTATCGGCTCCATAACTGTTTTGCTGATAAAAATTATTAGATGATATTTTATCTCATTTTTTTTAAAAATCAATGGTTAATGACTGAACTCATCATAATTACGTTGAAAAAGGGTTTTTTATCCTGGGATCCGTCTCAGTATTATAGCAAAATTTCACAAAATTTAGCTTAAATATTTACCTCTGGATTGAAATAACCAAAACGAAGATATGGAAACTGTTTTTTTAATAAACTTAACCAAGTGCGGATGCCGAGAGGGGTTGAATCTTTTGAAAACAAGAGACTTTTAAAATAATATTCCGGGTCCATATTCAAGTTGCGAAGCTGGATAAAGTCGGGGTGATGATTTTCGATCAGAACGGATAATGATTCGAATTCTTGCATGGTATCTGTGAATCCGGGCAGGATAAAATAATTTAATGATACAAATCGATCGTTTGTTTTCATAATGTCAATGGAGCGGAGCACATCATCAAAGCAGTATCCTTTAGGGCGATAATAGTGGTCATAATAGATTTTTTGTGCGGAGTTAAGACTTACTCGCAGGGAGTCCAGACCGCTCTTAACCAGGAGTTCCACGCCGTCCGGCAGGCTGGAGTTGGAATTTAGATTAATGGTTCCTCTTACTGTTTTGCGTCGGATCAGTTGTATGGCTTTGCTTAATGTATCGGCCTGGAGGAGGGGTTCTCCTTCACAGCCCTGTCCAAAACTGACAATCGGCCTGGCCGCGCTTTTAAGGTGGTTAATTGCCATCTCACTGATCTCTACCGCCGTCGGCACAAATGTAATTCTCTCCTGTGTCGACGGGCAGCAACCCGATGGCTGCAAAGAAATACATCCTAAACATCGTGCATTGCACTGTGGTGAAGAGGGTAGTGGAGCCTCCCAGCGGTTGAGGAAAAAATTACGCGCCGCCGGACATCCGTAAACCAGACAACATTTGCCCAAATGTTGGATAAGGCGATTGTTTGGATATTCCACCAGTTTTTTCTTGGTGAGTTTATCGACAGTGCTACCCTGGTATTGTGAAATATCCTGTCTGACGTCATTATCACTTCGGAAGCCGGCAACCCAGAATTTACCCTTATGCCAGCCCACTGCCGAATAGGCGAAAAGAGGCAAGAGCGGCGCCTTATCCTCCGTTTGATAAGCGGAGGTAAAAATTGTGGTATGGGCCGGTGCCATGAACGCGGCTACGGCCTGAACGGAGTTGTTACCTCTGTGGGGATTCTTGTCGACAAGTACGGGTTCATCAGTGAGGGGATCCCAGCCCACCGGTAACCTGGCCGGCAGAGTGAACAGTTCACTGCCCTCCGGCAGTGGGATAAGATCCTCCGGGGTCGGCAGGAAATAAGTGCCATTACTCATTCCTGCCATATGGAGGTCGGGAAAATCACTGATTTTCCCGTCTTGATCGGCGACTAAAAGCGCGGGTGGAGAATCCGGATGGGACATTTACGGTCTAAGCACTCGGAAAACGGAATCAACGGCCCTGTATATATCGAGGTCATCCCCGAATACATCTTGAATTACCGGATTATTAATGAGATCTTCAACTATGTACTGGGTCATATAGAGGCTGACAACATTTGGATCCTGGGCGATGGTCCGGATCGGGGCTATTTTCATCTGCAGTTCGAATTCTTCTATATAACCGAGGCTGTTGAGTTGATTTTCAATTGCCTCCTGGACGGCTGATACGGAAGTCGTCTCGATAATCGATCGATCAATCAGGCGTTGAACAAGTCGTGAAGCAAATTCCGTCGCATGATCCTTGGCCCGGTAAAACATTTTCTTTCTTTCGTTTTCACGTTTACGGTCAATACTGCGGATGGTTTTATCCGTTGTTCTGTTTGGACTTATGTTTACTTTGGCCATTAAAATCTCCAAATTGTTTCTACCTTCTAACGAAGATACGGATTTTTGAAAAGGGTGAAAATTGTTACACTGTTATAATCAGAAAAATGAAATATCACTAGGGTAAATTAACGTCTCTTTCCTAATTGTTCTGTCCCGGATTTTTCAAGTACATTGTGAATGTTTGATATTTGATATCACAGAGGCGGTTTGCGAGGCAGTAAAAACCATGGAATTGGTGCAATATTCATGAAAATACGGTTTAAAACGATTTTTTGCCAGGGTTCGATATTCAGGGGAAGGAGTGAATCCTTCTCCCTGGAGGTCGGATTTGGTTTTATTGTCTTTATATGAAAGTGCCTTGCAAGGCTATGATTTTTGAGTCGCTTTTGTTGTTCGCTATGGCTATGGTCTGAGAATTTGGTCCAGCCATGCTGGTTACTCGGGTTTAATACATCGTTTGCCGGGCCGTAAAATAAACCTGCTCCCCGTATGCTTGCGGCGGTGCAGTTCATTTTTTTCTGTTGAAACAGTGGTAAATGAATGTGGTGGAAGACAAAGATTCGCCGTTAATTGAAAAAAAGAGTTGAATTTGGTGGCCTTTGCTTTATATAGTAGACTATTTTGTTATGTAAAAAGAAAGGGTTTTGAAATCTTTCTATAGAGCGTCATCTGATAGTGTCATTTATTTAATAGAATTTTTACTGAACTTCTGGAGGTTCTTCCTATGATTAAAAAAGTTAAATCCTTGCTTCCCCTGTTGTTATGTGTCTCTGTTATAACTTTGGCCGGCTGTAGTTCAAAGAAAGATGGGGCCGATTTGAATGCCAATGCGAATGGTGAGGCCATGGGCGCCGTTGAATCCCTGGATTCTAAGCCTTTGGGTATCAGTGAAGGGAGGACCACTGAAGGAATGCTTCCCGTCTATTTTAATTTTGATTCATCGGAAATTAAGAGTGACCAGGTGTCGCGTATTGAGGTAAACGGTGAATTCATTAAAAAGCATACCGGTGCTACCGTAAGAATTGAAGGGAACTGCGATCCCCGCGGGACAAACGAATACAATATGGCGTTAGGTGAGCGTCGTGCCCTCAGTGCCAAGAAGTATCTGGTTAATCTTGGTGTAAACGAGGCACAGCTGACCACCGTGAGTTATGGCGAAGAAAGAATGCTTTTACACGGCCATGACGAGCTTTCCTGGGCACAGAACAGAAGGGCAGACTTTGTTGTGGTGCAATAAGACATAACATTAAGTATGCATATTGAGGAGATATAGATGTTTTGTAAAAAGATGCTCATTCTAGCAGCCTTGTTTGTATTCACCCTCTGTGGCGCTGGTAACGGACTTGCCGCTTTTAAAATGGGTGTGATGAATGTTCAAAAAATTGTAGTTGAATGTGATGCCGGTAAGGCCGCAAAGGTTCGTTTTGAGAAAAAAATGAAGGATTTACAAGCCTCTTTCAAAGCTGAACAGGATGAATTAAAAGCGCTGCAGGGTGAGATTAAGAAAAAGAGTTCTGCCTGGAGTGAGGAAAAAAAGGCGGAAAAAATCCGCGAGTTTAAGAAGAAGGGCAGGGAATTACAAGCCAAGACCGAAGATGCCCGTTTTGAGATGAAGCATCTGCAGGATAAAGAGTTGGAACCGATTCTCAAGGCACTTGAAAAGGTTGTCAAGGCGTACGGCAAAGATAACGGTTTCACGGTTATTCTCGACTCCAAAAACGGGGTAATATTTTTTGATAAGAAGGTTGATATCAGCACTGTTATAATCAAAAAGCTTAATAAGTTTATGGCTGCTAAATAAGCTTTAATCTTTGTCTCCCGGTGGGTTCTGTGGGGGATATTCGTTAAATTTAAAACGATGTGGAGACTGTTCTTCACATCGTTTTTATTTTTTTGGTGGAATTGTAACTTGGGTTTAAGAGATGACTATTAAGAGTATGACAGGTTTTGGCAGAGCGGAAGTTCAGAATGAAGGACGTGTCTGGAATTTTGAACTCCGCTGTGTCAACAACAGGTATCTGGATCTGAAGATGAAACTCCCCCGTGGATATAATGGCCTGGAAGAGAGGATACGTAAAAAAGTTTCGAAAATATTTCTTAGAGGGCGAATTGATCTGATATTGACGGTGGCAGGTGATTTTTCTGATTTACAAGAGGTACGTATAAATATGCCCCTGGCGCGTAGTTACAGGGAGGCCCTGTCTGCCTTGTCCAGTGAATTTGCCATCGATGGTGGTGTCTCCCTGCAAGCATTGACATCGTTTCCGGATATATTGGTAAGGGAACAAAGAGATGAGGATCTTGAACAAATATGGCCCCTTTTGGAAGAGGCCCTTGATAATGCGCTTGAGAGTTGTGACGGTATGAGGGAACAGGAGGGCAGGGCCCTGGTTGCTGACCTTAGTAATCGCCTTGAAGATTTTACCAAAACCGTGGATTATATTGAGGAGGGTATTCCTCTTATTTTACATCAGCGTAAAAAACTTCTTCAAGAAAGGCTGGATAAATTACTTACCGCCGTTCAGTTTGATCAGACACGTCTTGCCCAGGAGGTTGCACTGCTGGCCGATAAGTCGGATGTAACTGAAGAAATTGTTCGGCTTCGGAGTCATATTGATCAGTTTGGTCAATTCCTACGGGATGGTGGGGGAGTTGGTCGTAAGCTTGATTTTCTCATTCAGGAATTTTTGCGGGAAGTAAATACATTGGCGGCCAAGATCACCGACGCCGATGTGGCCCATCTTGCCGTCGAATTAAAAAGCGAGTTGGAAAAAATGCGTGAGCAGGTTCAGAATATAGAATAAGACCCAAATGTTACGATCAAAATGTAAGAAGTTATATTTTATGTTGTTTAATTAGTGTCTTATTCCGTAAAAGCTGTAATGAAAAACAAGAAACAAGGCATTTATACCACCTTACCGGTCATTTCCGGTGTTAGTATATTATCTGTTGGTTGCTGCATTTGGGCAAACGAATATTTTCGGAGAACAGACCATGCTTTTATTAAATGTCGGTTTTGGTAATACCGTAATGGCAGAGAGGATCATCGCCGTTATTAATACCGGTTCTTCTCCCGCCCGTAAATTAAAGGAGATTGCCAAAAAAGAAGGTAAACTCATAGATGTTACAGAGGGAAGGAGAACCAGGTCTCTTCTCATTATGGATTCTAATCACGTGGTGTTGTCATCGGTGCAGTCGGATACCATTGGCCAGAGGTTGCAGGCCTTGCAACAAGGACAGCACTTGGCTGAATATTTTGGCAAACATAAAACCCAGACGACCGATCGATTATGAAGCAGGGAAGATTATTTGTAATATCAGCGCCATCCGGGGCCGGGAAAACTACGCTGCTCAGGGCGGTTATGGCGAGAGTGGCAAATCTTGTCTTTTCCATATCCCATACCACGCGTCCGCCAAGGCAGGGTGAAATTGATGGTGTGGATTATCGTTTTATCAGTCGGGATAAATTTCTGGAGATGATCGACCAGGGTCTTTTCCTCGAATATGCGAGGGTACATGACAATTTCTATGGTACCAGCAGGCGGGAGGTTGAGGGTCTGCTTATGAAAGGGGCTGATGTAGTTCTTGATATAGATGTACAAGGTGCTGATATTCTACGAAATGATAAGATAGTGGAGGCCGCATATATTTTTATTTCGCCGCCGAGTTTAAAAGAGCTTGAAAACAGGTTAAGGGGGCGAGGTACCGAAAGTGAGGAACTTATCAGGCTGCGTCTGGGTAATGCCTGCTCTGAAATGGCGGCCGCTTCAAGGTATGATTACCTGGTGATTAATGATGATTTATCTGAAACAATTGACCTCCTCGTTTCCATAATAGTGGCGGAAAGGGCCAGGGCCCATCGTTTGCCCTCGGGGCAGGCAATAGATAACGGTCTTCTGATACAATGAAAAAGAAGAAATACGCAGGTAGAATCCATGATGGTGTGAAAAAAATTCGTTTCAGCGAGGATCTGCTGTGGGGGATTAATCCGGTAACTGAAGGATTGATGCAGGAACCAGATAGGTTCATGGAGTTGATTATCGATAGGGAAAAACGCGGTGCAAAAATTCAAGCCATTATCGATAAGGGACGCAGTTGCGGAATAAAAATCTCTTTTGTGAACGGCCTGCGCCTAATGGGTGAAGGGGCGGATAAAATTCGTCACCAGGGTGTGATCGGTCGCATCAGCGAAGCAAACCTTGTGAATTTCAAGGATTTATTACAGACAATGTCCAAACGTATTGTTGGTGGTAGAAGGACATGTCTTGTGGTTTGTGATTCGTTGCAGGATCCCCATAATCTTGGTGCCGTTGCAAGGTCGACCTTGGCCTCGGGTGCGTCGGGCATGATTGTAACCAGGGAACGGTCTGCACCATTGGGTGGCACGGCTGCCAAATCTTCTGCCGGGGCCATATCGCATCTGGCTATCTGCCAGGTAACAAATCTTGTAACCGCTTTAAAAGAGTTAAAGAAAATCGGTTTTTGGGTGTTTGGCACTGTAAAAGATGATGGTGCCCGGTCAATTTACGAAACGGATCTGACTGTGCCAGTCTGCCTGGTTGTGGGTGGTGAAGGGAAAGGTATAAGGCCCCTTGTGAAACAGGAATGTGATCTCTTAATCTCAATTCCCATGAGTGGAACACTCGACTCGTTGAACAGTTCGGTGGCGGCGGCGGTTACACTGTTTGAAGCGATGCGTCAGGATCTGGTTGCTCGGACAAGCGGTAAGTAGCTCCTTCAATGACCTTGTTATTTATTTCAATATCATTTAGTTAGTGTCTGAGTCCAGTCCCGATCTTGGCCGGGAGATGCCGTAAATCCATCCATGGGGGCTTAGATATAACCTCTGTTGTTGAGCTGTTATCAAATGATTTACGGTATCCCGCCGATAAGATCAAAATGGGACCTAAGTAACCAGCATGGCTGGACCAAATTCTCAGAACACAGCCACAACGAACAATGAAAGCGACTCAAGAGCCAAAGCCCTGGAAATCACTTCCATATAAATCAGCATGGCTGGACCAAATTCTCAGAAGACAACCACAATGAACAACGAAAGCGACTCAAGAGTGAAATCACTTTCATATAAAGTTGGTATAACGGTATTGAGTTGAACCCTGTTGCACTGATTCAGGGCAGCCGTGACAAGGTTCGGGGCAAGCAGCAGAGGGCGGCTCCGTTACTGCTATTATTGATGGCTGTTGATAAAATTTGCAACCATCGGGTCGGATGTTATGATGTAATAAACAGTCCCGGTGGCATTGTCTGTGTTGGTTTTACTATCTTTTTGGTCCGGGCTGATGATGATCTCTGAATTCAGTTTTACCGTGGCGATGATGCCTAGTTCGGTGGTAGCCTTTATTTTCTTGGCTTTGTTGAAGTCTTCCTCAGTGATCGGGCCATATTTATTAAAAGCCCAATAGAGTATTTTATCATGGGCGATGGTCGTGGGGGCATCAAAGTGGTCCATTAGTTCAGCCACCATTTCTTTTAGTTGTTTTCTTGTTCCGTTTTTCTTGTTTTTATAGAGGGCAAGAACCTTATTGCTCTTCTGATCAACGACCACATTCAGTCCGTTATCTGAGAATTTATAAGTACCTTTATAACTTCCGGCAACTGGGTTTTTTGCAGCGATCTTTTTTTGTTCATCATTTATTTCCCAACCGATGATATAACCGTTCAGCCCGAGTTTCAAGGAGGCAACTTTGTCTGTTAAGTCTTCGGTTGTCTGGGCCGGGCCGTTGTTTACCCAGACTGTTACCAGTAAAAATACGAAAGTTATTATGTACAGGTACCACGATCCCCGTGATCTAGTTGTTTTCATTTTCGGGCTATCCTCCACTAACGCAGACAAGCTGCAAGTAAGTGCCTTGTTTCTGTTATGAACCCGTTAAGTTGAACATTACTTTTATTTTCTTGTTTTTCTTTACAGGTTTTAAGGAGTAAGGCACTAATAAAAAAGAAATACCCTGGTTACCGTATCGGTAACCAGGGCAGTTATAGAGCAGTAAACTGGTTACGGTTATTTCTTATCGCCGTATCGTTCTGCCTGTTCAGCTTTGATGGCTTTCATCGTATCTTCACCAAAGCCCTTCTGGTACCATTGATGCTCGGGTCTGGCTAGAATTTCATTGACCGCTTTTTCATACTTAGCCGTCATATTATGCTCCTTGGCCAGCTTCATCAGCTCGGGAAGGAATTTGAAGTAGAAATGATGGGCTACTTCATAGAGACCGTGCCAATGCGTGTAATCGGGACCCTGCATGGCGGCGCCGTGTCTTGCCCGACGTCCTTCATGATGCCATATTTCCCACCATATCCAGCCAAGCTCGGTGTGGAAGGTGGAACCTTTGATGAGCCCGTCTTTTTTCGCCATACCGTAGAGTTTCTTGGTCGGTTTGGCAAATTTATCGTTATAGGTTACGACCAGGGAATCAAATTGCTTGTAAAAACCGTCGATCTGTTGCATGCCGTGGCATGATTTACAAGCGCCCTTCATATTATTACGACGATCTTCCCAGGAGAGAACTTTAACCACCTGCTTTTCAGCCTTGACCTTTTTGAACTTACCATCCTTGACAATAAAGGTCTTGTAGGTAGCTTTTTGACCGACCTGCGGGGCAATATCGCCGGGTATATCGGCGACGGTACCATCCGAGAAGATGGCTCGGTTCAGTTTAACGGAAACCTTGGGGCGGAGGGTCCAGGATATGCGATCTCCGACATTATGCGTGTTTTGGGCAATACCGCCGTCGAGTTTCACATAGGAACCCATATGGCATGTGGAACAGGTGGGAGCGGTGTAATAATCCTTGCCAAGAACCCAGGTCCCGTTTTTCAAGATATTCATACCGTTTGCACCTGATTCACGCAGGGCTGAATAGTAAGCAATACCGTGTTTGGACTCCTCGTATATTTCTTTTTGCGGATGATCCGGGCCCAGGTGACATTTGCCGCAGTTTTCCGGTTGGCGAGCAACGGAGGAGCGGAAGGAATGCTTGGAATGGCAAGCCATACAGGAACCCTTGGAACCATCGGGGTTAATCCGGCCAATACCGGTGTTCGGCCAAGTCATATGATCGATCACGACAGCTTTGGCTTCGTTCATCAAGGGTTTACCGTTCTTATCGCGCTTGATCTTGATTACCGAGCCGTGACATTGCCAGCAACCGTTGACTACATCAGCCTTTGTCGGTTCCATGGAGCAGATAACCTCGCCGACCACATTGTCCAGGGAAGCCATAATCTCACCCGCCGTGGCGTGGTGGGAGTTAACCATCTCTTTTACTTCACGTTCGTGACAGAATTTACAGTCAAGCGGTGAAAGAATGGTTTTTATAAAGGCGCCCTCGTGTTCATAGCCGAGCTCTTCTCCCTTGTTGGCGGCGTGGCAGTTATAACATCCCACCTGACCGTCAACGGCGGCGGCATGGGGCGAATGTTGCCACTGTTTAACCAGGGAGCCGTTCTCCTTGAGATGGCAATTTACACATTTTACATTTAAGGCCTTAATGGCCGGGTCCTGAGTGTTTTTTGACTGTTCGGTGGCGGCAAAAGCCGAGCCGACAGCAAAAAGTCCCAGGACTGTAAGACAAAACATTTTTTTCAGATGTTTCATTCAGTCTCCTCCAGATACGAATTCATTAATTCAGATGCAACCCCGTTAAAAGAATTGCCGCGGATATCAGACCTTACTCGATAATGTCCCATGGAGACCTGCCAATTTTCGAATAATCTCCCGGATATCCACCCTTTCACCACTGTATATTGACTTTACCGACCCTCCTTATTGCAGTTGTTCTTGAAATAGTGACTTCAAAAAACTTAAATCTTGTATTCTTGTATTTAAGCTGATTGTTTCTCCATTGTCTTTTTATCTTCCAGCCAGAAAGGGAATATTTTGCCGAGGATAAATAACAGAACAACAGGCAATACCAGAATAATAATAGAAATTAAAATACCCTCTTTTTCGAACCAGCCGGGGTGGAAGGTGGTGTGACCACGTTCGCTTTTTGACATGAGCTGGCCACCAATCACGACATTCCAGCGCATGAGAATAACCTGAACTAAGATCATAAACGAGACGATGGTACCCCAAAATTTTACCATGGCGTCGGATAGTTTCACTAATGAGAGAATACCCAGCAATACAAAGGGAATAACGGAGAAAATACCAACCTGGGCAATCCAGAACGAGCCGTAAAGGGGGCCGAAATAAAGATCCCGCAGGGCCTCCCAGTGATGGGTGGCCATATATGCATGGGAAAACAGTTCCAACATTTCAAATACGAAATCGAGGATAAAACAACCCCACAGGAACTTTATCAGGGTGCGGATGCAATCCATATCAATAAATTTACAGGTATACGTCTTAATTATAACGTATGAAAAAATAATTCCTGCAATACCGGAGACACTGGCGGAAAGAAGAAAAATTACGGGCATCAGCGGGGTTGCCCACATGGGATTGGCTTTAACTCCGCCAAAAATGAAGCCGACGTATCCGTGCAGGGTACAGGCCATGGGGATACCGATGGCGGCGAGAAAGGCTATGATCTTATGGTCAAGTCGTAAAGATTTTTCGGAGACATTATCACTGCCTATTGTCAATACGGTATAGAGTTTTTTCATATAACCGCTTGAATTCTGTTGTAATGCAACCAGAGTTGGGCGGTAGATAAAAAGGATTTCAAGTATCAGGACGATGGCATAGGCCGAATATATATAACCGAAACCTGCCATGGCCGAGGTGGGGCTGGGGGTGAGCATCATGCTCATCGCCCTCTCCGGGTGGCCGAGGTGGTTGAGGAGCGGGGCCGTGGCAAAGGCCAGAAAGGCCAGGGCAAAAACCAGGGCATAGCGCGATACCGGTTTCAACGCCTGGATATGGAAGACGTGGTAGAGCGATGAAACGATAAACGCACCGGCGACAATACCGGTGATATAGGGGTAAAGCACGATCATCAGGCTCCAATGGACGTGCAGTTCATTGGGGAAGACGTAATTAGTCAGGACAGATGCAGCTGTCAGGCCATGTTCGGGATTCATTATACCACCTCCCTTCTCAGCCCTACATAGTGGAGCGACGGTTTATTACCCATGTCGGGTTTTAATACCGAGACCACATGGGGCTGGTGTAAAATTTTGTACACCTCGGATTCTTTATCGTTTAAATCGCCGAATTTTCTGGCCTGCACCGGACATACATTTACGCAGGCGGGCAGCAATCCTTTACGAACACGATGGTAACACCAGGTGCACTTATCGGCCGTTTTGGTTTCGGGATTTATAAAACGTACTCCGTAGGGACAGGCCTGAACACAATAACCGCAGGCGACGCAGCGTTTAACGTCGATCAGAACAAAATTATCTTCTGTCTGGTAAGTTGCGCCCACCGGACAGACCTGGACGCAGGATGGGTGCTCGCACATGTTACACAGTTTCGGTACGAAGAAGGTGTCGCGGACCGGGTTGGGTATATCCCGGCGCGGTTCCTGGTAGCCGTCCAGACCGCCGTTTGGGCTGTCAACGTAGACGTTGTCTTCATCGTCGATCACATACCTTTCCACCCAGGTACGGTACATACCGTCGGGTACGAGATATTCGTTTCTGTCGGCTACGCAACAGGAGCCGCAACCTATGCAACGGGTAATATCAACGATAAATGCAAATTTTTTGTTTTTAATAAACGGGCTGTTGTTGCCGCGCATTCCTGATATTTGTTCGGGTATACCGGCCAGATCCATGGCGCCGGCCGGTATCACCAGCAGTAGTGATCCGGCAACCGTTCCACCAAGTACTTTTTTGATGAAAGCCCTGCGTCCTCGGGATATTTCTTTTTCGATGGCGTCCATTATTTATTGTCCTCCCCTGCTCCGACAATGGCCTTGGCCTCGTTAACCCACATTAGCGGGGCATGAACGTTATGGCATTGATTACAATTATGGTCTATACGGACGTGTTTTTCCTGTAGATGTTGGGGCATGGTTATCATTTTGATCGACTCTTTAGGTCTTGCCCGGATGATCTGATTATGGCAACGCAAACATAATTTCTTGATATCGGCACCAACTTTTTTAGGTAATTGTGCGATGACCTTGCCGTCTTTGATATGGTCCGCAACGGGGCCATGGCAAAACTCACAGGAGACTGTGTTGTGGACTCCCCGGAGGTGCATTTCGCGAATATAGGGATGGCAGGAGAGGCATGATGCATTGGTACCGTTTCTTATGGGACGGTTGATTTCATCCTTGATGGCATTTCCCCGGTAGTGGCCGTATTCTCCGAAAGAATCGGGCAATACCAAATTCCTAATGAGAACGCCGACCACCGCAGTGACCACGAGTATTAGGATAATCCTGAAAACATGGCTATACGCTTTAGACTTGTATTCTGGCACGTAACCCTCCTAGACAACAAATGGATAAACTTTTCCTAATAAAGTACGTCCGTTAACTTGCAATGCGTGTTCCATTTCATAAAAACGTTTTTAAACAGTCGCTGTTTGATCGTGCTGAATTCTGCAATCGGTGGAACTGGTTTTTCACTGTCATGTGGAGATGTGAGCGGGCAACTGTGCCCGGCTGTTTTTCCTTAACGCGTTGAAAAGATGTTGATAATAGACACAGGCACAGATTTTAAAATCGCCCCCGTTGCCCCGGTTAAGGGGAAAGCAGAAAAAAATTCTATTTAAAAATGTTAATGAGGTTCCTCTGCTGCCAGTTGCAGAATACATTGACAATCAACTGATTTAACATATAAAAAATCTTGCAGTACTCGGCGAGCAGGGTGACTGTATAAATACGTTTTCTCCTGCCGTTCTTTAATGTCTTTAAAAATTGATCTCCGGCCGGCAGTGCTCCAAAGAGTCGAAATATCAAATAGATGTTTAAACCGTGCGCCATCGAACGTCGCTTGAGCAGTAAAACAGGATCCAGGTACGAACATACGGTTGTCACGGTGTGTTATCACGTCATTGTTACCGATCGGTAGCAATAACGGTTTTTGTTTTGCTACCGATCGGTAACAGTGCCGTGGGACTGCGTCGTATATGGTGAATAAGGAGGTAGCCAGAGAGTACATTTCCGCCCGCCTCCTTATCCTAAAAAATTGAGATCATGGTCGGCCAACAGGATTTGGTTAAAAAGTAACTTTTGTTCAGGTTCCATAACTAATATATATAGCTTAATTGCAGGTTAATGCAATTACAAAAATTAAATTTATTAAAACCAGGGGTCATCGAGTTCTTCATCCGATTTATCTACTGTTTTATCCGTGATAAAGATTGCCTGTTCCCGGTGGCCGTCGTGGAAGAGAATCTGTATCTTTGTATGCAGGGGCAGGGTGGGTGATTTACCCCGGCAAACTATAATGTCAGGAGTGTTCATCCAGTATTTGACGTTTGTCAGCATAACCTCCGTGGTGATGGCATCACCTGCACTGAGAATTTTTCTAATTACTCCCCGTGGATCCTGGACCCGCAGATTAAGGACAAAAGTTCTTTCCGCGTATTCATAGAGGACGGCGGTGGCATTTTGTCGTGTAGCTTCCTCAAAGGAAGATTGTTTAAAAGGTTCATACCTGGTTATGGTTGATTTCTTAGCTGTGGTCTGGCCAGGTATATGTTGTGTGGAAATTTCACCGTTGGTCTTCAGTTTACCGGTGATATGTACCTGGGTATATATCTCGGGCTTATCGGGATCGAACATGATTTTAAATGAGTTGTTATCGTCGCCGGCCTGCCATTTACCCCCCCGGTAACCATTGACGGGCCAATCACCCCCAACTACTATCACCGTTCCGTCCGCGAGAAAAGCATAAAAATCGGCTCGACTGTCATCCCAGGACAGTATCTTGTCGACCAGTAAAGGATTTACGATAGTTTTGGAGGTGGTATCGGACTGATAGTTTTTGATAAAATAGTAACTGATCCCGAAAAGTGAAATTACAAAGACAAGTAGTAATTGCAGTAATACGGCCCTGGGACGGAAAAGAGCTGAAATCTTAATTTTATTAAGCCATATCTCAGGTTGTGACTGTGAGAAAGAGAGGGCCTTTCCCCTGTTTTGGCAGGCAACGATGCAGTCTCCACAGTTATTACATTCAAATTCCACAGGGGGGAGATTTTTTGGTTTAAGACTGAGGGTGCAGGCGGCATCGCATTGTTCATATCCGGGTTTGCAGATACACTTTTCCGCCTCAAAGCGGACTTTCATACGATTGCGATTTATCTGTTTGCCCAGGATAATAAGAATGGATTGGGGGCAGATATATCGACACCACAGGCGTCTTCCCAGGATGAATTCCACCGTTAACACCCCGAAAACAAAGAGGTAACAGGCTGAAATAAAGTCTTGGCCGAAATAGTATTGAAAAAACCTGGTATACCATGCAGGCATGGATAGCTGGTTGAGGATCGGGGTTGTTGAAAAGATAAAAAAACCGATGAATCCTAGGGTAAAGATCGCAATCTTAAAGGGAAAGCCCCTCTGCTTTAAGAAGTTGCCGTTAGATTTTTGCGGGAACACTTTTTTACTGATCTTTTGACCGAGTTCTGAGAGGAGGCCGAAAGGGCAGATCCATGAACAGAAAACCGTACCAAAAAAAACAGCAAGAAGAAGGGGAAGTAGAGCCCCCACAACGTTATCCGCAGTGAGGTAAAGATTTTTGATGGAGAGTTGCAGGATGGCGAGGGGATCGGCAAAAGGAATACCAAACATGTGGAAAGATAAAAAATTACCATACACATAACTGTAACGGGTCCGGTTTAGTATGGGGATGATAATAAAGGCTGTTCCGATAAATATTTGGAATAATCTCCTGTAATTTTTCAGGGTCGGTTTTTTCATCACGCCTCCTCTTTATCATCTGCACGGGTTTGCTGGAAGCGGGTGGGGGTTATGACAATGGCATTTGCGGGGCAGACATGTTCACAGAGACCACAGCCTGCACAATCTTTTGTGATAACCGGTTTTGTACCATCCTCAAGGTACATGGCCCGCCATTTGATTGGACAGCGTTCATAGCATGATCTGCAGAGAAGGTGGTTGTTCCATGTGTAACAGGCCTTTCTGTCCAATTCGGCAAAACCCATTCGAACCTCTTCAATGGGTACATCGTGCAGGGCGTCCGACGGGCAAATTTCACTGCAGCGCATACAGAGGTGACATGGGGCTTTCTTGGGATCAATTTCCGGTGTGCCGGCAACGAAAAAATTAAAACCACGTCTCATTTTAATACAGTCAAATATACAAACCTGGGCGCATTGACCGCATTGCAGGCAGCGTGATAAAAATTCCTTTTCGCTGCGAGCGCCGGGCGGCCTTAGAAAATTTTTATTGTTTGCCATGGAGATACCTTTTAGATGCATAATCCAATACTATTGGCCATGCTATTATTGTGTATATGTCCAATAGTTAAGAAAAAAGAGGCGCAACCCGTGTTTTCAGGTTACGCCTCCGTGTGTCAGGTGATATCTATCCCCGGTTCTTTTTTCATCAGTTTGCGGAGACTGATATTGGTTTCAATGTTACCATCTTCATCCATTTCATCCTCAATGGTCAGATATGTTGTGTAGATGGTCAGTACTCCATCCAGCTGCTTGACACGGTTAACAACACTTTCTATTTTGTCGGAAACCGTCTCGGCAACTACCACTATATACTGTTCCTGGTGGATACCGTAGGTGGTCAGTTCGGTCATCTGCTGTAACCGACCTTCGACCTCCTCTATATCCTCTTTGAGGACGTGGACAAGAAACCCCATGATAGCCATTGGTTATGCCTTTTTAATCCGTACAGCGCAGATCTTGTACTCGGGCTGTTTGGATCCCTTGTCAAAGGCGTTCAATGTCAATTTATTGATCATTAATTCCTTATCGTACCAGGGGACAAATACCAGGCCCGGGCGGCATACATCACTGACCTTGGCTTGGAAAATCATCTTGTCACGCCTGGTTTCAAGTAGGACATCATCCCCGTTTTGGATACCGTGTTTTTGGGCATCGTCGATATTGACCTCAACATACGCCCGCGGAAAAGAACGCCTCAGTTCCGGCACTTTCATGGTCATGGTCCCGGTATGCCAGTGATCTATAACCCGGCCGGTGGTCAATACCATCGGATACTTATTATCCGGTTCTTCCGCTGCGGGTGCGTAGGGACGCATCCAGAGCCTGGCCTTGTTGTCCTTGGTACCGTAGAACTTATACTTGTTTTTATAATCTTTAGGAATATTAGGATCTTCACCGCGCACATAACGTCGTTTTGTACCGGGATGGTCCTCGGTGGGACAGGGCCAGCGAATTCCAGATTCCTTCTCCTGTCTGGCCCTGGTCATTCCCTTGAAATTATAAGGCGTCTGCGAGCTTACCTCACGCCATTCGTTCCAAATATCGTCAACATCCTTAAAAGGAATAACCTTGGGATCGATGCCCATTCTCCTGCCGAAATCGAGGAGGATTTCAACGTCTGATTTACATTCACCCATGGGTTCAACCGATTGCATGAGCAGGGAGTAGCGTCTTTCCGAACAGCCATAAACACCGCGTTTTTCACACCAGAAAGCGGGTGGCAGCAGTACGTCGCAATACTTGACGGTTTCCGCGTCCATAAAGGGTTCTGACAGGACCATGAAGTTGTCTTTTCGCTCCATACCCTCCGTGTACATATTCACATTGGGCAGGGAATGGGCCGGATTTGTGCAGAGGACAAACATGGCCTTGATTTTGCCTTCGGAAAAAGCGTTCCACAGAGCAATGGTGTGGAGACCAGGTTTCGGGGCTATGGTACCGGGTTTCAGGCCCCATTGTTTTTCTAACTGGGCCCGGTGCGCCGGTTTCTTAATGAGTCGTCCGGCGGGGAGAAGGTGGCAGAGGCCGCCGGTGTCGCGGACGCCACCACAGGCGTTTGGTTGACCAGTAAGCGAGAAGTTGGTGGCCCCTGGCTTGCCTATTTGGCCAGTGAGTAAGTGAAGATTGGTTACAAGATTGTTGGCCCATACCCCGCGGATTCGCTGATTCAGTCCCATGGTCCACATTGACATTGTGCCGGATGATTCGGCAAACATAACGGCTATCTTGCGGATCTGTGCCGCGGACACCCCGGAGATTTTTTCAACTTTTTCCGGGGTATAATCCGCCAAGAATTTTTGATACGCTTTAAAGTCGGCTTTCTTTTTATCGTTGGTCATAAAATTAACGTATTTATTGTAGAATCTGGGGTTGTCCAGTTCTTCTTCAATAATAACGTAGGCCATGGCGTTGAGGATGGCCAGATCAGTTCCCGGCTTAAAAGAGACATGCTCATCCGCGATCCTGGCGGTATTGGTTTTGCGGGGATCAACGACGATGATTTTAACGTTGGGATCGGCTTGCTTTCGTGCGGCCATCCGTTTGAACAGAATGGGATGACATTCCGACATATTTGAGCCGATGATAAAAAAACAGGTGGCTGCGTCCATATCCTCATAACAGCCGCACGGCTCATCCTTACCGAAGCTCGTTACATAGCCGCCCACCGCCGATGCCATACAGAGACGGGGGTTACCCTCCACGTTGTTTGATCCGAATCCCGCCTTCCATATCTTGCTGGCAAGGTATGTCTCTTCGGTAAGGGCCTGGCCCGAGCCGTAATAAGCTATGGAAGTTGGTCCGTGCTCCTTGATGGCCGTCTTGAATTTGGAAACAACCAGTTCCATCGCTTCGTCCCAGGACGCGGCCTGTAGTTGACCGTTCTTGCGAATATACGGTTTTGTTACCCGTTCCTTGGCGTAAACGATGGGGGGCATGAGGGCGCCCTTCAAACAGAGAAAACCTCCGTTATGGTTATTGGGGTCCCCTTTTACCGTGACCACTTTACCGTTCTTGACCCCCACCATTACTCCACACCCGGTGCCGCAGAAACGGCAGACCGACTTAACCCATTTATCCGGTTCGGCGGATTCTGCGGCCAGGGCATCTTTGATTATGGGTAGCGGGCCGTTTATAGCCATTATCGCTGATGATGCAGCCGCACATTTAAGTATCTCTCGTCGAGTTAATTTCATTGAAACCCCCTGATTTCTATTATTTTTTGTCTCTTTGCAGTGTCGTAAAGTAGAAAACTTAAAAATTATTTGCTCTTGCTCGCAGATTTTTTATATGCAGCATGGTGCAGGGAATTCTGGTGGAACGGGTGGCAAGAATAACAGTTGGGGGCCAGCCCGTATTTTTTTTCCATCCGTTTCATTGCCGGGTCATGGCATTTTCGGCATACCGCCTTGGGCGAGGGAACAACGGCCCAAGGTACCGATCCCTTGCCATCGGGTTGTCCGTGGCAGACGAAACATTTCATCAATAACAAACCGTGTTTTGATTGATACCAGTCTTCGGCAATTTTCGGTGTGGCTTTTTTATGGCATTCGTAGCAGTCCGCCGCGGAATCGGGGGCAATAAGGTGTTTGATAGGGGTGGCATTAGCCGCTGTTACCCATGCGATAGCCAGAAAAAAAACATATCCAACCATGTTGATTGCGGAATATGGGAATAGTTTACGTTTGTCTCTTTTCATTTTGACTGGCCCTCCTTTTTAGCAAGTTTTTTTGCAAACGCTTTGTTGTGCGATTGATCTCGATCAAATGGAGGAAGGTGTGCTATGTTGATATGGCATCCTGCGCATGTCCGTCGTGTCTCGCCGTTTTTGCCCAGGTAGGCATCATGGCATAGTTTTCCTATTTCTGATAAAGGTTCCCCTTTGGTGTTTTTGTACAGATCCTTATGACACGCTTGACATTTTGCGGCTTGCATGCTTTTGCGGGCGGTTACCTGCATTTTTCTCCGCTTAAAAGCACCGGGGGGGAAAATCTTTTTATCGTAGTATTTATCCCTTGCGTAATAACTAGTCAGCGGACTGTAGTGGAAATGATGACATTGCTCGCAGCTGATTTCTTTTTTGTCTTTATCAAAAGCGTGGGCGGAACTCTGTAGTTCACGTTGATACATGACCACATCATGGCAGCGTTGACATTCCTCCACAACCGGACGGCTCTGGGCTGCGGTGGTTGATGTCGGCTTGGTATCGCCGGAGTTCGGGGCGGCCGGAGCAGGCAGGCAACTCCATATCAGTATGGAATATATTGCCAGCCACCTCAGAAAACGGGTGCCACATAGAAAACAAGGTACCTTCATATTTTTCCCTCCCTTAATCGTTGCGGTTGTGACGGTCGGTACAACCATGTAGGATATGACTGAGAACGTGGATAAATGTGGCGCACGTCCTTTTAAGTGATTTTTTTTAAAATTTTGTTTACCGCTGCTGCGACAGGTTTTTGAAATTATCCATATGTGGATGGGCCATGCGTTAACACGCAACGTATTACCTTCTGCAATTTGCAATCCAATTTTTATAAACCTGTAAAAAGGTTATTCTTCGCCTGGCCAGGTAAAAAAAAGACATACAGTGTTTAAGAGTTCTCCAAAACTTGTCTGCAGAATATGAGAAAATATATTTTATAATGTTAAATTAATATGTTATTTGCCGCCCGAAAAACAATAACCTTTATGATTTATCCTTAAATCCTGTGCCCTTCGGGATTGTAAATTCAGCGAATTTTCTTCGTTATCAATATCTTGAAGTATTTTCACCTGTCTTTGTCGTTGTTGCCCTCCTGTCTCCTGCGAATCTGTCTATTGCAAAATTGAAGTGTTGTTGTATGGGGATAATCTTAAATGGTTTGTTACCGACCGGTAACAATATCCAGTGGCGGACTGTTACCTGTCGGTAGCATTAGTTGACGTCGATTCGGCAAAGTCGTATTGACGGTTATCTTTCGGTATTAAGATAGGCAAGGTTAACTTCTAATACCTGGTTAAGGTTGTTAATTTCCTTGATTGTTTCATTCATTGACCGGGCGTTGGTGCTGGTGATTGTTGCGATAATATTCCCTTTCTCGTCACTTCCGTATATTGCAAGCGTTGAAAACTGTTTTAGAATGATCATCACGTCCTTTCGTTCATCCGGGTGAACTTTTATGATGATGCCGCCGATAACCATATTGTTTCCATAAGTTATTAGATATAGGATACCTATTTGAGGCCGAGGGTAAGTGCACGAAACGATTATATCGGGAGGCTGTTCGAAGATAATTTTTTATCTAATACCTTGCTGTTTCAAAAGAAGCTATAAATGCATAAAACCGCGCCATCGGATGGTTCTGAGCGCGGACATAAATCCGTCATGGGGGATAGTCGTTTTCCGTGCCCCTACGTTGCAGCAAAAAACGTTCCACATAGTTTATCCGCCTGTTTGGATATATTTATTTTGTGGTGGAAAAATTAATTGAGGGTATGCTAGAGTACAGGTCTTTTTCAATGGACATCAATTTGCAATAAGACGGGTCTTGGGGCTCAACAGCGGTGATATACCAGTAACCGGCATGGCTGGACAAAATTCTCAGACCACAGCCACAACGAACAATGAAAGCGACTCAAAAGTGAAACCACTTT
>CAZQOD010000035.1:0-24244 GCA_964594945.1 uncultured Desulfopila sp.
GAAATACATTGCCAGCCATCAAAGAGCAAAATCCCTTCGTTGAATCTTTTATACCATTTCTGCTGTTCTTTATTTAAACCGGACAGGATATCGGGATCGACAGAAAGCTCATTTGTCGACACAGGTACGGAAGTTGTCGTTTTTTTAACGGCGTCTGTCTCTGCGTATATCGTATTGGTTTGGAGTAACCATACGGTATATATAAAAAAAAATATTATTATCGATTTTAAAATTACCATCTGATTGAATTAGATTTAATTATTACCCGACGTTTGCTGGTAACATGTTAATTTAACTATATAAGTATTTTTTCATATTTTACATACAAGAACCGGTATAGCACCACCCCCTGTCAGCCCCCCGCTAATAACAGCAACAGTGATCGTATAACCAGCATAAAGAAGACAAAGAAAAACGAACCAACAATAACCATTTGATGGCTCGTTCTGATATCAACCGGCAATATTTGACGATTTTCATCGCCCAGAAAGGGTTTTTTCTCAACCTTTCCCATATAAGAGGACGGGCCTCCAAGGCGAATGCCCAACCCACCGGCAAGAACCGCCTCAGAATGACCTCCATTCGGACTGGAATGTTTTAAGCGATCTCTGAAAAATATTCTTGCAGCACCTCTGTAATCCAAATGCAAAAAAAATGCAGCTATAATCAAACAAAGGCCACTTAAGCGGGCCGGAATAAAATTGGCCCAGTCGTCAAGCTTGGCTCCACTCTTGCCAAAATCAATATATTTATCGTTTTTATATCCAATCATCGAATCAAGTGTATTTACGGCCTTATACATAAACGCACCCACCACCGAGCAGCCGATGGGAGAGAGGTTGGTAAAGGGCGAAAAGAGGCTGGCCACTATGGCGAAAAAAAGCGGGGACGTAATACCGTCAACCATATTTTCTGCCACGGTTTCTATACAGGCTCTACATACCTGCTCACAATCAAGGTTATGGGTGTCCCTACCGACTATCTTGGCGATTTCTTCTCTTGCCTTTGCAAGGGACGTATTGGTGATAAGCTGTATGTAAACCGCATTGGAATGAACCAGCAAATCCTTTGCTGCAATGGTAGTGTATAGTAACACGATCGCTGTAATATCGCCGAAAAGTGTATTAATTGAATATGATATCACAATCAGAATATAAGAAACAACATAAGTTGTCATAACAACGGTAAAAACAGTTGCAATACCGGCTAAAAAAGGGGATGAAAAAATAATTCTGGTATATTTTTCACAGAGTTCACACAATCTTCCGATGAATCGAACCGGATGGGGATACCATTGCGGATCTCCCATAACTGCATCCAAGAGCAGGGCAAAAAATATTTTTAGAGAATAAAGCATCACCAATAAATCCCCAACCCCATAGTCCCGCCCCCAGTGTTGGCGATAAGTGGCTGAACATACACGATAATAATATATTAAAAAATTTCACACATCGACGCCATTAATGTTTCACACAGCTCAAGAACTTATCGCTTATAAGATCCAGTTGGAATTTTCTTTCTACACACCCATTAGTGAATAGATTTTCTCCATATCAACATTTTCTCTAAAGGATGCGGCCAGCCGCTCAAAGGCGTCTTCCAAATCATATGAAAATAATATCTTACCCTCAGCCTTCAGACCCTTTTTCTCCCTGAGACGATCAATAAACCATCTGCGAAATTCGTCACTGTCGAATATTCCATGGAGATAACTGCCCCATATACATCCGGATTCATCAATAGAGCCACAACTGCTGCCATCGTTAAAGCGGATTAACGGTCTACTATCCGTTGTCGACACACCATGGTGTATTTCATAGCCGAATACCTCCTTATCCGAAAAAGAATGGACGCCTTTTTTGCGGATGAGTCGTTTGTCCCTGGCTATGACCGTTTCAATCTCTAAATAGCCGAAACCGTCAATAATTTGGTCGGAGGACGATTCTATATTAAAGGGATCATCAATGGTCTTACCAAGTATCTGATAGCCACCGCAGATACCAACTATTTCACTGCCCGCCTCCCTGCAGCGATTAATTGCCCCGTAAAACCCAGATTCTTTAAGATAGGTAAGATCGTGAATCACATTTTTAGATCCTGGAATAATCACGGCCTGCGGCGTCCCTAAATCAGACGCTTTTTCTATTATATGAAGTGTTACATCCGGCTCGGAAAGAAACGGTTCCACGTCGGTGAAATTGGAGATATGAGGGGTACTTATTACACAAATTTCCACACCTTCCTTCGTTACTCTTCTGCTATTGAAACTACCCTTTTTAAAGGATACCGAATCCTCTTCCGGCAGACCTAAATTGGATAAATACGGTATAACCCCAACAACCTCTCTACCCGTATGCATTTTCACGTAACCATGGGCCGATTCAAGCAGAGAAGAGTGGCCACGAAATTTATTGACAATAAAGCCCGAAACCAACTCCCTTTCCCAATGGGCAAGAACCTCCATAATGCCGACAAAGGAGGCATATACACCACCCCTGTCGATATCACCCACTATCAGTACAGGCGATCCGGCATAGCGGGCCATCTTCATATTAACGATGTCATCTCGTTTAAGATTAACTTCTCCCGGAGAACCGGCGCCTTCAAGAACAATAATATCATATTCAGCGGCCAGGGAGTCATAACAGGAACATACGGATTTCCATATCCGTGGTTTATAACTGTTATATTCGAGCACTGACATATTGCCCACCGGCTGCCCGGTCACTATTATTTGACTGCCGGTATCGGAATTTGGTTTTAGGAGAACGGGATTCATCCTGCAGTCAGGATCAACTTTGGCGGCCTGGGCCTGGACAACCTGGGCCCTGCCCATTTCGTCGCCCTGCAGGGTGACAAAGGAGTTAAGGGACATGTTTTGGGATTTAAACGGGGCCACGTGGAAACCGTCCTGGCGAAATATACGACAGAGGGCCGCGCTGAGAATGGATTTACCGGCGTCGGAACAGGTACCCTGCAGCATCAGGGAACGACAGGGGGCTTTATTTCTGTTTTTTAGTTGTTTCGTCTTAAAAAATTTATGTAACACCGCAATTAACTGCTCATTTTCAGCCCTGTTTTTAACGGCTATTCTGAAAAATTCCTTACTCAAGCCATGGTAATTCTCACATTTACGAATCAAGATATTGCGTGCAAGACAAAAAGAGACCAATGAATCTACAACTTCCCCACACTCCGCCTTAAGCAATAAATAATTCGCGCAGGAAGAAAAAACTTTTAGCCTGGAAAAATTTTGCAAGGCTTCAAACATCTCCCCCCGCAAAATTTTGCATTGTGATCGTGTTTTCTCCTGGTATTCCTTATCTTCCAGCGCCTTTACACCAACCAGCTGGGCCAGGGTGTTAACAGTCCATGGGGGAATATTATCTTTCAATAATTCGGCGAGACGCGGTGGAAAAGTACCAAAACCAATCCTTAAGCCCGGCAATCCATAGAACTTGGTCATCGAATTTAATGTCGCAATATTGGGGAAAAGTCCGGCAAAAGAATCCGCCTCGTTTACAAAATCAAGAAAGGCCTCGTCTATAAGAAAGGTAACATCAGGTTTACTTTCTATCAAAGAAAGTAATTCCATGCGCTTAACAATCTTTCCGGTGGGATTGTTTGGCGTAGCGATGATCGCCAGATCCCCTGGTTGCAAAGATGATGAGAGGAGATTGATATTCAGGCTGAAGTCGGTTTCTTCCACAAGCGGTACGGTGGTCACCACCATATCACCAAGTTCTGCAGCCCTGATATAATCAACATAAGAAGGAGTCGGGATAACTGCCCGTTTACAAGGAAGGAGGCGAGTTAATGCGTAGAGCAATTCGGTTGTACCATTTGCCGCAATAATTTGTTGCCGGGGAATTGCAGTGTAACGTGTGATGGCTTCAACAAAATCACTATTTTCCGGATCAGGGTAATGAATTAAATCCTGTAGATGACTACTTACCAGGGGGCGCAGCCATTCAGGCGGTCCTATCGGATTAATATTGGCGCTGAAGTCAATGAAATGAGTACCGGGACGCGAATCCCGTGTAAATTTATGTATATTCCCGCCATGTTCAAATTTTTTCATATAACCCTGCCATGGAAAATCACAAAAAAAGGTAAGAAATAGTAAAAACGATTGCCGTTATCATTTCGCTGATTTCACAAACGGCGCCCAGCGTGTCCCCTGTTGCCCCGCCGAGACGTATTTGGCACCAGCGGCGAAATAAAAAAAAGACAACGGTAAAAATAACCGCAAAAAATATACATATTAAAGGTGATAATAGCATAAATAAAATAATGATAATCAAACTGGCCGTAACCGCGATTTTTTTACTTTCAGACGAATAAAAATAGCTGCCAAGACCGCCTTCACTACGACCATATTGCTGAGTTGCCATAAGAATCAGGATGGCACATCGACCGATAACAGGCATAAAGAATACGGTTAGACTCAGTAACCCCGCGTTTACACTGGACAGGGCGGCATATTTTATTAAAAGCAAAAAAACTACCGCTACAACCCCCATCGCCCCGGCTCGACTGTCTTTCATTATGGCAAGGGCCTTTTCTTTAGGGCGGGCGGAAAGAAGTCCGTCTGCAGAATCAGACAAGCCGTCAAGATGCAAAAAACCGGAAATAGCTGCAAGATAAAAAATTAGGAAAGCCGAGACAAGCTGCTGGGGGAAAAATAATAGTAACAGATGGCTTAACAACCAGGCAACGATTCCAATTAAAAATCCGATAACAGGGAAAAATGGTAGGCAATCTCGAAAATAATCCGCATCTTCATCCACCATCCAGTCAATGGGAACGATGGTCAAAAAACGCAATGCCGCGAGAAATCTTCGGCATGAAACTGCGAGTAATTCTTGCGTAAATTCCATTATCTCAGACCTGGTTCAGGCTCTGCGCAAAAGGTTTAGTTATTTAGTTATTCGGCAGACTGGGCCACCGCAGCCTCTTCAAAGGTTGCAACACGGGTTAAAATTGCCACCGCGCCCTCGACCAGATTCATTGCCACCGCCGCGCCGGTACCTTCCCCCAGGCGAAAATTCAAATCTAGTAAAGGTTTTGTACAACCAAGGGTCTCCTGCATGATTTTATGACCCGGTTCAACGGATCGATGGGCAAAAATAAGATAATCTTTGATAAACGGCTCTATTTTATCGGCAATAAGAGCTCCCGCCGTGGATATAAATCCGTCTATAACAACAGGAATCCTCTGGGCTGCCGCACCCAGGATCAGGCCGGCAATTCCACCAATTTCAAAACCACCCACCTTGGCCAGAATATCAATACCATCTTTGGGATCGGGGCTGTTTACCTGGAGGGCCTTTTTTATAATTTTGATTTTATGCCTTAAGCCTTCATCATCCAATCCCGTTCCGCGTCCGGTCAGACTATCAACATTTTCGCCTGTGCATACGGCTGCAATGGCGGTGGATGGAGTTGTATTACCAATACCCATATCGCCGGTACCGATAAGCGAAAATTCGCCGGAGAGATCGTTGGCAATATCAATACCGGATTCGATTGCCCTTGTGGCCATGGCCTTACTCATGGCAGAACCAACAGCAATATTATCCGTACCGAGACCCACCTTTTTATTTATAAATTTATTCTGTGCACTTAAAATTTTTAAATCTGTGGCAACACCCATATCAACTACAAATATTTCCGCATTGACCTGGCTTGCCAATGCGTTTATTCCGGCTCCACCGTTGATAAAATTATGGACCATCTGCGGGGTTACTTCGCTGGGATATTTACTTACATTCTCCGCAACAACTCCATGATCCCCGGCCATGGTAACCACAGCCTTTTTCCCTATTTGTGGGGTGATTGTCCTGGTAATTCCCGCTATGTCAACAGCAAGATCCATAAGATCGCCCAGCGCCCAATGGGGCATAGCGAGATTATCAAGCCGATTTCTTGCCTTCTCTCTTATTCCGCTGTCCTGGGGATAAATCTTTTTCACTGTACTTTCTATTGTTGCCATGATTCCCTCACTATTAAAACTAATTACCAATAAAGTCTTGGTTATAAAGTTCAGAGACCGTCTTTTAAAACCAGTGGTATTCCACAACTCACCAAAACAGCCCTGGTGGCCATACTACCTATCAGTTGATTACATGTTCCAACTAGGTCCCTGTAATTTCGAGCAAGTTCATTATCCGGTACAATCCCCAAACCGACCTCGTTGGTGACACAGATAACGGTTCCTTTAAAAGTTTTTGCGACCTTAAGCCATTCCAGACATAGTTGTTTGATCACTGCGTCATCCAGCCGTGTACCTTCCAGGTCATATTTGTGGAGAACGTTGTTTACCCACAATGTTATGCAATCAATAAGAATAACATCATATTGATTGGTTGATCTCTTGAAAACACGCGCCAGATCAAGTTCCACCTCTTCGCTGGCCCAGCCCCTCCCCCTTCTCTCCTCCTGGTGACGTACCACCCTTTTTGACATCTCCTCGTCAATTTTGGGACATGTGGCGATAAAGAGTCTTTTGGAGGAAATCTTTTCAGCCTGTTCGAGGGCAAAACCGCTTTTCCCGCTTCTTGCGCCGCCGGTAACAAGGATAATATCTGCCATGTGTTCATCCAAAATATAAGAAGATCAGTCTACATTAAAAGCGGTGATTACACCACCTGTGGGATATATTCGCAATACGCTCATTTTGCCGAGTTGAACGTCAAAGGCGAGATAGTTTTTAACAGAAAGACCCAAAAAATAACAGAGTAAATATCGAATAACCCCACCATGGGTTACAATGAGTATCTTCCTGTATTCATTGTCTGTAACCGTTTTTTTTGCCCGCACAACTCTCCTTTGAAAATTTTCGATGGATTCGCCGTCGGGGAAACCGAACTTATCCGGGTTAAGGGACCACTGAGTGACAAGATCACCATCCATTGCCAGGATCTCGGCAAAACTTTTCCCCTCCCAGCGGCCAAAATTTATCTCTTTTAAGTCATTGTTGAATTCGAATTGCACGGTGAGATCAAGGTTGGTAAGGGTTTGACGACAACGGAGCAGCGGGCTACAGAAGACATACTCAACAGCGATACTTTTCACTAGCGGGGCAAGGGATGCAGTCTGTTTATCACCTTTCTTACTAAGTGGAACATCGAGGGCACCGACGTAGCGACCGGCCATTGTCGTTTCACCGTGCCTAAGGAGGTATACTTCTTTGTAACTATCTTTTTTTTCAGGCAAACCGTCACCATATGTTTTTTATGAAAGTGGTTTCACTCTTGAGTCGCTTTCATTGTTCGTTGTGGATGTGGCCTGACGATTTGGTCCAGCCATGCTGGTTACTCGGTGGATTTTGACAGTGAAAATTCCTGGGCTTCGCGGATTTCGTCGGCACTGAGAACCGTCTCTAAAAAATCCCTTGCAGCAACGGCCGGTTTATGACCATTTGCCGCAGCAATATTCATCCAGGAATAGGCTGCCTTTAAATCGGCTGTTTGTACTCCGTTTCCAGTATAGTAAAGAATACCAAGATTATACTGGGCAATAGCCAGGCCATTGGTGGCGGATTGTAAGAATAATTTTAACGCTTTCTCCGGATCTTTTTTAACGCCCTTACCGGTGAAATATAGATAGCCAAGTTCATTTTGAGCCTCATTGTCACCTTTGGCGGCGGCAAGAGAGTACCACCGCCTGGCTTCACTGTAATTTTTCGGTACACCGGAACCTAAGAGAAAGGCCTGTCCAATGATTTTTTCGGACTCGGGGGTGGATTTACCTTGTAAAGCTGCCCTGTGGAGCAGTGTAAACGCCCTTCGCAGATCCTTTGTCCCAGCCAGTCCTTTGAAGTACATAGCCCCAGCGATGTACTGCGCTTCGGCATCACCCAGGTTTGCCGCCTTGAGATAAAGGGCCAAGGCCTTACCGTAATCCTGTCTTGCATTGTCGCCGTAATAGTATGTTCTGGCTTTATTTTTCAATATTTGTATCGCATCCGCGCAATGCGCAGTCGAAACCGTAATGGAGAAAAGCACCAGTATAACGGCCGGTAATCCCTTCCAGTTTAAGTAAGTTGAATTCAACATTATGGAATCCAGTTATTTTTCAACCAGTGTACCAAGGAGTTCCCTTGCAAAATCAAGATCAGAATCGAGGGTCAGGGCAAGAGTGAGGAATTCAACGGCCAGGTCATTTTTTTCAATTTTTGCATAGTTAACACCAAGGTTGGCATAATCAATGGCCGAGGCCGGATTTAAATCAACCGCCCGCTGGAAATGCCTGATGGCCTGTTCGTAATCCTTCTTCTTAAAATAACATACCCCGGCCGTATTGTGCAAATCTGATCGTTCTTCGTCTTCAGCCAGCCCTTTGTTAACCGCAATCAACGCTTCATCATATCGACCAAGATCTTTCAGGCATATTCCCTTGTAGGAATATATATACGGCAGATCCTCCAGCGCCGGCTGTAACTCCAGGGCCCTGTTGAAACGGGTCAAGGCATCGGCCATCAGACCCATGTTAATAAGATTACGACCACGATAAAATTCAAGATAATAGGAACCCGGCAATAATTTTTCCATCTGAGAAAGTTTCTTTTCAAGTAAATGCGGCGCTGAAATAAGTTCCATGGATAATTTCGCAGCAAAAAGACCAATATCATTTACCCTGGACCGTTCCCTGAAATGTGCTCCCGGAACAATTGTATAAAGGGCAGGTATTTGAAGGTTTTTATGGCTGACATCAACCATTAATATCTCCATATTAATATTTTTTAGGGCTGAAATCGCTCTCTCTATTTCCACCTTGAGGTTGGTGTCGGCTATGGAGTACATCCGCCTGATATCTTTTGTATCTTTTGTTTTGGTAAGGTAGGAAACTTCAGCCATTGATTGTGGTTTCGGCAAACCGGATGCCACATAATTTGAACCACTATTGAAATCTCCACCCAGTTGTGCAACTTCGGTTAGGGTGCGGATAATGGCTTTTTCTGGATTTGTTGCCGTACCGGCGGTAAAAACGATCTCGGATTTATCGGGAAAGGTGTTGTAATCGACAACAAGGGCGGCAACGGTACAAATACCGGTATTGAGACTGAAATCATAAAGATCCACAGCAATATCATTGGCAGAAAATTTATGCAGCAGTTCTTTGGCAACGGTATCATTTACAGAGTCGGGATTAACCCTCGGTACAGTTATTTTATCGTTACTTATAATAGAGCAGACATGTCTTTCAACAATTTCACAAATACCCTGTAAAGCGGCCTCTTCCAGGCTATTGCCAGCCGAAGAACCGTTAAACTCATTTATGGCGAAAAACCACGAAAAAGGTATTAATACATCTTTGCCACTGCTTATATTTGTTCCCCAAACCCATTGCAATGGTATATCGATCAACAGCTCTTCCAACAAGGATATATCCGCATTGTTGTCGTGGACGGAGAGCAGGAGATAACGCAGATCCAAAACCGGCAGCCCCTGCCCCTTTATTGCCCTATAATCGCCGCTTAAAAAATTATCACCATTTTTCTTATAATGAAAAAGGGAGAAACGTTCGGCAAGCTCCATACAGGCGGAGGCCTTTGCCTGAGCGGGAGACGCGCCTTTTCCCATCTGTTTCTTTGTACCGGTGAGTAGATGGGCATCATCACCACAGACACTAAAATAAACGGGAATATCAAGGCGACCATTATCAATTCTTCGCACCTCATTGAGAATACTTATATCCAATGAATTAACCCTGTCGTAAAAATATTCAAGGGTCTCTTCCGGTGTTTTGGTCTTGTCCTGATCTATAGTGAACTGTTTTTGACAATCTTTAAAGCGTATTGATTTTTTTTTCATTTTACCTTCTAGCTTCACAAAGGATAAGTAGGGATTCTATTCTCTTCTGATAGTGTACAGTCCCTTGTAACACCACCTCTCTTAATTCTTCCCCCCTGTGCTTGATCATGATTGATAATCTGTTTTCTGGGAGTATTTCAACGGCCCGTTCCGCCCATTCTATTACAGTCAAACCGGATAAATAAAAATATTCATCAAAACCGAGTTCCAGCACATCTTCACTATTATCAAGCCTGTAAAAATCCATGTGATAAAGCGGAAATTTCCCACAATATTCATGCATAATGGCATAGGACGGTGAGTTCACGTAACAATACTGAGCCACACCCAAGCCCTTGGCTATGGCCCTGGCCATGGTCGTTTTACCAGCACCGAGATCACCGTCAAGGCAGATAATATCACCGGGTAATGCCTGTTTACCCAGTTGTTCCCCAAATTTTTCAGTAACTTTTAATGACGGCAATCGAACGTTATAAATAAACAAAAAATAATCCTTATCTTTAACAATTCAGCAAATAGTGATTGTTTATAACGAGAATTTTGCAATGGACAAAACCCCGGAGGACGCAAAACTAAAAAACAACAAACCCCATTCCGATACAAAATCAACAATACCGAAAAGGGGTTTATAAAGCTTTAATCATAGTTCGTTCAGAGGTGAAATATTTTTAACTATACACCATCTGATTTAAATCGAACCACTCCTGAAAAATTTTACCACAACCCTTACCACAACCATATGGCAGATATCCCATACCCCACCCTATTCGACGATAAAACCTTGTTAGTGCTGTGCATGGATGAGCAATTTTGCAATAAATCTAGGCGCTTGATAAATTTAACCACAGGCATATATGCAATATCTCGATGTCTCGTACCTCATTTTATCCGAGGATTAAATTTTGAAGGCAACAAAGAGTTAGGGGGAAAATGGCCATTTATGGACAGACACTTGTTTACGGCAAAGAGTCAGAAAAGAGGCACAGGCTTCAAAACAGCTATTACCTAACAGAGTACAGCCACACGTATTTTACTTAACCTTTATAACATCCTCGGCCTGCAAACCTTTATCTGTCCGAGTAATGGTAAACTCCACTTCATCGCCATCTTCAAGACTTTTGAACCCTTCACCCTCTATTGCGCTATAATGCACAAATACATCAGACTGTCCGTCGCTCCTCTCCAAAAAACCATAACCTTTACTTGCATTAAACCATTTAACTTTTCCCATAATTCGCTCAGACATTACAAACCCTCCCCGAAAAACCCCACCGAATTTGTTTTAATATCAATATGTTGAAATGCATTCACAAATGGGTGTTATTGATGCCCCACATATTCGGCAGATAAAATAGATCCCGAATCCATCTATTATAAAACCTAGGTTATATTTTAACATCTTAAAACAGCCAAGAATTATAACGAATCCGTATCAGAAAAAATAGGTGTAAGTCAAGAAAAATCCGTAATTTCAGGAAACACCGATTGTTAAATATTATAAAAACAAACTGATTTTTTATAAATTTCCCGTCTTATTTCATCCACCAGGTCATAACCAACTGAAATGGATCGTAATATATGGGTAGTTTCTCGGGAATATTGAATATATTCCTGTAACTAAGGCGATAATATGATAAATACCAGTTAGGTACCAGGTAGTAACCATACCAGAGGACCCTGTCCAGTGCCCGGCA
Organism: uncultured Desulfopila sp.; assembly: GCA_964594945.1. Classification (GTDB taxonomy): domain Bacteria; phylum Desulfobacterota; class Desulfobulbia; order Desulfobulbales; family Desulfocapsaceae; genus Desulforhopalus_A. The sequence goes on from CAZQOD010000035.1 coordinate 11,513, forward strand.
GGCGGCGGTCAATTCCTTACCGTTCCCGGCATCAATAATCCTGTCAACCAAACCGTCAACAGCAGGAGAACGTATTCCCGCGTAATTTCTCGAACCGGGAATTTCGACGGTGGCAGAAGACCAGTAATTACGTTGCTCATTACCGGGCGATTGGGACTGTCCATAAACACCCACAATCATATCAAAATCAAACTTCCGGACCTTTTCCGCATATAGAGCATGGTCAATGGTACGGTATGTTGCTTTAATACCAAGTTTTTTAAGATTGTTTACATAAGAAGCCATTACCCTTTCAAAACTGGGCAAGACCAGTAAAATGGTAAACTGGAACAGTTCTCCCCGCTCGTTTACAAGAACACCATCTTTAACTTGCCAACCCGCAGCTGAAAGCAAATGTTTGGCCTTTTTAAGATTGGTTCGTATACTGCCGCCGTCTGAAGTACTCGGAGCGGAAAGAGCCTTAGTAAAAACTTCTTTGGGCAAAATTTTACGATAGGGAGATAAATATTGTAACTCCAGTTCCCCCGGTAAGCCTTTGGCCGCCAGGGACGAGTTACTGAAATATGAGTTAATTCTCGTATACTGATTGAAAAACAAAGAGCGATTTATCCAGGCAAAATCCAACGCCAACCCCAGGGCTTGGCGAACTCGACGATCCTGGAACAGTCTACGCCGCGTATTCATGACAAACCCTTGCATACCGGCACCATTGCCGTGGGGAAAAGCCCTTTTTATCAATATACCGTTCGAAAATTTACCCCCTTTAAGGTTCCTTGCCCATTGTTTGGCCATATTGATTGAAATAAAATCAAATTCCCCGGCCTTGAAAGCTTCAAGTGCTATTACCGGATCTTTATAATATTTTACGGTGATTTTATCGAAGTTATACATTCCCTTCCTAACGGGATGATTAACAGCCCAGTAGTCGAGATTCCGTTTATAAATAATAAACTTTCCCAAATTGGATTCGGCGATAGTATATGGTCCCGAACCAACCGGGTAATGGATGGTCTGTTCATCTTCGCCCGAACCAAAACCGTTACGAATATGATATTTTTTCGGCAACACCCTTATCTGTCCGGCAATCAGGGGTAATTCACGGTTTATTTTCTTAAAAAGAAAACGGATCTTTAAGGGAGAGAGTATCTCAACATCACTGATGTCATTATAGTAGGATGCAAAAAACGGGTGGACTTCACCGCTTTTTAATAATTTAAGAGTATATGAAACATCTTCTGCGGTCACGGGAGTTCCATCGGAAAACTTTGCCCGGGCATCAAGAGTGAAGATAACTGACTTTTTATCGTCCGCTATTTTAATATCTTTAGCCAGTAGGCCGTAGACGGAAAAAGGTTCGTCCAGGCTGGAGACCACCAGTGGATCAAAAAGCAGCATTTCAAGACCATAGGGGGGCTGACCCTTCAAAGTATAGGGGTTATATTTATCAAAACTCCCGATATCATGCAGGACAAGTTCTCCCCCCTTTTGAGCCTTCACGGAAGTGTAAGCAAACTGCTTAAAATTATTTGCATATTTAGGCGTACCATCCATAGAAATACAACCGGCCCCATAGACAGTAACAGCGCAAAAAGAAAAAAGAAGCTGGGAAATAAGAATTATTCTGTATAACGCCATGTTCTATAGTCCGCATTCCTGGAGACGCTTTACCGCCTCCCTTTGTTCATCTGTCAGGTGATCGGGCACCTTAACTCCTATTTTCACATAAAGATCACCTCTACCACCATGGGGGCCTGCGGGCAAACCATGATTTTTAATTCGTAACCGGGTCCCCTGGGCTGTACCGGGTCGTACCTTAACCATAAACTTTTTACCATCTAGGGATTCCACCTCAACCTTTGCACCGAAACATGCTTCGCTGAAAGAGATTAGCTTTTCCACTATCAGGTCATCACCTTCCTTGGCAAATTTGGCATTTGCGGCAATTTCCACCTTTAAATAAAGATCCCCCGGTGGCCCCCCACTGTTTGAAAGACCACCCTTACCCTGTAACCTTAGTTTTTTCCCTTCTTCAATCCCCTTTGGTATCTTTACCGAAACATTTTCGGTGTGACCATTTTTCCGTAAAGTAATGGTTCGTTCAGCCCCATGGAGAACATCTTCAAGGCTGACAGTTATCTGGTAGGTCATATCTTGACCCTTTACAGGCGCGGGACCACAACCTCCGCCGCCGCAACCACCTTGGGCTTGGCTAAAAAAGGAACCGAACGGATTCCCCCCCCCGGAATGGGTACGAAAGTTTGTTGACTGACCGCCGCCGAACTGACGTAGAATATCGTTAATATCGAATCCCCTGAATATATCTTCCTGTGAATAACGTTGACGAAAATCATTGGAACCATAAAGATCATATTGCTGTTTTTTCTCGGGATCTGAAAGCACGGCGTACGACTCGCTGATTTCCTTAAATTTTGCCTCGGCCGCCTTATCACCTTTGTTTTTATCGGGGTGATATTTAAGCGCAAGTTTCCTGTAGGCCTTTTTTATCTCGGCAGGAGTAGACTGTTTATTTACCCCAAGTATTTTGTAATAATCCATATTGCTCAAATAGTCTTTGAAAGTTGATATAATACCAGAATATCACCAACATAAGATGAAAAAATATGTTTCATATCGTAAAGTTAAACATAGATATCAATCTATAAAATAATTATTTTTGCAAATTTATCTTATTATTCACCATTTGCTGAATAATTCAGGTAATAACGGTTTCATTTTGAATCACATAATATGAATGGTTGAAGGGACAGTCAACTGAGAGGTGGTTCAGGAATGTTGTTTTAGTAAATTTTTTTAGTCGTATTAAAAGAATAACTCTGACACATCACTTGGACATCTCACAACAACTGCTTAAAATCCAATACCTTAAAGCATTCCCGAACAAGGTCGGAACAGCACTTTACACATCATTTTATTATTAAATTAATAACATTGGTATTTAACTGTAAAACCAAACTTTAAATTTACAGAGGGGGGGAACATTTTGAATCCCAAAATGTTCCCCCCCTCTTTCTGTACAACCCATGCAAGTTATATTAAAAAGGTACTTCTTCCCCCGTACCTCCGGAACCATTTGCTCCACCAGACGTTGTATCAAATGGTTCCGGAGGTAGGGGCGGCTCATTGAAACCGGATGCCCCTCCTCCTCCGGCATCACTCTGACGGGGATTCAGGCTCAAAACATTATTGGCTATGATCTCGGTTGTGTATTTATCGTTCCCTGCCTGATCCTGCCACTTCCTGGTTTGTAATCTTCCCTCCACGTACACCTTTGATCCCTTTGACAAATAATTACCGCAAAACTCAGCACTTTGTGCCCAAACAATGACCCGATGCCACTCGGTTTCGTCCACCTGATTACCCTCTTTGTTTTTCCATCTTCTGTTGGTTGCCACGCTCAGTGTCGCAACCGCTGTTCCACTGGGGGTATAGCGAATTTCCGGATCCGAACCCAAATTACCTATCAATAAAACTTTATTTAACATAATCACGTCTCCATATATAGAATTAGTTCACTGTTTTAGTGGAAAGTCCACACCTACCGCACTTCTTCCGGGGGTCGACAAACCCATCAAATCTATATTTATATCAACTAGTTGCAATATAACAAAACATCGGCATCAATTTTGCCCTGCCTATCTGCCATAGCCGTCCGATTAGAAAATTTAATTTAAAAGGACACACCGACAACCGGTGTCAATATACGATACTTTTGAAAATAACAACACTATTTAAATTTGTATTTCCATTTCAGTAAATAAAGAAAAAATGATGCTAATTGATTTAGTTAGCAATAAATATCAGCTTATTTTTAAGCCACCGCTCCATCGAGCATTTTCCCTAACCCCCCCCTCTCTTGAGGTGTAAAACCCATGACTTCTTGCCAAATTTCATCACTTTCCATGCAAAAATATATACAGGTCTTCTCACTGGCCCTCTCTTTTAGAAGAGAATATATTAAACGGTATAATTTAGTTCTTTGCGGGCGGAAATAGCGATTTTTCCCATCCAGGCCCTCAATAAACTCATTGAAATATATTTTTGAGCCGGGGAAACGGCGAATACCTATTTCCTTTAAATGGGGGATGAACCGCAGGGCTCCCAGTGAAATCCAGGCGACAGCATCTGCCGGTACCATCTGAAAAAGACGTTCTATCGTTTTTGTGTATTCTTTTTGCCAGTGCGGATGCTCAATTATTGGGTCAAAATGAAACGCCAGCTTATAACCCCATTCTGCGCATTGCCTGGCCGCCTCCAGACGTTCTTCAAAGGTGGCGGAGCGGATTTCCTGCTGTCTCATGATAGGTCCACTGTTTAGTGACCAGGCGACAATTGTTCGACCATTGTGGTCCATATCGGCTAAGTTTTCTATAACCCCGCTTTTGGTCTTTAATTCCAGAATGGTATTTTGTCGTCGAGCCATAAAGTGAATTAACTTTTTACTCAGACCTGTTAATCGATCAATGGCCAGGGAATCCGTGAATTCACCGGTGCCGATCCTGAAGAATTTGCCTCCGTCGCCGTCTACGACCTCCGCCAACTCTTGAAACATCTGTTCAATATTGACAAAGAATGTCAGCCACGGGCTGTTCAGATATGCCTGTAATATGCAGTAGACGCAATCGATGGGACAATTCATGCCGGTGTTTAATACCTGGTAATCGCAACATCTATATTCACGCGTGCCGGGGCATGGTTTAAAAAAAACGCCCCTGTTTTTACAGAGAAACAGCTGGCGCTTACCTGCACTTAAATTATTAACATAATCACTATCCAAATCATTCGGTTTACATTTTTCCGGCACAACCGACCAATCCAATTGTGATCTATCCAGAATTTCCTTTGTATAATCTAGGTCTACACACGATTCTTCCACATAAATTTTATTTATATAAAGAGACGGATCCCTCCAGGTCATATTTGCCATCAGCCTTCCTTTACAGCGGAACATTTTTCCCAATACAGCATTCTGTATTCTTGTGGTAACTGCAAGTAATACTCTCCCATTTTATGTTTTCCATGTTTAATACAGCCACCACCAAAAACAAGGGCCTTTTTTTCAAGTTCGGCTACGGCCAAAGACCATTGCCTACAATCAAGGACACCCAAATCCAGAAGTTTTACAATACTGTGGATACGCCATCTATCCATACCCACCCTGTATTGAAAAGATACCTGGTCCTCTCTACCCCCCTCCTTAACGGTCAGCGGCCGATCAACCAGCAAAAACTCCATTCTGCAACTCGCTCTCAACCAAAGATCATAATCTTCACAACAACGCATCTTTTCATCAAAATAACCTATGGTATCAAAAAATTGTTTTTTTACCATTACCGTCGACATACCAACCCCGCATAGTTGCAGACAATGTTCAAATATATTACCATGACGAGGTAGGTGTTTTTTTTTCTGATTAAGGTGAACTCCTCTTCTCAACCATTTTTCCCCCGTGTGACTGATAATGAAATCAGGGTTACCAGCTAGTGCGGCGTATTGGTACTCAAGTTTGCGTTTATGCCAGTGATCATCTGAATCAAGAAAGGCTATAATATCTTGTTCTGCAAGGTGAATCCCTCTGTTTCTTGCTGCGGCAGGCCCCATATTTGGTTGGTGATATACCGTCAACTTCACTTCCCCCGGTAATGTTATATCCCCGAGATATTCACCCGTCGTATCGGTGGAGCCGTCATCGACTATTATTATTTGCGCGCACATGCAGCTCTGCTTTACCACTGAATGCAGCGCACGCTCCAGGAAATCAACTCGGTTATATGTAGGAATAACAACGGATACGGGGCAAAAAAGCATTTTTAAATAATTTTAATAAAATATTGGTGAGAAAGAACATTAACCATGTAACATGGTATAGTAAAACAAGAATAATTGCCATAAGATGACAATTATTATTAGATATGGCAATTTATCTTAATTATGCTGTATACTGGCAGCTCCGACAACATATTCCTTCTATTACGAGAAGTTTCATTATTTGTTTAATACGGCTTTAGAATGACCACAGAGATATTGATTAACGCAACGAGTTACGAGGTCCGCCTTGCCCTCGTTGAAGATGGAAACCTAAGTGAATTCCACATGCAGAGACTCACGGACAAAGGTCTGATGGGTAATGTTTATAAAGGGAGGGTAGTGCGCGTTTTGCCCGGAATGCAGGCCGCTTTCGTCGATATAGGACTCGAAAGGACCGGTTTTTTATATGTGGACGATGTCTGTGTTGCCTCTAATTCCGAACATTATAATCCCTGTATAACGGATTGCGCACAAACCCGTACCCGGGAACTGGGTCTCCGTATTGAAGATCTTATTTCCGAGGGTCAGGATCTCCTTGTTCAGGTGAGTAAAGACCCCATAGGCACCAAGGGCGCTCGTTTAACATGCCATATAACCCTACCCTGCCGAAATCTTGTTTTTATTCCCCAAACCGACCATATCGGCGTTTCCAGAAAAATAGAAGATGAAGATTTGCGTACAAGTCTCAAAGAGCTCATGGAGGAAATCAGACCAAACGAGGCCGGCTTTATCTTACGAACCGTGGCGGAACATGCCACCCGTGAAGAGTTGGAAGCCGATATGGAATATCTGCTCATCCTATGGGATGAGATTGTCGACAAGGCTGAAAGATTGCAGTCGCCAAGTCTTGTCCATGAAGATCTCAGTATCACATTACGTTCCATCAGAGATTTTTTTACCACCGACGTTGACCACCTAATCATAGACGATCCGGAGTCATATGAAAAACTGCTTGAACACGTTCAAACCTTTGCCCCGCTTCTGACCGACAAAATTTCACTCTACCAGGAAAAAATTCCTCTTTTCGAAGCATATAATATCGAGGTTGAAATATCCCGGGCAATTGAAAAAAAAGTGTGGCTCCGTTCCGGGGGATATATCATTATTGAAAGTACCGAAGCACTTTCGGTAATCGACGTTAATACCGGACGTTATGTAGGTAAAAATGATCTTAATGCCACCATTTTTAAAACCAATATGGAGGCCGCAGTAGAAATCGCTTACCAGCTTAGGTTGCGTAACATCGGTGGCATAATCATCATTGATTTTATTGATATGGAAGACGATGAACACCGTGAAGAGCTGTTCGCAACATTTAAAGAGGCGGTTAAGAAGGATAAGAGCAGAAATAATATACTTAAACTTTCGGAATTCGGCCTGGTGCAGATGACCAGAAAGAGAAACAGTGAGAACCTTCATCAACTTATGTGCGAACCGTGCCATTACTGTTCCGGCGAAGGCATGATTAAGTCAAGACGGACAATATGTTACGATATTTACAGGAAAATAAGTAAAAATGCAGCGGACTCCCGTGGCAATACCATCACCCTACGGGTCCATCCCAAAATAGCTGATATGTTGAACAATGAAGAAGAATCAACACGGCTGAAAATGGAAGAGGATCTTGGTAAGCGCATAATAGTTGCACCGTCAAAAGATTTACATATAGAAAAATATGAAATAATCTGGCAAAGATAACTAGTGCCTGTCCATGGATGAGCAATTTTGCACTAAATCGAGGCGCTTGATAAATTTAACCACAGACATATATACGATATCTCGATGTCTCGTACCTCACTTTATCGGAGGATTAAATTTTGAAAGCAACGAAGAGTTAGGAGAAAATGGCCATTTATGGACAGGCACTAACTAGTCATCCACTTCTTTAAGAGCTTTTTCCCAATCACAAGACCCTCCCAGGCAATAGAAAAGGATATATATTCAATGCTATTTAAAAATAGAAAAAGAGGTTCTAAATCCCGTCGTTTTTTCAAATATTTCTTCCTACTTACCGTTATCTGTTCCGGCCTTGCCGGCTTTATCCTCTTTTTTGAAGGAGACAAGCCACAGATAAATCTGCAGGGGACACGAAGTTTCATTGGTAAGGATGGAGAGATAAATTTTACTGTTACGGATAAGGGTAACGGTATCCGTTTTATCAACGTATGGGGTGAACAGGGCTCACTTAAAAAACAGCTTTTCAGCGTAACCTTTCCCCGTAATTCCTACATAGGCGCGGTGGGACCGCTAAACGACTCCCGAAAAATCAATTTTGACGCCCAGAAAGAAGGCTTTAAAGACGGAGCGATGACCATTTTTTTAGAAACCTCTGATTTTTCCCTTAGGGGGTGGCTGCGCGGCAACAGGTCGATTGCAGAAAAAAATATCACCATCGACACCGTACCCCCGCAAATCCATATTTTACACAGTGAAAAATATATATCGCCGGGTGGTACCGGTATCGTAATTTACAGGCTCTCCGACAAAGAAAGCGTCAATGGCGCCACAATCAATGATTATTTTAACCCCGGATTTTTGGTGGGAGACGGCCGAGACGATACCTATATATCTTTTTTCGCCCTTCCTTACAACACCGACAAGATTACAACTCAGACTATTTCCGCAACAGATAAAGCGGGCAATACCGCCGTTGTTCCCTTTGCAACAATATTTAAGAAAAGACATTTCAAAAAAGATATTATTAACGTAACTGACGGCTTTCTAAACAGGAAAATTCCGGAGTTTCAGCAGCATTATCCGAAGTTGGCAGGCGATGCTTTACATAAATATTTATATGCAAATAATACCATCAGAAAGGCCAACAACCAGAAAATATCGGAACTTTGCAAGAATCCTTCAGCAACAAGGTTATGGCAGGGAAAATTCTCCAGAATGGCGGGCAGTACCAGGGCCGGTTTTGCCGATCACAGGACATATTTCTACAATAAAAGAGCCATAGATAAGCAGGTACATCTTGGCATGGATATCGCCTCCACCCGCAGGGCCGAAGTAAAGGCCGCCAACGCGGGTAAAATTGTCTTTGGCGGTTATATGGGTATCTATGGCAATATGGTTCTGATTGACCATGGCCAGGGAGTTTTCAGCCTCTACTCCCACCTCAGCCAGATCAACGTTGTCCCCGGCGACAGTGTAAGCCGGAAATCAATCATCGGTCTCACCGGAACCACCGGCATGGCCGGTGGAGATCATCTCCATTTTTCAATGCTTATCAATGGTATTTTCGTCAATCCCAAAGAGTGGTGGGATCCACGTTGGATCAGCGTTACCATTGAAAATCCAATTATTAATTCAAAGCTTTAACGTACCATCTCCAATAACATATGAATAAGTTCAGAGCGGTACGTTTAATCTTCAAAATCGTAATCAGGATGCCCACACAGAGAACAGCGGAGTGTTTGATCATGTTTATCAAAAATCCACTCCCACTTTTTCTCCTCGATCATATCCCGCTGTTCGCTGCCACAGGTTACACAAACCCATTTATCACCTTCTTCCGTCTCAAATAAATGCATATCATCTTATCCTATATAATCTTGTTTTTCCATATAACCATTTCGAGGACAACAGTAAATAATACCGTCGTGCCCCACGCCACATCTCTGTACAGTATTTTAAATAAAAACACCAATTATTCCTGGATTTTTTAAATTAGTTTTAAATCGGCCGATGAAAGTTTTCAGCAAAATACCTTTTCTACTTTACAGTTACCTGGCAACAGAGATGCTGGCCCCGTTTTTTGCCAGTTTTCTTATAATGAACTGTGTCTTTATTCTGGTTAAACTTATTCCCTTTCTCAATTTCGTCCTTGAATTAAATATACATGCGGCCGACTTTCTACGTCTCTTTTTATATCTTTTCCCTAATATTTTTTTATATTCAATCCCGATGTCGGCCATGATCGGTATTATTATAGGTTTTGCAAGACTTTCAAGTGACTCGGAGATTCTTGCTCTCAAGGCCGGAGGCATAAGTATTTACCAGATTCTGCCCTCGGTCGTTGTTATTGCCACCCTTATTGCCCTGTTAACGAGCTATTTTTCCATAAAACTTATTCCCTTAAGTGAAATTGCCCTCAAACAGCTTACCTATCAACTGATAAAGGAAAAAATCAATAACGGCATCAAGGAACGCATGTTCACAGAGGCATTAGGTGATGTTGTTGTCTATGTTGACCGAATTAATAAAGATAATGGTGAGTGGGAAAACGTATGGGTTTCAGATATGAGGGGAGCCAAAAACCCTATTATTACCATGGCATCCAGTGGCTACATGAAAAGCAGCAGCGAGACTCTGACCGTATCCATCGTTTTAAATAACGGCAGCCTGCATAGACCAAATAATAAATCCGCCCAGATCGTCCAGTTTAAACGCTACCTGATTGACGTGCCGTTGCGCCCCCCATCCTCCAGGGCGACCGTACTGAAAAAAACCGCTCTGTCCATGTCGGAGCTACTACGCAAGACCTCTAAAATCAAAGAAAACACTCTATACAAACGTAAACTCAGTATCGAATTTCACAAACGTCTCGTTTTACCTTGTGGTTGTTTTATCCTAAGCCTCATTGGTCTGCCCCTCGGCCTGCAGGCCCGTCCAGGTAAAAAGGCCATGGGCCTGCAGATCGGACTCGCTGTCTTTGTCCTCTACTATATTATTCTTACCTTCGGAAAATCGCTGGTTGAAAAAGATGCTATACCCGTTGCAGTTGCCATGTGGACTCCCAATGTGCTCTTTTTTATATTGGCCCTCTTTTGGATATTACAAATCACAAACGAAAGACCGCTGTTCCCCTTAACCACGGCAACATTGTTTGGAAAAATCAAGGCCGGCTTTATACAAATATTCAGCAATAATTTATATTCAATTCTGCGACCTAAAACTGACACTGATTCCACCGAACCTGAGAAGGCTCGACCTTTGTTTATTAAAGGTAATGCCAAGAGCAGAGTTTTTCATTTACCCGCCTGCGAATTCTATAACTGTAAAAACTGTACTCTTGAATTTAAAGATGTTGAGGTAGCCATGGATGCGGGCTTCGATCCATGCCGTTTTTGCAAAAATTTATTGGATGAATCCTAAATTTTACAAGATTAAGGTTCTGCTATTTACCCTGACCGAATTTGATGGTAATAGTTGATATACTATTAAAAAAAAATAACTATTCATAAGGAGAAGGAGTGATGAAATTACCAACAGCACTTGAAATGCGGAACCTGGATCACTCGGCCAGCAAGGTTTTTGGTATACCCAGTGTTGTCCTGATGGAGAATGCAGGTCTCGGCACTGTCAATATTATCGAACAAAAGATCGGCCCGTGTCGAGATTCTTTTGCCCTTATTTTTATCGGCCCCGGTAATAACGGCGGCGATGGCTTGGTTATTGGCAGGCACCTGCACCAACGTGGCTGCCAGCCGATCTTTTTCTTTCTTGTAAACCCCGATAGCCTCCAGGGGGATACTGCAATTAATTTGAATATAATCAGAAAGTTACGCCTACCGTTTCACGTAATTGATAATTCGGCACGGGTGGAAACCATCCCAATTCTATTTAAACAGTTGGAAACAAGAGGACTCCCCTGTTATGCGATTATTGATGCTATTTTTGGCATTGGCCTTGGAAGAGAGGTAACTGGACATTTCGCCGATACCATCCGCCTCATAAACCAGACGGATTTCGCGGTACAGTCACCGGTTATTGCCGTGGATATCCCTTCGGGAATCAATGCGGATACCGGAAAAATTCTGGGCACCTGTGTGCGGGCCAATCATACCGTAACCTATTGCTGCGCCAAACCAGGTCATTTTATACACGATTCCACATCCTGCATTGGCGCCTTGGAAATTCTCGATATCGGCATTCCACCGGAGGTAATTACCGAAGCAGAAATAAAAAACCATCTCATTACTCCCAGTACATTTAAAGCCACATCGCGCTTTTTTAACCGTAAAAAGTCATCCCACAAAGGCGACCATGGCCATGTCCTTATTATCGCCGGAGCAAAAGGGAAAACGGGCGCAGCCATACTGGCGACCAAAGGAGCCCTGCGAAGCGGAGCCGGTTTAGTCAGCCTCTGCGCACCACAGGAGCTGAATACGATTTTTGAAATTTCCCTTCCCGAGGCCATGACCATACCCCTGCCAAACAGCCTGGGAACCCTATCAAATTCCGACTGGAATATTATAAAAAAGAATTTAAAAGAAAAACAGGCCGTGGTGGTCGGTCCCGGAATAGGTGTTACGCAACAGACGGAAAAATTGCTACTTCGTCTCTACGGAACGGTTGAATGCCCTCTAATAATTGATGCAGACGGCCTGAATATAATAGCTAAGAATCGTGAGAAACTGCCTAAACCAGCGGGACCTCGTATTTTCACCCCCCATCCGGGTGAATTAAGCAGACTCCTCAATATTCCGGTGGAGAAGATACAAAATCACCGCCTTGAAGCAGCAACAACCGCATGTAATTTATTTGCAGATAAAAGACATGAGTCAATATTAGTGCTAAAAGGATCGGGAACCATAATCGCGAGTACAGATGGTACAACGTCTATTAATACCAGTGGTAATCCAGGTATGGCCAGCGGCGGAATGGGCGACGTGCTCAGCGGCATAATCGGTGCCCTGGCGGGACTGGGTATGAGCCCGCTGGATGCGGCCAGAACCGGTGTATACCTACATGGATGCGCCGCCGATATTTTATTTAAAAAATGCGGCGTGGGTTTTAATGCCTCGGAAGTCAGTAAAAATATTCCGGCAGCAATAAAAGAGCACCTTAATCATGCATCCAGTTTTGATAAGCAACATACCATCTAAGGCTGCTGAAAATGGCTATTTGAAAATCCTGTATATGAATTTGAGGGAAATAATTTATTTTAAATTCAATGCTATT
>CAZQOD010000036.1:0-5634 GCA_964594945.1 uncultured Desulfopila sp.
TAATGCACTGGAAACCGCATTTTTGACAGTATTGGCAATCCAGGATCTTACCTCGGTATTACCAAGTTTATTTTTGGTTTGTGACTCGAAAACGGGATCCTTTATTTTAATTGCCAGGGTTCCTATAATCCCCTCCCGAACATCCGTATTAACAAACTTCCTGTTAGCATATTCGTTTATTCCCTTCAGAATACCTTCGCGAAATGCTGAAAGATGAGTACCTCCTTCACTTGTGTAGGTGCCGTTAACAAAGGTATAATAACAATCCCCGAAGGTATCGGTATGTGCGAAGGCAAACTCAAGTGTCTGATCTTTATAGTAGATGGGGTGATAGAGATTGCTGCTATCCAACTCTTTTTCAAGAAGGTCCAGGAGACCGTTTGCAGAATAATAGAGATTGTTCTCATAATATATTTTCAGGCCCGCGTTGAGATATGCGTATCGCCATAATCTTTTTTCTATAAAAGTGGGATCAAATTTAAAATCAGGGAACATGCTATTAGATGGCATGAACTCAATGGCGGTTCCGTTTTTTTCAGTACTTTCGCCCTCTTCCTGTTCTATGAGTTTACCGTTTGTAAATTTTGCCCTGGCAAATTTATTATCTCGGACAGAGGTAACAGTGAATGTTTCAGATAAGGCATTAACCGCCTTGGTACCCACTCCGTTTAAACCGACTGAAAATTGAAAAACCTCGGTATTATATTTGGCGCCGGTATTGATAATGGAAACACAGTCGACGAGTTTGCCCAGGGGAATACCTCTGCCAAAATCCCTAACCTTAACATACCCATTTTCACTTATGGAAATATTTATCCTCTTTCCGGCTCCCATGATAAATTCATCAACAGCATTATCGACAATCTCCTTTAGCAAAATATAAATACCATCGTCTTGATTCGAACCATCGCCCAAACGACCAATATACATGCCAGGGCGTTTGCGGATATGTTCGAGAGAGCTTAGGGTTTTAATTTTACTTTCGTCGTAACTATGCGTAGATACTTTCATAATTTATAATACCGGTCAAGTGATAAATGATTTACAACAGGGCATATTATTGCATTTAAACTGAATAAGCAACAACACTGACGAATTTAAAAATCTGTGCTCAACAAACGGATATGAACCCACTATTCAATTTTTACATCATGCGAATTCGTTCACAATCCGGACATATCCAGGTGGGACCATTACTTATCCCCCACTTATTATCTTCAAAACATTCTTTGCAGATCATAAAGCCACAGGGGCAACTCCAGCAGAATTCCTGCTTTTTTTTACAGCAATGGCAAATATATTCGCCTATCTTTTTCTTTCGGTAACTCCCCCTTCTTTCTACTTTATTACTCATGGGTTTCACATTATTATTATTTTTAAGTAAGCCGTTTTAAAATAAGATATTTTGCAGTCTGCACTACCTGGTCTAGAGAGAAGCGCTTGATAAATTCTATCACAACCATATGGCTGCTGCCTTGATATCCCCTTCTCCGCTCCACATCTTTGACAGTCGGCAAGTACTCCGAACTTGTCAATTATAGAATTTAGGTCTAATATAATATCCCGGCTCTTAAATAAAACCCATAACCACTTTTTTATTTTTTTATGAACGTGTTTTCCAAGACTTTGACTCTTGAGTCACTTCCATTGTTCGTTGTGGTTCTGGCCTTAGAATTTGATCCAGCCATGCTGGTTACTTTTGGATATGCTCTCAGGCGATCTCCGGGGCTTGTCTGCAAACATCCCGATCAAGGTTAAAAACAGTACTTAACACATCATTTTCTTATTAAGTTAATTACATTGTTTTTTTATCATTAATTTATGGACGGTGAATATGTTTTTTGTCATTGATATCGGCAATTCCCATACCGTAACAGGTATGTACGATAATAATCAACTTATAGCCGAATGGCGGTTACAGTCAAACGCAAAAAGCACAGCTGATGAGTTGGCAATTAACTATACTGCACTTTTTAAACTTGCCGGTATTGATAAGGATAATATTTCCGGTGTTATTATCTCAAGTGTTGTCCCCACCTTGGAAACTGCCTGGGTTGACTGCTGTAATAAGCACTTTTCCCAGGGGTTTACCCAGCCACCCTTTACGGTAAAGGTAAATAAGGTGGCAAAATTAATATCGGTGGCTCTTGATAATCCCGGCGATGTCGGTGCCGATCGCTTGGTTAATGCCATCGCAGCATGGCGTATAAACAACTGCAAACAGGTTATCATCGACTTCGGTACGGCAATAACTTTTGATTGTGTCACGGAAAAATGTGAATATCTTGGAGGGGCCATATTACCCGGTATTGCAATTTCCCTTGATGCCTTGGCCAATAAAACTGCAAAGCTCCCACATATTGACGTATCGGAAGCACCCGCCGGAATTATCGGTAAATCGACTGTTCATGCCATGAAAAGCGGCATATTGCACGGTTATGGCGTGATGATAGATGGTTTTGTAGAGAAAATAAGGCAGGAAATGACTGCATCGTCAACGGAAAAATTTACGGTAATGGCAACCGGTGGAATGGCGGGAATTATCGCACCATTTACAACGTCAATAGAAAGTATAGACCCGCTACTTACCCTTAAAGGTTTGCAATATATATACAATAAGGTTGTATTATAATGGTCTCTCCCCTCTATCCCCCACCATTAAAGTTTGGGGATACTATCGCTATTATCGCACCTGCAGGGCAGCTGCCCGATAAGAATATATTTATGAACGGTGTGAAAATACTAAATAAAATGGGATTTAAAGTATCTTACCCAGAGAATCTTTGGCCGGGCAGTGGTGCTTTTTCCGATAATGATATTAAACGTGGTCATGAGTTTAACAGCTCTTGGCAAGACCCCGAGACTAAAGCACTTGTTGCGCTCAGAGGCGGCTATGGTTGCGTTAGGATAATTGATAAAATCAATCTTAACCAGGTAATAGAAAACCCCAAATTATTGTTTGGTTTTTCCGATATTACAATTTTGCAGAATTACCTGTTTAACCGGGTCGGGTTGATCTCCATGCACGGTCCGGTCCTCACCACGCTTGGAGATGCAACAATTCCTGCCCAAAAGAGATATCAGCAGTGTTTGACGGGACAGTGGACTTCACCACTGGAATTTTTTCAGTTTGAAATATTAAAGGGGAGCAGGACAACAAGTGCGCCCCTTATTGGCGGCAACCTTTCAAGTCTGGTCTCGCTGCTAGGTACCCGCTATGATTTTAATTGGAGTGGCTCAATCGTATTCCTCGAAGATACCAATGAACCATTCTACCGAATCGATCGCATGTTGACTCAACTGTCATTTGCTGGTAAATTTAATGATATCAAGGGGTTACTCCTGGGAGATTTTTCTTTTTCGATATCGGCAAAATGTTCGGAAAAACTTAATTATTTACAATTAATATGGGATAGGGTCCTTGAAATATGCGGGGGATGGAAATTCCCTGTATGGGGGAATATTCCCTGTGGCCATTGTCCACAAAACCTGACTCTTCCCTTGGGCGCTAAAACCATTATGGATATGGAAAAAAAATGTCTGCATTTTCATGAATAACCCTGTACAATCAGAGGATTCACATCTATCCTAACTACAAATTTTTCAGACCTTAATGCATTTGACTTGAGTCTGTAATAATGCTATACAGAGGTAGACGAAAGTGATTAATGGCGGTGTAACATGCTCATTAACCAGAACAAAATAACTTGATTACTGAAAAAACATGAAACTACAACTTAAAAAAATCCTCGTTCTTGGAATTATTTGTCTTCTCAGTTCAACCCCGGCGTTTGCTGCAAAATACCTTACAGTTACCGCCGATAATGCCAATGTACGGACGAGCCCTAATACAAAGGCCCCGATATCAATGGAACTTTTTCAAGGTTATCCGTTAAAAATTGTAAAAAAACAGGGGGATTGGTACCGGGTGTCAGATTTTGAAAATGATTCCGGTTGGATCCACAAGTCCATTGTAAAGAAATGCAATACCGTTATTGTAAAAGCAAAAAAGAGCGTTAATATGCGCTCGGGTCCGTCAACCGGTGATTCAGTTGTCGCTGATGTAGAACGGGGCGTGGTTTTGACCAGACTGAGTCGTAAAGGAAAGTGGACGAAGGTTAAACATAGCAGCGGTACGGTGGGTTGGATATATAACCAGTTATTGTGGCCGTAAAATCCACTGAGCTTTCTTGTTACGTTAAGGCGGGAAAGAGTTTTCACTCTTTCCCGCCTTTTTTTTTGGCCTGGCTGATAAGCAAATTTTGTAATTCATAAGCGTTGCCAGAAAGAGTTGCTTAATAATATTAGAATGGTACATTTGCAACGGGGTTTATAAAAACTACCGCCAAATGTGAATCATTCTGAGTATAAGATTTAAGTCAATGTCACTAACTTAAGATTCAAAATACTGTTCCGACCTTGTTCAGAACAGTATTTTACATATCATTTTGTTATTAAGTTAATAACGTTGAGATTTAAGTATTGATTTATTGAAACCAGCTGAGGGGTTTTCAAGTATGATATCCATTGCCACCCTGGGGCCCATCGGCTCGGACAGTTATCAGGCAGCTCTTCAATATTCGGCAAAAGCTGATATTGCAATTTTTAATCGTATCGCAGACGTAATGGAGGCGTTTTCAAAAGGAGTGGTGCATTTTGCCCTTGTGCCCGTCTACAATACCAGGGAAGGCGAGGTTAAAGAATATTTTAGATTGATTGCGAAAATGAACCAGGCATATTGGGTTGACAATGTGGTACTGCCAATACACCTTTCCCTGGGTATACCTGTTTCACAGTCATCTGGAAACAATATTACCGTGACAACCATAGTTGGTAAACATTCTGTATTTAGACAATGTGAGGAATTTATAGAAAAAAATTATCCACAGGCAACATTGATGGCAGTCCAGGATATTGAAAGCGCAATGGTTTCCATTAAAGAGAAAAAACAACTGGATTGGGCGGTGATAGACAGTGAATCTCTTTTAAAAAAACATGATTTTTCTCTGGTAGCCAGGGAAGTTGTTTCCCATAATCGTACGCGCTTTGCGGTTATCGGAAAAAAAATTGCCACCAGAACCGGTTACGACGCTTTGGCCATGATCACTCGACCCTTGAGGGATCGGGTGGGAATGTTGGCCGATATTCTTGGTGAATTTACCCGGCGTGGCATAAATATCCTCGATCTGCAATCAGAAAATGATATCAAAACTCAAAAATTACAGATTTATCTCGAGATCGAAGGTCACAGCGACGATCCGATAATAAATGATGCCTTGTACGCAATCGAGCATTCAGTAATCCAGGAAGAATCGTCCCTAAAAATCCTAGGTTCTTTTCCCCGCGTTGATATGCGTGTTAAAAAGATAAAATCATTTGGCTTTATCGGCAGCGGAAAAATGAGTACCTGGTTTGCCGAACGTCTTCAGCATGAAGGGTACTCCACCTTTATTACCGGCAGGTCAACGGAACTCTCTCCTGAACAAATGATTCGCCAGGTGGATGTTGTTATAATTTGTGTTCCGATTTCCGTAACTTCAGATGTCATTAAAAAATATGGGCCGATACTCCAGGATGGTCAAGCCCTGATTCTCCTCGCCGGTGAATCGGAAAAAACAATAAGTACCGCTCTTG
>CAZQOD010000036.1:5644-24218 GCA_964594945.1 uncultured Desulfopila sp.
TGAAGTTATGTTTGTCCATAATTTATGGGGTCCCCAGACCCTTACCATGAAGGATAAAAATGCTTCCGTTGTTCGTACACCAAGAAGCGGCAGTTTTTGTAGTGAATTCGAAGCGTTTTTATATAAACATGGCGCCGAAATATTCCAGGATGATGCCAAAAAACACGATACTCTCATGGGAATTGGTCAAAAATTACCGACCACCATATCAGTTGCTCTGGCAATGACCCTTAGTGAACATAAAATTGATTGTAACGATATGGTTAGTCACTCCACCCTCACATCCCTCTATGGTATTCTGGCGATGGCCCGTGTGCATAACCAAAACCCCCGTACCTATGCGGAGATTATGGCGACCGGAGGAGAGGGAAGAAAGATTGTAAGAAGTTTTGCCAAAAATCTATTGAAGGCAATCGATCTTGCCGAAGATGGGAATATTGATAAATTGTCTAATATTATGCGAACCAATACTGCATATTTGCCATCATCTTTTTTACAGTCCCGGATGCAACAGGCAAAGGCAGTTGATGATCTTTTAAGCCGCCCCAGTATGAGAAATATGTAAAAGATAGTATTTTTATATAAAAGTGGTTTCACTCTTGAGTCGCTTTCACTGTTCGTTGTGGCTGTGACCTGATAATTTGCTCCAGCCATGCCGGTTACCTGGTAATTGTATGAATTTTTGGGATTTTTAAAATATATAATAGCATTTTAAGGAGTTCTTATGTTGTCTCGTGATTTAAGCTACTTAGATGAAGAAAAGATATGCCCCCACTGTCAAAAACCAATGTCCTGCTGTGAAGCCCCCGCCATTCATGTCGGCGATGGCTTGGGCTGGGGTTCGGATGTACTCTTTATCTGTCTTAACGATAACTGTTCCTTGTTTCTTAACGGTTGGGAACAGATTGAAAATCAATATGGCCACCATGCTTCATACAGATATATGGAACTGCCGGGAAGTAAAGAAGGAAACTGCATGATGGTCGGAAATAGCGATGCCTTTAAAGGATCGATTATAGACAAAAATGATTTACTCGCGCAGAATACGCGTTATAAAAAAGAAAAAGAAGCGGAAGAGTATCTTAAAAGCGATGGTGAAGAGAAAAAATTGGAACATATACTAACGTTATTACTTGACGAGGCCGCATCCAGGTCATCCCGGCTGCTTGCTCTGGCAAAACTAAATGAAATAAAAGATCTAACATGTATTGACCCCCTACGAAACCATACTTTTCGAGATGCGGATTTTGAAAACAAGGTTAATTTGGCAATAGTCGCCATGCTGAAAAGAAACTATAAAAAGGAATGTCCCAATTGTTCGGAAATCATTAAAGCCCAGGCAAAGAACTGTATGTTCTGTAAAATTAAATTTTAGGAGCATCTTTTTTTATGCCCCCGTTAAACACAGGTTGCCCGGCGTGCGTCTTCTTGCGGAGCCGTACTTTAGAATTTTTTTCTATAATGCGTTGCCTGAATAGGCAACTATTTTAAAGTTGTTCCAACATTGGAAATTCCAGGGCATTCCATGGTCTGGGCAATTGCCCGTATAAAACTACCCCTTTAATGTGAACAATCTGTAAAACAAATTTTACTCTTGCAAAAGGATAGCTGAACGGTTATACAGGGACTCGTTTTTTGATAGACGTCGAACTGCGGTGGGCGTAGCTCAATTGGTTAGAGCACCTGGTTGTGGCCCAGGAGGCTGGGGGTTCAAGTCCCCTCGCTCACCCCATTTATTTACTTACTCCATAAAACCCGTAAAGAAAAACAAGAAAATAAAGGTAATGTTCAACTTAGCGGGTTCATAAAAGAAACAAGGCACTTACTTGCAGCTTGTCTGCGTTAATTTAAACTCCTCTGATTCTTATTTTTGGAGGCTGAGTAATATGCGAGAAATTGCAGAGGCATTTATACCTGCTTACTGGTCATTTCCGGTGTTAGTGAAATACTTATAACGTATTAACTTAACGGTGCAATTTATTTTTTCATATCCCGTATATAAGATTTTTCTTTACAAAAAGGGGGCCGTACTTGCGGTCCCCTTTTTTTAGATTTACATCCTCATTTTTCTCCATGTGGATTTTCCCGATATCTCATAGGGAATACTCATTTTTTTCTTTTCCCATACCGTTTTCGATTATCTTAATTTATAATGGACAATTTAAAAAAATTTAATCAACCGGCTATAATCAAAAATATTTTTAAACCCTTTAATAACGAAGATATCCGACAATTACCGGATAACGTTGAAAAAGTTTTATTTCACCTCGACGACGGGGAAAAAGTAGCCTGCTATCTGCAGCATTTTTCTGCAGAATCTCCGGTTTTACTTTATTTCCCAGCTGAAAATGAATCATTTACCTCATTTGCACAACGTTTGAAGATGTTCCGTGAATTTGAGTTTAATCTGCTTTTTGTAGCATACCGAAATCATGATAACGAGGATATAGAGGATGCTTTACCAGTCATATTTGACAATGGTGTAAAGATTATCGCCGATATTAAAAAATATTTAGACGATAAAAACTATAACAGTGACATATTTGTAATGGGCCGCTCCCTCGGTTCGTTCTGCGCTGTTGAAGCAGCCTTAAGGTTTAGCGGATTTATTAAAGGGATGATTATTGAAAGCGGTATTAACTCTTTTCCCGTTTACCTGAAATCCCTGGGCATAAATATTAATCAGCCTGATATTAGTGAAAGAGATGGTTTTGATACCCTGACTAAAATGGAAATGATAAAGCTGCCCACAATTATTTTTCACGGTGCAGCCGATGATCTTATTCCTGTTGGTCAGGCGGAAAAAATACAATCCTTCAGCGGGGCCAGGAGTAAGCAGTTTTTTATTATCCCTAGCGCTGATCGTTGGAATATTGCAGAAGTCGGTGGTAAACTGTTTTATCAAACTATTAAAAAATTTACCGATACAATTCGTGGGGTCAACACCTGGCGTAAAAAGAGGAAAAAGTATTGCATAAAAGAAAAAGGGTGAATATGAAACGACAATCTTATATTTCCTGGGACGAATATTTTATGGCCGTCGCCCTCCTGTCTGCCCAACGAAGCAAAGATCCCAACACCCAGGTAGGTGCCTGTGTTGCTAACGAGGCCAATAAAATAGTTGGTGTGGGCTATAACGGTTTTCCCTTGGGATGTTCAGATGATGATTTACCGTGGCAAAGAGAGGGGCCGTTTTTGGAAACCAAGTATCCATATGTCTGCCATGCAGAATTAAATGCAGTGCTAAATGCTATTTCGACGGATTTAAAAAAATGCAGGATCTATGTCGGTCTGTTTCCCTGTAATGAATGTACGAAGGTTATAATCCAGGCGGGTATCGGCGAAATAATTTATTTATCGGATAAATATAAAGACACAGATCAGGTAAAAGCTTCCAAAATTATGCTGGATAAATCAGCCAATATTAGTTACCGCCGCCTGGAGACAAATCGGCAGTCGTTAATAATAAGATTTAGTGAAGGGTTGTCTTAAAACAGTACGTAACCTGATTTATATACTTGTAATTCAATGTCATTAACTTAGGTTTGAGTCCTGTTCCAACCTTGTCCGGGGGATGCCGTAAACCCATCCTTTAGGGCTTGTCTGCAGACAACCCCCAAAGCTGGAACAGGACTTTACACATCATTTTTGTTGTTTTTGTTATTAATTTAATAACATTGACCTTTTCAAATCAATATTTAACGATCATAAAGCAGCGCCCCTTATAATCTATCTAATCGTTTTTTTCATATCCTGCAGGAAGTGGGAAGTCCGTTGCTATTTAACCCTCTTTAGTCCCTTTTTCTTCTTTATCGGTGTTTTTGTTTTAAGTTTTTGTTTGACTGGTTGACCGTGTTTGGAAATATCAACAGCCTGTACAAACCTTTCTTCCCCGCCCATGGTAAAGATTTCATCACCGGTCATCTGTTCTGTCCTCAAGGTCCAGGTTATTTTTTGCAAGGGAACCGAAAACAACGTCATATGAACGTGCCACCATTCATCTTTTCGACTGTTGTCTCTTTCTATGTTATTTACAAATGCATAGACCAACATCTGTGGCTTTTTGGCGGTTATTAAAACAATATCACCTATTTCCGTTGTTTTTTTAAAAGGGATAATATTTCTTAATTCAGCTACAATTGTCTGCATCGCTATTCCTTTTACGGCAAATGATTATCTTTTACTAATGTTCTGGTCTCTATCACTACTTGACCATCGGAAAAAAAACTTCTGGTTACACTTGTATCATACATCTTGGCCCCATCCATAAAGGGTGTGATAATTTCTTCTATAATTGTGCGCAATTTAAATGCTTTTTCACGATCCTGAACAGCAACGGCGGCGGCAATAAGGTTTAACGAACGCCTCACTATTTGAAAAATTTCACCGTTTTTTGTGTAGGTAATGGAGTTATTATCAAATTGAATACCGGGATTTAATTTTTTCATAACGGGATAATCAAACAGTGTCTTTCCCGCAATACTTCTATCGGCAACTTTTCTCAATAATTTTGAACTATTGCTAAGAATCAACTTATTTCCCCAGAAACCATATATCAGCTGCAAACCGTCATGAAGGGATTGGGCCCAGTAGAAATAGAGTAACGGTCCATACCTTTTTTTTATCATAACAGTATCGTGGGCTAAGAGAATTTTCTCAAATGTTGATCGTATTTTGAGAATATCACTACTTTTAATAAAAATAACCAGGGTGGGGATGGGTAAACCTTCGTCTACATTTCCCGACTCCATTACAAAACTGACTTCTCTGCCTAGCAGGGTGAAAAAATCGTCCAAACTCATACCGGCTGCAACTTCCAATTGTGCTAAGAAGCCGCTCTTTGCGATAAAAGAATCTTTTCCCTTAATATATGGCAAAAAATGATGGAAATTAAAACTATTTGACCAGTAATACATTATCGGTTTTTCCGAAATAAGTGAAAACATGGAACATTTGGATGGAAGCGTAGCAAAGTGTTTTGCAACAAGCCTGTTAATGGATGATCTATCGTATTGAACTACGATTTTATCGTTTACCTGGTGTTTCATTTGCCATGCGCCGTAGGCAAAATTTTTAAATCCGGCAGTGGTTTTCAATTCCTTTAAAAATATCTTTTTATACCCGAAATCAAGATGTTCCGTGGTCTTTGTCAGAAATGTTCTAAGATGATCCACGGGAATATAAAAAAATCGGGTGGGTTTTTTAAAACTCTCTTTCATCGTCATAAATATTTTACTTTGCGCCAGTGTAGATGTTTGAGCGTCATAGAGATCTATACTGTGTCGCAAAATATATTCATTGGAGCCGATAATTAGAAAACCATCGATACTCACCATAAAAAGTTTCATGTTTTCGGCGAGGATACGATAAATTTTATGGTTACCGTATTGGACGCTTATAACTTTTGCACCATGTAATACCGGGTAAGTAGCCAATATATTGACCTGCGTTTCGGTTATTTTTTGTCGTGGTTGCGCAATAAGCAGACTGTTTAATTTTATAAATTCTATGGGATCTTCATAAGATCGACTTTTCAGAGGCGGCAGGACGGCAACAACAATTTTTTCGCCAAGTATTTGTTTTACAAAATTTTTATATTCAGGCTTCTTAAGGCTGGAAAGTATATGCTCGGTTTTTTTACAAAAAGAGGCGGATAATCCAATTTTGCTACAGGTTTTATTAAACTTTATATCAGCCAGCCTTTTGCCGAAACGACTCGTTGTAAATCTGTCAAGCCAATCCGTTTTATCATGTTGTTCAAAATAGATAAGTGCGTCGTCGCCCACAAACCTCGCCATTTCACCGTATTCATGCGGATGAATACGATAAACCAACAGGTAAAGCACAACCATTACAAAAGCCGCGCAAGCAATAAATGTATTCTCTTTCATAACGCTTCCAAAAAAAATTTATGACGCAGCACGCTGTTTCCGCAACAAAAGCTACACTTCTACCTTAATTTTGCAATTGGCAATGCGGTTAAAAATTTTGGATATCAATGGCGTAGGCTTTTTTTAGAAAAAACATTCCAAGCCATTGATAACCGTATTTTACGGTTAAGGTTCTATTTATCCAGACGCCGAAACTGTATGGCTTCAGCAACATGGGCGGATAAAATATGCTCTGATCCAGCCATATCCGCTATGGTTCGTGATATTTTTAAGATTCGATGGTATGCCCTCGCTGAAAGGCCGAGTTTAACAACGCTTTTTTCCAATAGTTTTGATGAATTTTTTTCAAGAACACAATATTTTTCAACCAGCTTGCTATCCATTTGTCCGTTGCAATACACTCCGTTGTCTGCAATGAAACGATTCTCTTGTATAAGGCGTGTTGCATCGACACGCTCTTTTACCTGTTGTGAAGATTCCCCCTTGGTTGTACCGGACATTTCTGAATAATCAAGGGCGGCAACTTCAAGATGTAAATCTATCCTGTCCAAAAGCGGACCGGAAATTCTCGCCTCATATTTTCGGATTTCATTTGAGCGACAGTTGCAACTATTCAGCCGATCTCCATGGAATCCACAGGGACATGGATTCATGGCAGCAATAAGCGTAAAACGAGCGGGGAAACAGAGAGTCATATTGGCACGGGCGATTGTCACCTCCCCTTCTTCCAATGGTTGCCGAAGGACTTCCAGGACATGTTTTTTAAATTCCGGTAATTCATCGAGAAACAAAACACCGTTATGGGCAAGCGAAACTTCCCCCGGCTTGGGAACACTCCCTCCGCCTATTAAACCGGCATCTGAAATTGTATGGTGCGGTGCCCGAAAAGGTCGATTTGCGTAAACACCATTTTTGCTGCCACCCTTGCCCACAATGGAATAAATTTGAGTAGTTTCAATGATTTCGGCAAGTGTCATTTCCGGTAAAATGGTTGGATATCTTTTTGCCAACATGGTTTTGCCGGAGCCAGGTGGCCCCTTCATAAGGATATTATGCCCCCCCGAAGCAGCAATTTCCAAACCACGTCTGGCGTGGTGCTGTCCCTTAATTTCTCTGAAATCGACATTATAAATATTTTTCGAAACGAGACTAGTGTGTGAAAACCTGGTGAGTAGATCCGTATCGGATATGCCGGATAAAAATTCCACAACCTGGGGTAAAGAGGTAACGGGGATGATATCAATTCCAGGTGGGGCAATGGCCGCTTCATCATTATTATCGCTGGGAATAATTATCCCCTTGAATTGATGTTCCTTGGCAGCCAATATCATCGGCAGTATACCACTTACCCTATGTACGCCACCACCCAGTGAAAGTTCACCCACCATACAGTAACGTCCACTGTTGTTTATATCTAGTGTTTGAGATGATTCCAGTATGCCGACGGCTATGGGCAAATCAAAGCCTGGCCCTTCCTTCCTGATGTCGGCGGGAGCAAGATTTACGGTTATTCTTTTGTTTGGGAATTCATAACCGCAATTCTTAATGGCGGCCTTTACCCTGTCCTTACTTTCTCTAATTGCATTATCGGGCAAACCAACGGTGGAAAATGTTGGCAACCCCGGCGTAATATCAACTTCAACCTGAATAATCTGGCCATCTATACCTAAAACGGCACAACTTGATACTTTAGAGAGCATATGGCTACCATTTCAATATAACCTGGTTTTTCTAAAGACCGGCTCCTAACATACTCAAAACTCAACTGCATTGAGCAAATTTTATACTATTCAAGTGTAACTCCAGCCTGAAGATGCACAGACATGCAACCGAGTCTACCGGTTTGCACGTCCTTTGTAAAGATTTTGCATTTTATGGGAAAACGACCCGTTTTTTTTACTATAAACATAAAAAGGTATTAAATTTTCAGTTCCCCTACCCCCATTTTTTATATATTGAATAAGAACGAGTTTAGCTGATTTTTGCTCATGGGGATAGGAGTAGATAAGTTGAATTCTTTTGGCCTCAAGGTTCACCTCATGGCCGGTGATAATGCATTCGGCCATATATTTCGCCGGATAAATAATGGAAACTTCACCTCTGTTTTTCACGGCCAAAGCGGAAGCAGTAAGAAAATCGCGTAATGTTCCGGCTACTTGGTGGCGGGCAATATTGGCCTCGTTATTTTTGTTCATTCTGCCACTGGTACTTGTATAAAACGGGGGATTGCATACGATTTTATCGTATGATTCGGAGGCGATAAGTTGGAGAATGGTTTTAACATCTCCTTGTCTGATATCTCCATATTGGCCAAAATTATTTCCGGCATAATTTAACCGGGCCAGTTTCACAAGCGACGGCTGAATTTCAATTCCTGAAACTTCCTGAACTACAGCCCCGTGCCTGTAGAGGATAATCATAGCAATAACCCCGCAACCGCAGCCCAAATCTAAAATTTTGTCTTTACCACGTACCTTTACAAAATGTGCCAACAAGACGGAATCAACAGAAAAACGATAACCTGAATTATTTTGGAGAATAATTAGATCGCCGTCAAAAAGTGTATCTTCGGTAATTAGGTCTTCCATGGGATTTATATGAAAGTGGTTTCACTCTTGAGTCGCTTTCATTTTTGGTTGTGGCTGTGTTCTTATAATTTGGTCCAGCCATGCTGGTTATGTTAAAACAGCTGACAGTTGAAAAGATGTTTTATTACTCTGCCAATAGCATTGGATATATGTTATCCTTGTTGAGTCATCACATCAATAGGAGATTAACATGTTCGATATATTTATAAAAACACATTTTGCTGGCGCACATCACCTGAGAAATTATCCAGGGGACTGTGAAAACCCCCATGGTCATAACTGGAAGGTCGAGGTAACCGTACGGGCCACTGAACTTGATGCGTGTGGAATGGGTATTGATTTTAAAATACTTAAAAAAATTGTGGGAGAAGTAATCGATAAACTCGACCACCATGACTTGAATACCTTGCCCTATTTCCAGGAAGTAAACCCTTCATCTGAACATATTGCCCAATTCATTTTCAGTGAAGTCGCACCAATGTTGCAAAGTGACAGATATTCCCTTTTAAGTGTGACCGTTATGGAAACAGATACACAGGGATTAACCTATTATAGCGAAGGCAACCGGTTGAAGTAATACTTTTTTTATTTAGGCAAAAGCCGCAGGGCAATTTGAGCGGCTTTTGCGGATGCCCCGTCGCCACCCAGTTGATCCCTAACCCCTGCCAGGGCCTCCCTGATCCCTCTCTTTTTTTCTTCGTTGTCAAGAATGGGTAATAGTTGCCGAACAATATTCTCGGCGGTCACCTCATGTTGCAAAAGTTCAGGGACCACCTTTTCACCTGCAATAAGGTTTACCAGGGAAAAATAATCCAGTTTGATCAGCATCCTGCCCGCAAGATATGTGAGTTGAGATAATTTATAAGTAACCACCATCGGAACACCCAAGATTGCTAACTCCAGGGTAACCGTCCCGGAAGCTGTGACCACTGCGTCACATGCGGTCATCATTTCATATCTTTCTTCTGTGATAATACGAATATCAAGGTTTTGTCGAAAGGAATCAATTCCTGCCCCTTTCAAATCGTCCATGGAGATAGTTGGTGCTATGGGAATAAAAAAGACAAATTTTTCCGAAAAATGACTTTGCAGCAGACGAGCTGCCTTGAGAAATTCGGGTAAAAGTGAACTTATTTCCCGTTGCCTGCTGCCGGGCAACAAGCCTATGCACCTTACCCCGGGTTGTATCCCCAGTTGTTGCAGATAATCTTTCCTGGAGAGTGTGGTTGCCACCGAGTCTAAAAGTGGATGGCCGACGTAATGTGCGGCAACGCCACGTTCACGGAAAAATTTTTCCTCAAAAGGATAAATAACGCCGATACTGTCCACCCTTTCCCGTATGGTTTTAACCCTACCTGATCGCCAGGCCCATACCTGGGGTGTTATATAATAAAATACGGGAATGCCAAGTTTTTTTGCCTGTTTGGCAAGCATTAGATTAAAATCGGGGAAATCGATAAGAATAAGAAGGTCGGGGGGAGTATTTTTCAAACGATTGCGGAGGACAGCCCTGGCCAATAATATATCCTTGAGATGAAAAATAATTTCAACAACGCCGACAACGCCAATTTTCTCAGCATCAAACAGTAGTTCAACCCCCGCCGAATTAAGTTCCGGACCACCCATACCACAAAAAGTAAGTCCGGTTCTAATATTTTTTAGAGCTCGAACAAGATTTGCCCCGTGGAGATCCCCTGAAGCCTCCCCGGCGACAACCATGATATTATGTTCCATTATTGTCAGGATAATTTTTGAAAATCTTTAAAAATCGGCTTATCTTGATTGTTTTTTATCTGATCGATAATCTCAAGGGCAACACCTAGGGCCTTCTGCCCCTCGACACCGGAGACCGTAGGCCTTGTCCGTTCAATTGCATGTTTTGTAAATGCGAAAATTTCGGCTTGCAAGGCATCACTTTCTGCAAAAGTTTGTATTTTAACATTTCGGTTGGGCTCTTCATTATCAGGACTGTTGAAAAGGGGGGCCGTAATAATTTTTTTATCAGCAAAATCTATGCTGATGGTTGAATCAGGCTGAAAAATCTGCATTTTACGAATACTCTTTGCAGCTATTCTGCTGGCGCATATATTGGCGCTGGCACCATTTTCAAATATTAACCTGACATTGGCTATATCACTATTATCAGTTACAACAGCAACACCGACACCATGGATTAATTTAATTGGCGAATCTACTATATTAAGTATGATATCAATATCATGAATCATAAGATCCAACACAACATCAACATCGGCCCCTCGTTTTTTAAAAGTTGATACCCTTCTACTTTCAATAAAAATTGGGCTAGTAAGATACGATTTCATGGCCATAACCGCAGGATTAAAACGCTCCAAATGGCCTATTTGTAAGATAAGATTATTTTCCCTGGCTCCGGCAACGAGGTTATTTGCCTCGGCAACGGTTACCGTCATCGGCTTCTCAAGGAGGACGTCAACCCCTGCATTAATACAATCACGGGCTACACCGAAGTGATCGCAGGTCGGAACAACCACAGATACAGCATCAACATTTTTCAATAACTCTTTGTAACTATGGAATGATCTGCATTTACACTCTTCGGCTACACTCTTGCTGCGCATCAAATTGCGATCGGCTACACCAACCAGCTCTACACCATCTATTGACGAATACTTTTGCGCATGAAAACGTCCTAAATATCCGACGCCGATCACACCAGTCCTTAGTTTGCTCATAACAACATAAAAATATAAAATAATGAATGGATTGGAAATAATCAAATACCGAGATACGATTTCTGAATATTGGTGTTTTTCAGCATTTCTTTTGCGTCTCCGGAAAAACTGATCATTCCGTTTTCCATAACATAGGCGCGATCAGCAACATGCAGGGCCTGATTGGCGTTTTGTTCCACCAGAAATATGGTTGTATTCGATTCTTTATTTATTTGTCTGATAATTTCAAAAATCTGTTTAATTACAAGCGGCGCAAGGCCCATAGACGGCTCGTCGAGTAACAACACCTTCGGTTTTGCCATCAACGCCCTGGACATGGCGAGCATCTGCTGCTCGCCACCACTGAGAGTGCCCCCTTCCTGATTTCTCCTCTCAGCCAATATGGGAAAAAGAGAGAACATGTATTCAATATCTTTTCTAATCTCCTCTTTATCATTTCTTAGAAATGCACCCATATCAAGGTTTTCTTTAACGGTTAGCTCAGGAAAAATATGTCGCCCCTCGGGAACCTGGGAAATGCCAAGGTTAACGATCCCCTCCGGATCCATATCCTGGATTTCCTGGTCCTGAAAAGTAATCGACCCTGAACGACATGGTACCACACCGCATATGGTCATTAAGGTGGTACTTTTTCCTGCGCCATTGGCACCGATAAGGGTGATTATTTCACCTTTTTTTATCTCGATGGATACGTCTTTGATCGCAAGTTTATTGCCGTATCCTGACTGTACGTTTTCCAACTTAAGCATCGACTTCCTCACCAAGATAAGCCTTAATTACGGCTTGATTATTACGGATTTCCAAGGGATTGCCCTGGGCAATTTTTTTTCCATAATCCATAACAAAAATACGATCAGACAGACTCATTACCAGTTTCATATCGTGCTCAATAAGAAGAATTGATTGCCCTTCTTTAGCAATTTCTTTTATTAAAACGTCAAGATCCATCGTTTCCTGTGGATTCATTCCGGCAGCAGGTTCATCAAGAAGGAGAAGGAGAGGCTCCGTTGCCAGTGCTCGGGCTATTTCCAGTCTCCGTTGCGCGCCATAGGGTAAATTCTCTGCAAATTCATTGGCGTAATCGGCAAGACCCATCTTTTCAAGAATTTTATAACTGACATCGATAATGGATTTTTCTTCCCTAACCGTACTCCTGGTTCTGAATATCGCCCCAAAGATAAAGGCCTTTGTTCGACAGTGTCGGCCGATCATAACATTTTCAAGAACCGTCATCTTTTGAAATAATCTAATATTCTGAAAAGTTCGGGCAAGCCCTTTTTCCGTGACCTGATTGGGCTTTAGACCAATGATACTGTTTTTTTTGTCGCTGCCGGGTGGGGTAATAAAAACATCACCGCAAGTAGGCAAGTAGATACCGGTTATACAATTAAAAAAAGTTGTTTTCCCCGCACCATTGGGGCCTATTACGGCTACAATCTCACCTTCATTAACGTCAAGATCAAGGGAATCTAAGGCCCGAATCCCGCCAAAGTCCATGGTGAGATTATTGACACTTAATATTGTATTCGTCATTTTTTTGCCAAATGATCTATTTGATTTTTATCAATTTTATAGGTGCGCCGAATATTTGCTATCATACCCTGGGGTCTGAATATCATCATACAGACAAGAATTGCACCAAAGGCAAGCATACGATATTCGGATAATGCACGTAAATATTCAGGCATAAGTATCAGGATAAATGCGCCCAGGATAACACCAATAATTGAACCCATTCCGCCAAGTACGACAATGGAAAGAATTATCGCCGACTCAAGAAAAGTGAAACTGGCAGGGTTGATAAAAGTTGTTTTAGCCGCAAATATCACCCCCACAGCTCCAGCCCAGAAAGCGCCAAGTGAAAAAGCGACAAGTTTAGTTTTTCTTTTGTCAATCCCCATGGCCTGACAGGCGATTTCATCTTCACGTAACGCAATCCAAGCCCTTCCCAGTCGGGAATCCTGAAGACGATTAACGACAAATATTGTGATAATGACGAAAATGATCATTAAATAATAAGTGTAGTTAATAGCCTGACCTAGAGAAAGATCAATTTCAAGCAGAGAAGGTCTGGGAATATTCGAAATACCACTGGGACCTTTTGAAAATTCTCCCCAGTTTTCAAGAATAAGTCTTATGATTTCACCAAAACCAAGGGTGACAATGGCAAGATAATCACCCCTTAAACGTAAAACAGGAAAACCCAATAAAATACCGAATATTGCGGCCAACAACCCTCCCATCGGCAAAACTACCCAGAAACCCAGACCAAAGTGAAGGTTTAAAAGAGCATAAGAATAGGCGCCGACTGCATAAAAAGCGACAAATCCCAGGTCTAAAAGCCCGGCCAGTCCCACCACGATATTAAGACCTAAACCCAGAACAACATACATGAGGGCCGTGGTCATTACATTGGTTTGATAAGAAGAGACGCACTGGGGAAAGATAAGAGTCACCAGTAAAAGAACCCCGATAAAAATATTCTTCTGTTTAGTATCCGCCAAAATCTTATGTACCAATGATTCGCCGGAATTTTCACTACTCTTACCCTTACCCTCTTTTCTATACATGTAAAATTTCATGACAAAAAAAATACAAAAGGTACCCATTGCCATATACAACGCGTTATACCAACGCCACTCAATTGTTCGCTCGTAGGGATTCACTTTTATCACTATAATGGGAAAGGTTAAAAAAACGAACCAGAGTGACGTAAGCAACCCTTTTTTAAGCTCTTTTGGAAAAGCCATAATATTTTCGTGTATTATACTTTTTGGTTTGTCGCTTTACCCAGCAATCCTGACGGCTTAAATATAAGGATCAGTACCAGCAAAGAGAAGGCAAAGACATCTTCATAGTCACTCGATACATATCCAGTGGCAAAACTTTCCGTAAGCCCTAAAATCAGACTGCCGAGAACTGCGCCGGGGATGGATCCAATGCCGCCTAGAACCGCTGCGGTGAATGCTTTTATGCCAGCAATAAAACCGATATAAAAATTTATTTGACCGATATGGGAAGCAATTAATAAACCACCTATCGCAGCCAGTGCCGATCCGACAATAAATGTTGCGGAGATAACATTATTGACATTAATACCCACCAGGGTCGCCATCATTCTGTCCTGGGCCGTGGCCCGCATCGCCTTGCCGATTTTACTAAACTTAATAAGAACGGTTAGGATAAGCATAACGATAATGGTTGTTACAAGAATAACCAAATCTGAACTACCCACTATATGGGCCACCGGTTCCATAAATTCAAAATCTGGAATAAGGGCGGGAAACGGAAGAAAATCGGAAGTCTGGGCCAATAAAACGTAATTTTGCAGGAAAATCGACATACCGATTGCGCTAATGAGCGGTGATAAGCGGGGGGCGTGTCTCAGGGGTTTATAAGCTATCTTTTCAATTGTATAGGCATATGAGCTGGACCAAACTACTGCGGCAACACCGGCGATAACGACAATAGCCAGTAAAGGGAAACCGTAAATCGATAACACCGTTGCCACGATAAAGGCGGTAAAGGCCCCTATCATGTAAATTTCACCATGGGCAAAGTTAATCAGACCAATGATACCATATACCATGGTGTAGCCCAGGGCTATAAGCGCATAAATCGAACCTCTGGTCAAACCACTGAAGAACAGTTCTATAAAATAGTCCATAAGTAGATAAAAAAAATCTGAAGCAGAATGATTTGAACAATACAGCCATCCTGCTTCAGATATAGGTAGATTTAATGATCAGTTAATGTACTACGATATATTTACCATTTTCAACAACATACATTGAAAAACCAACGCCCAAGGCATCGCCATTCTTATCAAATTTAATATTGCCCACCGGAGTTACCGCTTCTTCCGATTGTAAAACTTTTTTAAGATCGGCAAGTTTTGTTGAATCGGCCTTGTCAATTGCGTTCAAGATGGCAATAGTTGCGGCGTAAGCACCCTCAAAAAATGCGCCGGGGTCTTTTTTGAAAACCTTTTTATGTTCTGCTCTTGCCTTGGCTGCCAGGGGATTAGAAGAATTATCCTGCGGTCCGGCTGCATAAACACCTTCGGCAGCTTTACCGGCAACCTTAATAAAAGTATCATCCTTGACACCATCATCAGAAACAAAAACCGTCTTAAGACGTTTTTTCTTCATAATGGTTACAATTTTGGATGCTTCGGGGTGATATCCGCCAAAGACGACAACATCGGCCCCTGACTTCTTGATCTTTTGCACAATTGCCGAGTAATCCATGGCCCCGGGCGTAATTCCTTCAAAAAGAACCACTTTACCCTTGCCGCCCTTTTCAACATATTCTTTTGCGCCTTCAGCAAGCGGTTTTCCGTAATCACCCTTATCGTGGATAATGGCAATCTTGGTAAGTCCCAGTTTCTCAATGGCAAAATCGATCATCGCCGGAGACTGGGCGGCATTTGGTGCAATTGTTCTGAAAAAGTTAGGGTAATTGCCGCTGAGGGTCAACTCGTCACTGGTGGCGGAAGGCGACATAACCAGGATACCCGCATCCTTGTATATGGGCATGGCCGCTTTGGTTGCACCGGAGCAGATATGACCAAGTACCACGTCAACTCCGTCGGAAACCAATTTAGTAGCGGTATTGGTGGCAATCTCAGGCTTACATACATCATCTTCGACGAGCATCTCGATTTTTTTACCGTTGATACCGCCGTTGGCGTTTACCTTGTCAATAACCAGTTTTGCGGCATTAATGGACGGCAAACCATAGGATGCCAAATCGCCACTATGGGGACCTGCAACACCAAATTTAATTGTATCTCCGGCGGAGCCGATTGCCGGAATGGACAGGGCGAATATTGCACACGCTGCGGTTGAAAGAAATTTCCCACTCAAACTAACCTTCATTTTCTCCTCCCTCTATTGTTTAAAAAGTAACACCACACTCCCCCTAACCACTGCAACGAAATGTTGCAAAAAGAGGGAGGCACGCTGAGAAATCATGATAGTAGTCTTTTCCAATGATTTTTGCAAAATCTAATGTATAAACCATGAAAAAAAATAATATCATCCTTACAGTTTTACTGTGATAAAACGGTAAGTAACGCAAAAAAACAGGCTATTCTCTTTACTAAGGCTACTCTCCGATTATCCATGTAACCCATGGTACGTTATATATCTTAAATCCAATACGCAGAAAATGAGAAAAAATATTTCGTGACGATAAATAACATATTAATTTAACATTACAAAATATTTTTTCTCATTTTCTGCATATCGGGTCTAACCGTAGGGTCTCTATCATTATAAAAATAATTGTACTGCCAAAAGCGACGAAAACTGCTAGAGCTATACGTATTCTACGTCTCAGCACAACCTTCGTGAAGGACATCCGTGGTTGCTACTGACCCTTCTTACCTTATTTTTTAAAACAAAGCTATGATAGACAATTTATCAATACTGTTTTTTATCGGTCGCCCCTTCAGTCCCGTTTACAGTGCGATTATGAAAATCCGTGATACCTGCTATCGAACAGGCATACTGAGGAGCTGTTCCCTGTCGGTACCCGTTATTTCCATAGGAAACCTGGTTATGGGCGGCACAGGGAAAACCCCCACCGTGAAACATGTAACGGAACTGTTAGGCAAAAATGGTTATAGACCTGCGGTAATCAGTAGAGGGTACGGCGGTAATGCCAGGGATAGGGTAAATGTTGTTTCAGACGGTAATGGTCTGAAAATGACCGCTTTTACCGGGGGAGATGAACCCGTAATGCTCGCCCGGATGCTGAAAAATATTCCAGTACTAACCGGCAAGAAACGTGTTTATCCCTGCAAAACTGCTGTAAGTAAATATAAGAGAAATGTTCTTATTCTCGATGACGGTTTTCAACACCTGGCCGTAAAAAGAGATATTGATATAGTCCTGTTTGATGCAACAACCCTTGCCGGAAACAGCAGGGTATTTCCGGGGGGTGATCTCCGTGAACCGGTTTCGGCAATGAAAAGAGCGGATGCTGTTTTAATTACCGGCGTAACCGAAGTCAACAAACAGAGAGCAGAAAAATTTGCAAATTTACTAAGGGAACGTTTTTCGGCCCTACCTGTTTTTTTTGCAAACCATGGAGAGTACAGTCTTTATTGCGACGAAAAAAAATGCTCTCCTCACAATTTCGCCGAACCACATTACGCTTTTTGTGGTATTGCAAATCCCGCGCGCTTTAAAAAATCCCTTGAGATATGCAACATAAAAATAAACGGATTTACCGCCTATAAAGACCATATGCCCTATAACCAGAAAATTGTTGCAACACTGTGTGAAAATGCGCGACGGTCGGGCGTTGACCACCTGGTAACAACGGAAAAGGATTTTGTGAAATTACGTTCTTTTTCTTGGCAGCTACCTCTGCGTGTTCTAAAGATCAACGAACAGGTCGAAAAAGAATTCGATGATCTCATATTAAAACTTATGTCTCAGTGACATTTACTTTTATGAAAAAAATGGTGCAAAATTTCCATCATGCAAGATTTTTATGTTGTTTTTAACAACTCTTCCTGTGTTTTTAACCCCAAAATATGGACAAAAAGTGTTTTTTTTCACACGCTTTTCAACAATATTAGTGATCGTGTTTCACCATATATCATGCTGATATTGTGTTAATTCGGCAAACAACTGGTAAACATCATGCCAATGGCATACAAATTGCATTAATATGGTATATTTTATTACAACCCATGGAAATTGTTATGTCACTACCTATTGATCCTTTTCAGTATACGCTTAAAAAACCGGTTAGCTGTTGCGGTATCGGCCTCCACTCCGGCAGAACTGTAAATCTCTCAATTAAACCGGCGGCGGTTAACAGCGGTGTTCGTTTCTTCCGTACCGATATGAGTATGGACATACCCATTAAAGCGCATATGGATAAAGTGGTTGACACACAACTTGCCACGACCATCGGCAACGAATATTTCAGTGTTTCCACGACGGAGCATTTACTCGCTGCTATTCATGGTTTCGGTATTGATAATGTTGATATAGAGCTTGATTCTGCTGAAGTGCCAATTATGGACGGCAGTGCTGAGCCGTTTTTTCTCCTCCTTAGGGACGGGGGAAAAATAAAACAACAGGGCTTGAAAAAAGTTCTTAAAATAACACGACCCGTCACCTATGTTGACGGCGATAAAAAGATCACCATTTCTCCGTATAACGGGTTCAAGATTACCGGTGAAATATGTTTTGACGATGACTTAATAGAAACACAACGTTTCACCTTTGATCTTTCCATTAACCGTTTCGGCGATGATCTCGCACGGGCAAGAACCTTCGGTTATGTGGAACAGGTTGAAGAACTCTGGGCCAACGGTCTTGCACTGGGGGGGTCTCTTGCAAATGTAATCGCAATCCAC
>CAZQOD010000037.1:0-24077 GCA_964594945.1 uncultured Desulfopila sp.
TATGGCGCAACTCCCCGTTTGGGTAAAATCACCAAAAGCACCAATGAGATCATGTCTCGCCGGACTGGTGAGTGTTATGCCGAAGTGTTGTTTGAATCTCAGGCCGGCCGCTTCCGTTGCCATTTCAGCCAGCACAGAGCCCGTAAAAAGGCTGAAGGTGACTTGCAGAATCCAAGGCATGAGATTGCAGAAGGTCTTGAAAACGGACAAGTCATTGAAAATCAGCTCAGGCGTGTTGCAACGGTAATCATCGATAAAACAGGAATGGATTTTGATCGTTTCACCCGATCCATACTCCTTGCTCAGGGTGGCTTTGACACCTTTCTCAAAGCGGATGCTGAACAGAAATCAAAAATACTTGAACAGATTACCGGTACCGCAATCTATTCAGAAATTTCCAGGCGTGTCCATGAGCGAAAGCGTGATGAACGGGAAAAGCTGAACATCTTGAATGCCGAAACATCCGGCATTGTGATTCTTGAGTCGGAACAGGAAAAAAAAATTCAAGAAGACCTTGTGGCCAGGCAGAAACAGGAGGCTGAGCTTACCGGAAAAGCAACCGAAACCGGTAAGGCCATTACATGGCTGGCCACTATTGAAGCACTGAAAAAGGAAATTCTCAACCTTGCGGATGAAGCCGTAAAACTGAAGGCCGATACCGAAGCCTTCAAACCGGAATGCTCTAAACTTGAACAGGCCGTCAAAGCTGCGTCACTGGGTGGAACTTACGCAACGTTCACCGCCCTTCGCAAGCAACAGGCTGATGATCTGGATGCTCTTAAAACTGAGGAATCTGCACTTCCTGAACTGGAGGCCTCCGCAAATAAGCAAGCTGAATCCCTTAAGGCAGCCGAGCAGTTCACCCTCAAAACCAAAGGAGATTTGAAATCGGCAGCCCCGCTGATTCGGAAAATCAGATCCCTTGATCAAAAGATTGTCGGGCAGGCAAAGACTATTTCAGAAGGTGAAGAGAACTGCAAGAAGGATGCGGTAAAAATTGAGATGGACAGGCAGGCTCGGGTGAAAGAACAGGAAAAGCGGACCGAGGCCAAAAAAATACTGGATACTGTAGAGCAATACCTTAAAGAGCACGCACAGGATGAATGGCTGATCGGTGGTCTGGCCGGTATTGAAGAACAGTTGGGCAACCTGCTCGCCAGACAAAAAGAGATCACTCAAAAAGAAGTCGATCTCAAAAAAGCCGATGTGGCCGTGGCAGATGCTTCAAAGAAACTGGAAGCAGCCAAAAAGCAACGTTCTCTTAAAAAACAGGAGCTGGAATCAGCCGGTAAAAATCTTCAACAAGGCAAAGATACCTTGAGCGAATTGCTGGGGGATAAATTGCTCCGGGAATATCGTGTTGAAAAAGAATCACTGCAGAAGGAAAAAGAATATCTGGCAAGAATCGCTGCGCTCGAGGATCATAGGGCTAAGCTGGAAGACGGCAAGTCGTGTCCACTTTGTGGCTCAAGCAAACATCCGTTTGCAGAGGGGAATGTGCCGGTTCCTGATGAAATCGAGCAAAAGATTGAATCACTTGCCAAACTGATCACCAAGGCAGAGGATCAGGAGGCTGCCATCAAAAAACTGGAACAGGCAGAAATCACAGCACGCAACCATCTGAATGACAGCGAGAAGCTGGAGAACGATGCCATCAATGCCAAGAAGGCCGCTGAAAAAACGCTCGCTGAATTGAAGGATTCCCTTTTGAGGTTTCGGGATAGTTTTGAAGAACTCAAGCTGGCAGTATTTAGGAAACTTCAGCCATTGGGTTATAAAGTGAATTTTTCAGACTTCCATTCGACAATCCGCAATCTGAAATCAAAAATCAAAGTATGGCAGGAACAGGCAAAACAAAAGACCGAAATCGAAAAAGAGATTACCGCCATCGACAGCGAGATAAAGCGTCTTGGTGCCGTAATTGATACTCAGGTCAAGGCTCTGACTGAAAAACTTAGAAATCTGGAACGGTTGAAAAAGGAACATGCCGCCACAATGGATGAGCGGAAGAAATTGTATGGAGATAAAAATCCTGATGATGAAGAAAGTCGCCTGAATAAAGCCGTTGCAGATGCTGAAGGAAATGAAAAGAAGGCCAGAAGCCTGAACACCGAGCTGCAGCAGAAATTAAACACAGTAAAGACTCATGTCGAATCCCTTAAAAAACGCATAGAGCAGAGATCTCCTGAACTGAAAAAAGCGGAAACTGACTTTTCTGTAGCTCTGACGACCGTAGGCTTTGCAAATGAGAAATCCTTCCGCGAAGCCAGACTGTCTCAGGAAGAACGGGAATCCTTATCCTTCCGGGCAAAGGAACTGGATAATGCAGGGATAGTGCTCAAAGCCAAACAGAGAGACCGGGAAGCGCGCCTGGCCGCAGAGATTGCCCAAAAGATCACTGATAAAACTCTTGAAGAGCTGGAGCCGCAGTTCAAAGAATATGAAGAATCTCTGAAAGAATTGCGCGATGTCATTGCTGGTCTTAAGCATAAACTAAGTGAGAACAGAGTAGCTAAGGAGCGAATTAAGGAAAAGCAGTCCGCTATTGAGGCTCAGAAAAAAGACTGCCACAGGTGGGAAAAGCTGCATGGTCTGATCGGTTCAGCCGACGGCAAAAAATACCGCAACTTTGCTCAGGGGCTTACTTTTGAGTTGATGGTGTCTCATGCCAACCGTCAGTTACAGAAGATGACCGACCGTTATCTGCTCATTCGTGACGATAAACAGCCGCTGGAGCTGAATGTTATTGATAATTATCAGGCTGGCGAGATCAGATCCAGCCGAAATCTTTCTGGCGGTGAAAGCTTTATCGTGAGTCTTACCCTGGCCTTGGGGCTTTCAAAGATGGCGAGTCGCAAAGTTCGCGTGGATTCCCTGTTTTTAGATGAAGGTTTCGGCACATTGGATGAAGAGGCTCTGGAAACCGCTTTGGAAACACTATCCGGGCTCCAACAGGCCAACAAACTGATTGGAATCATCTCCCATGTATCGGCACTGAAGGAAAGGATCAGCACCCAGATAAACATAACACCTGTCTCGGGTGGCCGCAGCACACTGTCCGGCCCGGGTTGTACAAAGATTGGAGGATAGGTAAATGGCTGAACCCAGCAAACAAAAACTAATTGATCTCGGGGCGGATGCTACTGCAGGATTTGAAATCCGGTGTTGGATGATGAGCGCATAAAAAGCGGCGGCTTCATCCTGATTACGAAGAAGAATAATTATGTCCTTTCAAACCGCCGATTTAGAAACACTTTTAGAATGTTTTTGACAGCTGGGCTCCGGTATGCGAAAAATCATGTTGTTAGGGAAACAATATGTTGATGCAGAACAACGGTCATGATTAACTTTTGTTTGTTGATGTCATCCTTTCAGGTAACGACAATAGTTCCCGAGGCCTTTGGAGTGAACTTCCCCCCTAGGGTATAACGGGCGCCGGGGTAGTAAAATGTGGAGACGGCGGCTATTTTTTCACCCGCCCAGGTCTTGCGATAAAGTGCGAGGCATGGCTCCGAACTGTTGATTTCCAATAATTCTCTTATCCATGGTTCGGGTATTAATGCTTCGACAATATGCTCAACACCGGTAACCGGGGTAAGTTCCAGTAAATAGCTGGAGACGGTTCTTTTGGTAAAATCCTGTTCAAGAAAGTGGGGGGCAATGGAAGGATTTATATACCGACAGCCGAGCTGGATGGGGGTACCACCGTTTCGGTGGACGATAAGTGAGTGAAAGACGGGTGTATATGGGCTGATTTCCATTGCAGCAGCCAGGGCGGTGGTGGCCTTTTCTTCCTGGAGCCGATGGACCGTGCATGAATACACCCCCCCCCTTTTAATAATTTCTTCCTCTATGGACTGGATTTCAAGGAGTGCTGATTGTGGCTTTTTTTCGGCGACAAAAGTACCCTTGCCCTGGATACGTTTGATTCTTCCTTCTGCAGAAAGTTCCCGCAGGGCCCTGTTAACTGTCATTCGTGAAACTTTGAGCAGGGCGACCAGCTCCGCTTCGGACTCAAGTTTCGTGCCACTTGCAAATGTTCCACCCTCAATTTTCCCGACGATATAGTCTTTTACCTGTTGGTAGAGGGGAGTGTTGTCATGGTGGCTGTTATTTTTTGTCATACCTGAAAACTGGGAAGCAGAGTTTTATCAACCAATTTGTTGAAGACCCCTGATTGGATGAGTTGCTGGGCATTTTTAATATCCGGAGCAAAATACCTGTCTTGATCATAAAATGGTACAACTTTTCGAACAATTGCCTTGGCCTCCTCAAGGCGTGGAGAACTTTTTAGGGGTGCTCGAAAGTCAAGGCCCTGGCAGGCGGCAAGAAGCTCTATTGCCAGCACTCCTGCGGTATTATCATCCATTTCCGTGAGTCTACGGGCCGCAAAAGTGGCCATGGAGACATGATCTTCCTGGTTGGCGGATGTGGGCAGGCTGTCGACGGAGGCGGGGTGGGCCAGGGATTTATTCTCGCTGGCCAGGGCCGCGGCGGTAACCTGGGCGATCATAAAAC
This sequence comes from uncultured Desulfopila sp., assembly GCA_964594945.1. GTDB lineage: Bacteria > Desulfobacterota > Desulfobulbia > Desulfobulbales > Desulfocapsaceae > Desulforhopalus_A. The sequence continues at coordinate 4,519 of CAZQOD010000037.1, forward strand.
CTGAATTCAAGCCCCCTTTTTCAACGAGAAACGGCGGTAGTTTACTCATATGGGTGTCAATTAGCAAGGCCATTCTTCTTTCGGAAAGAGCGCCTATCTCGGCAATGGCAAGGGCCAAGTTATCGGCGGCCATGGCAATGGGCTCGGCATGGAAGTTGCCTCCCGAGATAATATCGTTTTCCTTGCTGAAGACCAGGGGGTTGTCGGATACCGCATTGGCCTCGACACCGATAATATCACCACTGTTTCTGATCTGGCTAAGGCACGCCCCCATTACCTGGGGTTGGCAGCGTAGGGAGTATGGATCTTGCACGGCTTCACAATATTTATGGGAGAGCTCGATTTCACTGTGTTCCAGAAGGAGGCGGTAGTTGGCGGCCACATCTATCTGTGTTTGGTGGCCGCGGATTTCATGGATAAGCGGTTCAAAAGGTCTGCGACTGCCAAGGGCCGCCTCGACACAGAGACTGCCGGTAACAACCGCAGCCGCGAAAAGATCTTCGGTTGCAAAAAGTCCCTCAAGGGCGAAGGCGGTTGAGGCCTGGGTGCCGTTGAGAAGGGCCAACCCCTCCTTGGGACCGAGTGTGATGGCGGACAGACCCGCCAACTCCAATCCTTCTCTGCCGGATAAACGCTTGCCCCTATGCATGACTTCACCTTCTCCGAGCAGGACCGTACTCATATGGGCCAGGGGGGCCAGGTCACCGGATGCGCCGACGGAACCTTTTTGTGGGATACAGGGATATATCTCCGCGTTGACGAGTTTGACGAGGGCGTCAATTACTTCGTAGCGAATCCCGGAATATCCCCTGGCCAGACTGTTGATTTTCAGGGTCATCATCAGACGAACCGTCGATTCTTTCATAAATGCACCAACACCCGCAGCATGGGAAAGGACTATTGAACGTTGCAGATGTTCCAGTTCTTCGTTGGGAATAATGGTGTTGGCAAGCAGGCCGAAACCGGTGTTTATTCCATATATTACCCTTCCTTCTTCGATGGCGTTTTGTACGGTATTTACAGAGGCGTTTATATCCTGCAAACACCCTTTATCCAGGCTTATTTGCGTTTGGTTCTTTGCAATTAAACGTAGTTGGCCCAGGGTGAGTTTGCCGGGGGTAATATCTATTTTTGTCATGGAAGTTTCCTTGGTAAAAGAATCAGTATGCGCAATACTTTCCAGTATTGTATATACAAATTAGCGGTCATGCAAGGCGAATATAAAAAATATCGATCATATTTGAATTTTTCAAAGGTGCCAGGGTGTGGTTGTTGTGAAATTTATTGCGCAACCAGCTGTATGGCTTGATATTTCAAGTACTTGTTGTGAATTTACGTAAAGGCGTTGTAAATAAATAACTTGTATATACAAATATGTTGTGATACTTTGCCAAGAGAGGATAGAAGAAATTTTATTTTACCGGCTGTGGGTGTAAGGAGAGATAAATGTTTACAAATAAAGAGATATCTAAGGTGATGAAAGTTCGGTTAAGTGATGAGTTACCGGAGCGGCAACCGCTTCAACCCGGAATCAGGAGGGCGCCGGATCGTGGTTTTCGATTGACGGAGGCTCAGACGAGGACAGCATTGAAAAATGCGCTGCGTTACATACCGGAGCAGCACCATGAAACAGTTATCCCGGAATTTTTGGAGGAGTTGAGGAGCCGCGGCAGGATATACGGGTACAGATATAGGCCCTGGCAGCACCCCAGGGCCTTGCCGATTGAGGAATACGATGGGAATTGTCTGGCCGGCAGGGCGTTTCAACTGATGATTGATAATAATCTTGATTTTGATGTGGCCCTCTATCCGTATGAACTCGTCACCTACGGGGAAACCGGCAGTGTATGTCAGAACTGGATGCAACTTTGTTTAATAAAGAAATATTTACAGGTAATGACCGAGGACCAGACCCTGGTTGTGCAGTCCGGACATCCTTTAGGACTTTTTCGCTCAAGTCCCGATAATCCGCGGGTTATCATAACAAACGGTTTACTGGTCGGTCTATATGACAACCCTGATGATTGGGAAATTGCGGCGCAGATGGGTGTTTCTTCTTATGGTCAGATGACCGCCGGAGGTTGGATGTATATCGGCCCCCAGGGCATTGTACACGGTACGTATAATACCCTGTTGAATGCCGGACGAAAAATGTGCGGGGTTCGCCCGGATGGAGATCTTGCCGGTCTGGTTTTTGTTTCGTCCGGTTTGGGTGGTATGAGCGGGGCCCAACCAAAGGCCGCGAAGATTGCCGGAGCCGTATCTATTATTGCCGAAGTGGATATGTCCCGTATTGAGACCAGGCTTCAGCAGGGTTGGGTGGATATTGTTTCCAGTGATATGGATGAGGTTCTGCGCCTTGCAAGCGAAGCCGTTGCCGGGAAGGAAAACAGATCCATTGCCTATTGTGGTAATATTGTGGATCTTCTTGAATATATGGTGGCGAAGGATTTTAAGGTCGATATGCTGTCCGATCAGACATCCTGTCACGTTGTCTATGATGGCGGTTATTGCCCGCAGGGCCTTGATTTTTCAGAGCGAACCAGCCTTCTGGCCGAGGATAGAAAGTCCTTTATCGCCCATGTTGACCGGAGTTTAAAACGACATTATCAGGCTGTACGGCAATTATCGGCACGGGGCGCCTATTTTTTCGATTATGGTAATGCCTTTTTAAAGGCGGTTTTTGACGCGGGTGTTATGGAGGTTGCTAAAAATGGGGTTGACGCCAAGGATGGTTTTGTTTTTCCGTCCTATTTTGAAGATATTATGGGCCCTATCTTTGATTTTGGTTACGGGCCGTTTCGCTGGGTTTGTTTAAGCGGTAAAGCAGAGGATCTTGAGGCAACAGATCGGGCCGCCATGGCATGTATTGACCCGAAACGGAGAGCGGAGGATCGTGATAATTATATCTGGATTAAAGAGGCGGGTGCCAACAGGCTGGTGGTGGGCAGCCAGGCCCGTATTTTATATTCGGATGCGGCGGGGCGCACCGCCATTGCGTTGAAATTTAATGAAATGGTGCGCAGGGGTGAAGTGGGACCGATTATCCTTGGCCGGGATCACCATGACCCCGGCGGCACCGATTCACCCTTTAGGGAGACCGCAAATATATATGACGGTTCTAATGTATGCGCGGATATGGCCACCCACTGTTTTGTCGGTAATGCCGCCAGGGGCATGACCCTGGTCGCTCTGCATAACGGTGGGGGTACCGGTATTGGTAAGGCGATAAATGGTGGATTCGGCATGGTATTGGATGGCAGCAGGGAGGTGGATGATATTTTGCAATCCGCCATGTCCTGGGATGTAATGGGAGGGGTGGCCAGGCGCAGCTGGGCCAGGAATGATAATGCCGTTGAGGTGGCCATGGCCTATAATAAAAATAATGATAATTGTGATCAGATTACCATTCCTTTTCAGGCCGACGAGGAGATGGTGGGCGGGGCCGTGGCAAAATTATTCCACACCGGAAAATAAAAATTACCGGCAGGGGGCAGGGTTATGGTACAGCAGCTTTTCAGGAATGCGAGAATATATAGTCCCGTCGACTTCGGGCAGCCTAAACGTGGTCCTGGGCAGGGGGAAATTGCCCATTATCCGCGTGGTGCTCTGCTCGTTGCAAATGGGATTATTGCGGCGGTAGGTGATGAAGATTCCGTTACGGCGGAGGTCACGGGTGATGCGCAGGAGATTGATTGCGGTGGCAGGTGTTTGATCCCCGGTTTTGTAGATCCCCATACCCATATGTGTTTTGCTAGGTTGCGTGAACGTGAGTTTGAGTTGCGGGTTGCAGGTACCCCCTACTTGGAAATTCTTCGCCAGGGCGGCGGAATACTCTCTTCTGTGCTGGCGGTGGCTGCGGCCGATGAAGATGAACTGGTTAAAAATACGTTAAAACATGCGCAGCTTGCCCTTAAGCTCGGTACAACCAGTCTCGAGATTAAGAGCGGCTATGGCCTTGATATTGAGAACGAATTAAAAATGTTGCGGGCCATTAAGAGGGTGGCCATGGAGAGCGTCCAGGACGTGGTGCCGACCTTTCTTGGTGCCCACGCCATACCCCGTGAGTTTATCGGACGGGGGGATGACTATATTTCGCTGATAATAGATGAGATGCTGCCCCTGATAAAGGCGGAGGGTTTAGCCGATTCCTGCGATATTTTTTGTGAAAAGGATGTTTTTACCATTGAACAGGCTAGGAAATTGCTCAGTGCTGCAAAAAAGATTGGCATGGAGGTGAAGATCCACGCAGATGAGGTACACGATCTTGGCGGGGCTGGATTGGCGGCGGAGTTGCGGGCATCTTCCGCCGACCATCTTTTAGCCGCAAGTGAAGAGAATATTGCAAAAATGGCGGATAGCGGGGTCGTGGCCAATCTGCTGCCGGCGACGGCATATAGCCTGGGTAAACCCTATGCTGCTGCACGGCTGATGATAGAAAAAAATGTGCCTGTAGCCTTGGCAACTGACTGTAATCCCGGTTCCAGTTTCAGCGAATCGATGCAGTTTGTCTTTGGTCTTGCCGTTATGAATATGGGGATGAGTCCGGCTGAGGCATTGGTGGCAGCCACCTTAAACGGCGCCTATGCCATTGGATTGGCCGGGGCGGTCGGCAGTCTCGACGTAGGTAAACAGGCGGATTTTCTTCTGCTTGATGGAGAGACGCCGGCAATCTTGGCCTATCATGCGGGTGTATCTTCGGTTGTGTCCGTCTATAAACGTGGCATAGCTGTGGAATAAAGCCTATTTTCTCAAACTCTTTATGCAGCTCCTGATATTTTTATATGAAAGTGCCTTGTAAGGCTTTGACCCTTGAGTCGTTTTCATTGTTTGTTGTGGCTGTGTCCGGGAATTTGCTTCAGCCATGCTGGTTACTTGCCGACAAAGGCCACGGCCAGAGCCTCCGGGCCGGTATGGGATGTTATGGTGGCCCCTATCTGGGAGGCAAAATGGCCGTCGGGATCCTTTGAGACGTTCAGTTCCCCTTCAAGTTCTTTAAAAGACGCATTTTTTAAAGAACCGCTCCTGGCAATACCGATGATCGGGCAGGAAAATATGTCCATTGCCTTTTTTGTCTCTTTTACCATTGCATGTATGGCACGATCGACGCCGCGCACGGAATCGTAAAGGTCCATGCTGCCGTTTTGAAAGTTAAGCACGGGCGTTATGCCCAGCAGGCGACCCAGGAGGAACTTTAGAGCACCTACCCGCTTGGATCGGCGCAGAAAAGTGAGGTCTTTTGGGGCTACAAGAACGTTGAGCCTGGATGATATTTCATTTAAGCGGCGAACAATTTCTTTTGCTTCAATACCGTCTTTTACCCATTTTGCGGCCATCAGCACCAGTAAACCGTTACCTATGGATACCGATTGGGAGTCAATAACGTGTATTGCAAAGTTATCAAAACTCCTCTTGGTGCGATAACAGTTGAAAAAATATTTTTGCTTACCGCGGACAACGGCCTTTTGTGCGTTTTCATATATTGCGGAAACCTTTGAACTCACATGGATACTGATGATTTGATCATAATCGACGGAGAGTTTTTCGTAGGTGGCGACAAATTCTTCCACCGTGGGCGGTTCGGTATATGGGTAATCACCGTCGGCATTATTGAGAATGGAATAAAATTGCTCGTTGCCGATGGTTATTCCGTCTAAAAATTCCCTTTTCCCGTAGTGGACATGGATTGGAATAACATGAATATTGTACTCTTCACATAGTTGCTTGGGGAGATCGCAGGTTGAATCGGTAAGAACACATATCATGATATAGTACCTGGTGGAATAGACTGTTTTTCAGTTGGGTTGTCTTAATTAACCGTTATCAGTCGGAAAAGGTGGGACGGAAAAGCAGGATCAGTCCCTTTGAAATATTGGTTAAACCATATGTATTGTAATTATCTTGTCAGGATCTTACTTAAATCTTACAGCTTAAAAGTTTTTTCCCGAACCTTTCCCGTCAGACAGGGTTGGGTGTTGTGTAATTATTGTCTTATTTTGGAGATAAGATGTCAAAGAAATTTTTTTCTGAATCGTTTTTGAGAAGGGGGCAAGAAGGGCGATGTTTCCTGGTCTTGGAATAAGGTGGGAAGGCCTGCTCCACCCCACATTAATGGGGGCGGAGCGGTGTGACATTTTATTTAAATTTTTGCAGCTTTTTTTGCTTTGACAAGTTCACGCAGGTAGTTGAGCCATACTTCCATGCCTTTACCGCTGGTTGCAGAGAGCTCCATGGTGCGCAGTTTCGGATTTAGTTTAAGGGCATCTGCGACGGCTTCCTGCACGGGGAAGTCAAAATAGGGCAGCAGGTCGGTCTTTGTAATAACAAAGGTTTGGGAGCTGGTAAAGGCCTTGGGGTATTTGGAAGGTTTATCCGGCCCTTCTGGTACGGAGACAAAGACCACCCTTTCGTGTTCCCCCAGGTCAAATGTGGATGGACAGACAAGATTACCCACGTTTTCGATAAAAAGAAGGTCGATATTATTGCCGCCTACCTCTTTTTGCAAACGGTGGAAACCTTTATGGGTCATGGCGGCATCCAGGTGACATGCGCCGCCCGTGGTGAGCTGAATCACCGGCACACCCTTTTCTCTTATCCGTTCAGCGTCGCGTTCCGTCTCAATATCACCTTCGATCACCCCGATATTGATTTCCCCTTTCAGGGCTTCGATGGTGTGCTCGAGCAGGGTTGTCTTGCCCGAGCCGGGACTGCTGATCAAGTTAAGGGCGACTGCGCCAACTTCTTCGAAATGGCTCCTGTTGGCCTTGGCGAGTGCGTCGTTGGCGGCGAAAAGGCTGGCATGAACATCTACAGTTTTAGTATGGCCGTGTTCGTGTTCGTGGCCGTGTTCGTGATCGTGATCATGGGAATGGTCCGAAGGGCTTGGGCAGCCACAGGTCTCACACATTTTTCCACCTCGTTAAATTAAAATTATAAAATTTAAATTTCTATTTTTCCTGGGATTTGCAAAATTCCAGGTTTTATTATATTTGCGGAAGATTAACGGTTATCATTCCATTTCAACCTGCAATAGTATCAGATCTTCCCCTCCCTTGGGAATAAGGAGGAGTTCTCCGCATTTGGGGCACTCCTCCGGTTTTACACCGTTTGTGACGGTTTCAACATGGTCACAATCTGTGCAGCTGTACTGCACCGTAGGCACCTTGATTTTCAGTTCTGCACCCTTCAGCAGGGGATCATCTGCTGACAGGATGTCGAAACCGAATTTAAAAGAGTCAACAACAACACCGGATAACGGGCCGATTTCCATGGTGACGGACCGTATCTTCGTGGCCTTGTTGTCAATTGCAAGATCTTGTAATTGTTGGAAAAGTCCCTGGACAAGTGATATTTCGTGCATATTTTAACTGTAATTATTTCGATCACTTCTGTTGATCTATGCAAAGCGATCAGAATGGTTACATTCCTTGGTTTTTCTGTTACATGGCCTAACGCCGGAAATGATCGGTAAGTCGGTATAAGCACCTTGTTGCTGTTACTAGCATCCGGGTTTTTAGGTTTATTATTTCTTGTTTTTTATTACACCTTTTACAGAGCAAGGCACTAAAAAGCAGTAAGCAGCATGGCTGGAGCAAATTACCAGACCACAGCCACAACGAACAATAAAAGTGACTCAATAGTGAAGGCACTTTCATGTAAATTATAATATGGACTCAAGATACGAACCCGCCGATTGCAAAATTCAGCCTATAATTTTTTAACGGTTATATTGAGGTCGGTCAACCGTGAGAGGATCATTTCGGCGACCTCCACCTTGCGTTTTGCGACGATATCCGACAGTTCAATAGACTCGGTGAGTTCCTTGGGAATCACCGTGTAAAATTCCACATGTTCGGGGGCGTTGCCCCGTAGTTTTGCAACTTCCAGGATTTCAAGAAAACCCAGCTGATGGGGTGACATCCGCATTTGGAAATTACCGGCTTTTACGTCTTCAAGGGTAAAATAATGAAAAGAGCCGACTTCTCCTTGAATATCCACAACGTCGATTACAAAAATCGGATCGCATTCTTCAAGAAAGGGGGCCATATAGATACCGGCTGTACCAATATCCTGGATCTCAACGTTATCGGGGAATGCATAATGTTTCAGCAGATACTGAACCACATGTACACCGAACCCCTCGTCCCGTAAAATGAAATTTCCTATTCCGGCAATACCGATTTTTTTATTATTTGTCATATTTTTTTCCGTTATATCTCTAACATATGCGCGGTAAAGGCATACCGTGGAGCGCCATAACGACCCTGGAACCTCCCACCGGTGTGTTGATGACGACCCGCCCCGCCTTACCGGCCACCATCTTTCCGATGATTGCAGCATCCCTGCCTTCTTCGGTGGATTGCATAATGGCCAGGGCGCGTTGGGCGGAATCTCCTTTGACCACGACAAGACACTTTCCTTCGTTGGCAAGATATAGCGGTTCAAGCCCCAACAGCTCACAGGCCGCGTTGACTTCGGGTCGTACCGGCAACGCCTTGCTTTCCAGTTCGATTGCGAGACCACTGTTTTCAGCAATTTCATTGAGGGTGGTCGCCACGCCACCCCTGGTCGGGTCACGCAGGGTATGTATACTGTCCGGTATTTCGGCCAGGAGCGATTTGACCAGCTTGTGGAGGGGCATGGTATCGCTTCTCAGGTCACCCTGGACACTTATTCCCGCCCGTCTGGTCATAATGGTTATACCATGGTCGCCCATGGTTCCCGAAAGGATGACTGCGTCACCTTCGCATGCTTTTAATGAAGAGATTTCGAGGTTTTCGTCAACAAAGCCAATCCCCGATGTATTAATGAAAATCTTGTCACCCTTACCCCTGGGTACTACCTTGGTATCACCGGTGACAATCGGGACTCCTGTCTTTTTGCAGGCTGAACCGATGGATATGATAATTTGTTCCAGCTCTTGCAAACTGAACCCCTCTTCGAGGATCAGGCCGAGACTGAGACACAGGGGTTCGGCTCCGCGCATGGCCAGGTCGTTGATGGTACCGTGTACGGCGAGGTGACCGATATCCCCACCTGGGAAAAAGATCGGATCGACCACATAACTATCGGTTGTAAAGGCCAGGTTGCCGGGTCTGTTCTTGAGAACGGCGCTGTCTTCAAGACCACGGAGTATCGGGTTGTCGAGATGTTTAATAAAGAGTTCACTGATGAGTTGCTGACTGGCAAGGCCACCGCTGCCGTGGTCGAGTAAAATGGTTTTTTCTGACATCGTAATTATTTCATCCTTGGTTTTTTAAGTCAGCTTAACTGGTCCCGGCCGTATTTATGGTAAGCGGCGCAGGTTCCTTCACTTGAGACCATGCAGGGTCCAATGGGGTTTGCTGGAGTGCATTTGCTGTCAAAGAGCGGGCAGTCCATCGGGTTGTTGATGCCTTTGAGGATGTTTCCACAGAGACATCCCTTGGGTTCTTCCGCCCTGGGCAGGGTAATGTCGAAGCGAACTTCCGCATCAAAATCTGAAAATTCATCCCGTATTTTCAGACCGCTGGCCGGAATATTGCCCAGGCCGCGCCACTCGGTATCGGCGGGTTCAAAAATCTTCTCAACCATGTTTCGAGCCCTTTTATTACACTCCCATGCAACGGCCCTTGGGTAGCTGTTTTCAACTTTTATATCATTGTCGGCGACCTGTCGGGCTAAAAGAACAAGGCTTTTTAAGAGATCAGCGGTCTCAAAACCGCCCACCACGCAGGCCAGATTATAATTCTCGGCCAGGACCTTCCAGGCGGAAGCACCTATGATTGAGGAGACGTGACCGGGACAGAGCAGAGCGTCGATATTAAGATCTGGATCGTTGAGGAGCGCTTTCATGGGCGGTATCATTGTCTTCTGGGTCGAGAACACAAAGAAATTTTTAATATTTTGGTTTTTAGCGGCAAGAATTGTAGCGGCAATACCGGGGGTGGTGGTTTCAAAACCGACACCTAAAAAGACGATGAGTTCATCGGGGTTGTTAATTGCAGTTGCCAGGGCATCCATTGGCGAGTAGACGATGTCGACCTTGGCGCCCCTGGAACTGGCAATAGCCAGGGAGGTGTGGCTGCCGGGAACACGGAACAGATCCCCGAAAATAGTAACCCGTACATTGGCCGGATCAGCCATGGCGATAAAGGCGTCCATATGGGAGGCGGAGGTTACACAAACCGGGCAACCGGGGCCGGAAACCAGATCCATTCCTTCGGGGAGGATGGTCCTTAAACCATTACGGAAGATTGCCATGGTATGTGAGCCACAAACTTCCATTACCCTTAGAGGTTTGGTGACCGCTTTTTTTAGTTCTTCGACAAGTGGTTTTGCCAACTCTATATCGCGGTACTCATCTAAATGTTTCATTATGTTACGATCTAAGAGAGGAGTTCTTCGGGAGTGTTTTCCGAAAGTTCTTTCAGGAGGGCGATATTTTTCAGAGCCTCCTCTTCAACGAGGGAATGGATGGCAAAACCGGCGTGGATAATAACATAATCGCCGACATTGGGCCAATGATCGACTATATCGAGTCTAATCTCTCTGCTGATGCCGTCGGCATCCACAGTGGCTATCTGGGTTGATGTAAAATCGTCTGGATCACCCTGGACGCTGGTGACCCTCATTGGTATCGCGAGACACATGTCGCAGACCTCCTGTAATTGTCTGACCAAAAGAAATCGCCCCATCGTTTACGGGTAGGGAATTTCCGGTAAAAACGTTAATATTGATAGCTTTTAATGTATGAAAAAGACCGCTGAGCAGTAGACTGTTTTGCATACATCCTCCAGAGAGCACAACCTGTCGAATGCCGGTCTGATGTGAGAGGATTTCGATGAGTTTTGTTATGGAGCCGATAAGCATTGTATGAAAGTGCAGGGCGATACGGCTGACCGGATCTCCCCTGCCCATATCATCCATGATCACTTTAACAAATTTCCCGGAACAAATCTCCCACTTTCCGTCAATTTCCTTGAGGAAGTGCGAATATTTTATGTGCGAATTGGGCAAGATTTTACTAAACCACAGGGGTGTTTGTGATTTTTGGGCAACGGCCTCAAGTTCCATTGCCGCCTGACCTTCGTAACTTGTCTTTTGTCTGATGTTGAGGAGTGAGGCAACGGCATCGAAGAGTCTGCCGCAGCTGGTGGTAGGGGGGGCATTGAAATTATTAATCAACATTGCGGAAATAACCGAGATGTTGTTGTGGTCGAGTTGCTGTAGATGGCCGGGAAGTATGGCGTCAAGGCCGCAGTCACCAAAGGTATGATAAAGGGCGGACAGAGCCATGCGCCATGGTTCTGTTGCCCCGCTGTCTCCACCGGGCAACTGTAGATAGCTGAGGTGGCCAAGTCTTTTAAAGGAGGTGAGGGTGGTTTCAAGAATCTCTCCTCCCCAGCTGGTTCCGTCGCTCCCCAGCCCGGTTCCATCAAAGATCACGGCGAGCGCTGGGGAGTGGAGGCCGTGTTCCGCCATCACCGCTACGGCATGGGCGTGGTGATGTTGTACCTTGTAAAGCGTTAGGCCGAGTTCCGCGGCATAACGGCTGGACATGTAGTCGGGATGCAGGTCACAGGCCACTGCCTCCGGTTTCAGGCGGAAAACACGCTGGAAATGGATGATCGATTCAAGATAAAAATCATATGTTTTTAGTGAGTCCAGGTCTCCGATATGCTGGCTTAAAAAGGTTAAATTATCACGGCCGAGACAAAAGGTGGATTTAAGGCCGCCACCGCATCCGATAATTTGCGGTAATTTCCATTTAACGGTTATGGGCGCCGGTACAAAACCCCTGGCTCTCCTGAAAACCAGTGGCCTGTTCTTGATAATCTTCAGTACCGAATCATCGACCCTGGTGACTATTTCCCTGTTGTGGAGGAGAAAATAATCGGCAATTGCACCGAGCTGTTTAAGGGCGTCTTCGTTTGATGTGCATATGGGTTGGCCGCTCAGGTTGCCGGAGGTCATGACCAGGGCCAATGGTTTGATTTGTTGTTGAAAAAGAAGATGGTGAAGCGGGGTATAGGGCAGCATTACCCCGATTAGATCAACCCCCGGAGCGAGGTTGGCAGCCAGGGGCGCCGATTTTTTTCGGGGTAGAATAACTATGGGATGCTCGGGGGAGAGGAGGATTTTCTCTTCGACGGAACTTACATGGCAGAGTTGTTTTGCAGCGGAGATATCGGCCACCATAATGGCCAGGGGCTTGTGGGGCCTGCCCTTGCGTTTTCTCAGGAGGGAGATGTTCTCCTGTCGACAGGCGTCAACGCAGAGATGGAAGCCCCCCATGCCGCGAATTGCGATAATGGAACCGTGGCTGAGATATGTGACAATATCATTTATCGGAGTGTCGGTAACCAGGGTCGTGCCATGTGCATCGTGGAGACTAACCCGTGGTCCGCAGTCGGGGCAGCCGTTGGGCTGGGCGTGGAAGCGCCTGTTTGTCGGATCGTGGTATTCATTAAAACATAGTTTGCACATCTTAAAATCTTTCATTGATGTGCAAACCCGGTCGTAGGGGATGGACTCAACAATGGTTAAGCGGGGTCCGCAATTGGTGCAGTTGGTAAAGGGGTAGTGGAAGCGTCGGTCGTCGGGATCAAGGAGTTCACGCAGACAATCTTCACACATGGCGATATCGGGTGGAATTGCGGTATTTGCGGAATGGTCGCCGGAACTCGGGATGATGGTAAAGTCTTTTGGGGTAACGGCCAAGACAGTTTCACGGCCGGTTACGGAAGTGATACGGGCAAGGGGCGGGGCCTCGTCTTCTATTGCCTTAATAAACAAATCAAGCCCCTCGCTTCGGGTGGCAGCGCTAATGACAACACCGTCTCCGGTGTTTGTAACCGTGCCGCAAATCCCATGGCGAGAGGCCAGATTGTAGATAAAGGGTCGAAAACCGACGCCCTGGACTGTGCCCCGGACCAGTATTTCGACCCCGTTTTGCTTATGCTTTATGCTTGAATTTGACACCGGTAAAAATAGAGGAAATAAGTCCCTCCGGACCCTTACAGTCGTTCCAGATGCAGAAATAGATATGGATAACTGCAAAGATCATAAACCACCACATAACTATATGGTGGAGAAAACGAGCGAACTGCTGGGTTCCGAAAATTTTCACACCCCAGCTCTGCCAGAAAACGGCTTCGGGATAGAGCATGAAAAAACCGCTCGCAATCATGGCCAATGCGGCAAGAATGGTGATAATGTAAGAACTGCCGGCCAGGATATTATGGCCGAGTCTTGAGTCATGCTTGTCGCTGATATAGGTATAGTTCAACAACGTCATTTTCAGGTTGTTGAGGTTACGCCCGGTGATCGGCAGGATATCCCAGATGCGTTCCTGGGCATTGCCGAAAATGTAGAGAAAAAGCCTAATCGCTACGGCTGAAGAAAACGTATACGCTGCGATATAATGAATGAAGCGCATCGTCGCCATGGGGAAGCCAGCGCTCCCCTCGATCATCGTATTTGTCCACGGATTATTGATGTAGAAGCCTGTCACTACCAGAAAAACGATAGACAGAGCAAACATCCAGTGGAACAGGCGGAGTAAGATACTCCAGGCCTGATGTTTCTCGTATGTTGCCATTCTATTTACCTCCTGCGGTTTGAGCCGGAAAGAAAAGTTTGTTTGTGGTGTGGCCCCGTTAAAGCGCCTTCACGTTCACCACTTCCTTACCTTCTGGGTCTAGCATATGAACGGCGCAGGCAATACACGGATCAAAAGAATGTATGGTGCGCAGTACCTCGAGCGGCCTTTCCGGATCGGCAATAGGATTACCCATAAGAGATGCCTCATAGGGTCCAAGCTGACCGGCGGCGTCGCGGGGACCGGCATTCCAGGTGGAAGGCACGACGCATTGGTAGTTCTTTATCTTGCCGTCCTGGATAACGATCCAATGGGACAGGATACCCCTCGGTGCCTCGTGGACGCCGACGCCGCGTTGTTCACCCTTTGGAAATGTGGGTGGATTGAATATCTCGTAATCTTTCTTGGCGATATTTTCAACCAGCAGATCCAAATGCTTGAGGGCCAGGTCGGCCATCATGGATGCCCTGACTGCGCGGGCCGCATGGCGACCTATGGTGGAGTGGAGAATGGCGGGACCGACTTTTACTCCGGCCACGGAACTGATGCGGGACAGTACGGCGTCAACGCTCTTAACGGTCAGTTCATGACCCTGCGCGTAACCAACAATCATTTGGGCCAGTGGTCCAACCTGCATCGGCTTGCCTTTAAAGCGCGGAGCCTTGAGCCAGGTGTAGCGGCCTTCGTCTTCGAAATCGGTGTATTTTGGATCCGTGCTGGAATCCCATGGATGTTTGGACCAGTCGCCGTCATACCACGCCCTGGCGATGGATTCTTCCACGTTTTCCTTAAAGTATGGATCGGACAATCCCTTGATGGGTTTGACCGTGCCGAGATCGCCGTTGAATACGGTACCGCCGGGCAGGTCTGATTCAGTGCCCGCGGCATCGAGGAACATATCGGGGGCGGCCAGGTAGTTGGTGACGCCTGCACCGTACGGGAGCCAGTCGGCATATAGAGCGCCCACGGCGACAACGTCGGTGGTGTAGACCATATTGACAAAATCTTTTACTTCCTGGACCAGTTGCTTGACGTAGTAGAGGCGTTCCATGGTAACCGCGGTTTCATTTTCCGGGTTAAGATTAGTGGTAACACCGCCGACCGACATGTTTTGCACGTGGGGATTCTTGCCGCCGAGAATACCGAGGGCCTGGGTGGCCTTACGTTGGTAATCGAGGGCTTCAAGATAATGGGAAACGGCCATGAGGTTAGCCTCGGGCGGCAGTTTCATGGCGGCATGTCCCCAGTAGGCATTGGTAAAGGGGCCGAGTTGACCGCTGGCCACCAGAGCCTTGACCTTGGCTTTCACCGCGGCGAATCGCTTCGGGCTGTTGCCGGGCCAGTCGGAAAGACTGTCGGCCAGTTTGGCGGTGGCAACCGGATCGGCATCGAGCGCGGAAACCACGTCAACCCAGTCGAGGGCGGAAAGCGCATAAAAATGGACAATATGGTCGTGCAGGCAATGGATGGACTGCACCATGTTACGAACAAGTTGAGCGTTGAGCGGGATCTCAAGACCAAGCGCGTTTTCAACGGCACGTACGGATGCCAAGGCATGAACCGTGGTACAGACACCACAGATACGTTGGACAAAAAGCCATGCATCCCGGGGATCGCGGCCCTTAAGAATATTCTCAAGACCACGATACATCTGACCGGAAGACCATGCTTTAGTGACCTGTCCTCCGTCAACTTCTACATCTACTCTTAAGTGACCCTCGATCCGGGTAATCGGATCAATGGTGATTCGCTGAGCCATGTGTAAAACCTCCATTATGTATTGGACTATCGGTCGTCGGGTTCTTCTCTGTGCGACTCCGATAAAATAAAGTGCAAATGATAATCAAAAAGCAAGTAAATTTAAATAATTACTTATTCCTGATCACTGCTTTTTCCTGTAACGAGTCGTTTGCCTATCCCGACGACGGCATGGATGCCGACGGCAGCGGCGGTGGCACCTAAGACGGTTTTGCCAATTTTGTCTGCATTGTCAACAATTCCGCTGCTGGGGATTTTAACCATCGGCAATCTCTCGTAGAATGGAGTCATGGTGTCCCAGAAATTGGGCTCCGTACAGCCGACACATCCGTGTCCGACGCTTACAGGCCATACATCAACATCGTTAAAACGTACTGCGGGACAGCTTGAGAAAGTCTCGGGTCCTTTACAGCCGACCTTGTAGAGACAGTAGCCCAGTTTATGAAATTCATCACCAAACTGTTCAACAAAACGGCCTTCGTCGAAATGGGCCCTGCGTTCGCATTGATCATGGATGCGACGACCGTAGGCGAAGAGCGGCCTGTTGAGGCTGTCGAGGGCGGGCAGTCTGTTAAAGGTCAGGTAGTGGAGAACAGTACCAAGAAAGGAAATCGGGTTTGGCGGACAGCCGGGGATATTGACAACGGGCTTGCCTTTGACCAGATCCTGGACCCCGACGGCCCCGGTCGGATTCGGTGAGGCCGCCTGGACACCACCGAAGGCGGCGCAGGTGCCGATAGCTATGACCGCCGTGGCTTTGGGAGCAACTTCGGCTAGAATATCCATGGCGGTTTTACCGGCAATTTTGCAGTATATACCGCCGTCCTTGGTCGGGATCGCCCCTTCTACAACGAGGATAAACGGATGGTTATCAACGGTATCGTGCAGGTTCTGCTCGGCTTGATGTCCCGCTGCCGCCATGACTGTTTCATGGTAATCAAGGGAAATAATATCGAGAATCAGGCGGGCAAGATCAGGATGTGAACCCCTCAGCAAACTTTCTGTACATCCCGTACATTCTTGAAAATGGAGCCAGATTACCCGTGGTCGCTCGGCGGTTGCAGCCGCTTCGACCAGTTTTGGAATCATAGCATCGGACAGTCCCAAAGCGGCTGCAGCCATTGTGCATCCCTTGAGGAAACCGCGCCGATCAAGCTGCGGATCCAGAATTTTGTTTACCGTGTCTGCCATATCAACCTCCTGTTGCTGTGTGACAACAATTACGATTGTGCGCGTTGCGCGATTGATTCGACTCAACAATGTCGAAAAAGTGAAAAAATCTCCTACAATATTAAATATAAAGCCGGCCAGCTTAGATTTTCATATAATCGTCCTGAAAATTACTCTTCTTACGAGGGAAAACGGTACGCGGTAAAACGCAATCTGTTGAGTCGAAAAACTTTTGACTCGTTGTGCAAAGAGGGCGTTGGGTCTTTGTGTGTGTGGGCTGCCAGCCCGACCGTACCGGTTGTTCCCGATTGTTGTAAAGCGTCAAAAATACCACCAAGTCTCTTTGATGGCAAGGATATTTTGGTTACTTACAATATGGGCTCTCTTTTTAATGACAATGGCTGGAATTTATGCACAATAAGCACAAAATCACAACAAACCTGTCCAAAATGTAGAGTATGAGGTGGTGATGGGGGCTGAAAAGTTGGCGGTGGCAATAAACCTTATCCGCCGTTCCAGTTGCTCAGTTTTATCCGGGGAGCAAAAAAAGCTATTTTTTGAAACCGAAAATTCCGCCTTTTGTCTGCGTTGAAAAAGAAGGACGGGTACGGCATCCATGACCACGTCTTATCTGTTTGAAGCGTTGGGCCGGTGGTGTAGTTTCCAGAAAATGTTGCGGCACTGGAATGCCGGTCGTGGCTTCGGTGAAAAGATTGTAGAAAAGGACGGTTTTAGGGAAGTAGCTTTTTTTGGTGAGCCATTTGGGCCAATTGCCGTCTTCTTTGTTGTGGATGAGCAGGGAGAGATTGGTGAGGAGGTTGACAATTTCCTGGCGTAAAGAACGCCTGAGATTAAGGTCGATACCGATGGTGTTATCAATCTCCGCGCGGATGAGTTTGGAGAGTTTAAAAAGAGGTGTCCCCTTTCTCGGGATGCTGAAGATTTGAAATTGATGTTCCACCCAGGGAATCAGAAGGAGGGCAAAGAGGACATAGTCTGGTTGACGGTGGATTTTCTTTTTCTGGGCGAGGGTATTGATACGGTCAACGGTGGTGAAAATATTTGTTAACTGTGATATCGGGCTGCCGGCGGAGTGGTCGGAGGAGGCTATTAAATCTTTGTAAAGGGGAAATAGCGAGGTGAAAATACCGGATTTTACGGCGTGCCGGAACCAGGGCGCGGAGGTGCCACTGTAAAGATCCTTGAGGATCTCATCACGCAACCGCGACGGTGGGCATTGCTTAAGTTTGTCGCAGTTTTTGGTGATAGCCCGCCACGATGCCTTTTCAATGGTAAAGTTATTTCTGGCGCTGTGCCTTATTGCCCGTAACATACGAACCGGATCCCTGTGTATCCTGCGAACCGGATCGCCGACCATGCGTATCACGGCATTATCAAGATCCTTTATACCGTTGACATAATCGATGATAGTATTGTTCTCTATTTCGTAAAAGAGAGAATTAATGGTGAGATCACGGCGTCTCGCGTCTTCACTCAGGGTGCCGAAGGTGTTATTGGGTGCGAGAACGGCCTCGGGGCCGTCCAGGTCATGTTCGCTTAGGGATCTTAAGGTACTGACTTCAATGGTTTTGCCACCCTTAAAAAAAACCTGAACAAGGCGAAACCTGCGGCCAATGGTATTGCTGTTGGGGAAGAGTTTGCGCAGCTGGCCGGGACGGGCATCGGTGCTGATATCAAAATCTTTTGGGGTCTTGGCCAGGTAAAGGTCACGGACACCCCCGCCGACAAGGTAGCCGCAAAATCCGGCATCGCTTAGTTTTTTCAGGACAAACAAAGCATCCTTATCAATTTTATCGGGGGTGATCGCATGATCTTCAGCGGCAATAATACGTGGTTCCACTGCTGATTCTGTTTGGGATTGTTCACCTTTGAGTTTGGAGCTCATGTCAGGTGGCCGTCATGTTCCGGGGAAAAACCCTTTTCCTTCTTTGTAGACCGATTCCGCCTGTTTTTTAAACTGGCGGAATATTTCAGAGACGGAAAGTATACTTTTCATCTTATAAGTGTTTTCCCCTGAAAAGATTAAACCGTCCTTGGTATTGCCGTTACGAGCATCCATGAGACGCTCGTTGATGCAGTAGCGATGGTTACATTTTTTCAGGCAGACATAATCACATCTTTTGGTGCTGACATCTTCTCCGTCGTTTAAGGCCCTGACGAATTCATTATTAATGGCGCGTCCGGGCATGCCGACGGGTGAGGAGGTGAGGACGATGTCTTCTCTTTTGGCGTCAAGGTAGGCCTGTTTGTAGGAGTCGGCTATATCACATTCCTCACTGAGTATAAATCGCGAGGCGATCTGAACACCGTCTGCCCCGTATTTATCCATGATTTCAGCCATTTCATAGCCGTTGGTGATACCACCTGCTGCCACCAGAGGGACTTTTTTAATGACTTCACGGATTGCTGGAAATATCTCGCGCAGGGGTTTATCGGTTCCAAGATGTCCGCCAGCCTCTTTTGCCTCGACGATAACCAAGGCGGCCCCCAGTCTCTCCGCGAGTTTGGCCAGGGCCGGAGAGCTGACGATCATACCGATGGGAATATTATGTTCCTTGCCGATTTTGAAGATATCGCGGGAAAATCCGGCCCCGGTTATGATCATATCGATACCGGCGTCGATGGAGGTCATTACCAGCTTATAAAAATCCTTCATGGCGTACATGATATTTACGGCAATGACGCCGTCTGAATTCTTTTTTGCCTTTTTAATATCATCGTAGAGTTCTTCAGGTGGCAGACCTGATCCACCAATGACTCCGATTCCGCCGCAATTGGCGACGGGGGCTGCCAGTGTCGATGTGGACACGCGAATGGACATTCCACCTTGGATAAGGGGAAACGAGGCCTTGAGGTTTGCAATATTAAGTGAGGGTAACCGCATAAAAAAGAGAACTCCTGTTAAAAAAACAAATTGTTACCCATATCCTGCACGCGGAATATGAGTAAATAAGCTTGTACTTCTAACGCAGGCAAGCTGCAAGTAAGTGCCTTGTTTCTGTTATGAACCCGTTAAGTTGAACATTAC
>CAZQOD010000038.1:0-23768 GCA_964594945.1 uncultured Desulfopila sp.
CTGATATATTTGAAATTCTTAGCACGACCACCCCCGGACATGGTGGAGAAATTCAGCTGACCGATGCCCTGCTGGCGCTCACAAAAAAAAGAGCGATGTATGCCCTGGAATTTGATGGTACCAGGTATGACGCCGGAGATAAAATGGGCTATCTCAGGGCAATTATTGCCTACGGATTGAGACATCCTTCCCTGGGTGAATCGTTAAAACAGTATTTAAAAGAGATTGCAGCGACCCTGTGATATATTTTGAAATTGCCGTTGCCGCCCCGCTTGAGCAGACTTTAACCTATGCTTTTACGGATGAGGGTTCTTTAAAATCAAGCTTTAATCCCGACATTCATATAGGCAGGAGGGTACTGGTTCCCCTGGGGCGACGGAAGGTGGTCGGTTATGTGGTGGGGAAGATTCGGTACAAAAAAGCCGCATTTAAAATTAAAAATATAAACACCTTTCTCGATAACCAGCCTCTTTTTCACCATGATCTTGTCCCGTTTTTCCGCTGGCTCGCAGATTATTATCACTATCCCCTCGGCCTGGTGATTAAAGCCGCGCTACCGGCGGGGCTCAGTAAAGGTCCGGGTAAAAAGCTGGTTCTGAAAAAAAAAAGGGTCGGTCCATCAGAGTCACTTGCCACCCCCCATCCTGAATGGCTTCAGCAACTTTTCAATGACGGTGTAATCAGCTTTACCCAAACAAAAAAAATCCTGGGTGACAAAACCTGCAAAAAACTGCTCAACGAACTGATTAAAGATGGAATCGTTGCCGTCGAAAATGTTTTTCCCTCAACCACCGTAAGAGAAAAAGTTGAGAAGTGTTATATGGTTGTTGAAGATTTTATCCATCCTCCCTTTGAAAAAAATATTGGACCAGAGGTTTTAAAAGAGTGTTGCAGCGTAGTTAAAGAGAAAATGGGTATTAAACTTCTCTTTTCGGAGGTTAAGGCGTTGTACACCCTTTATTATCTCAGTCAAGAACGGAAACAGCTTGAGATTCCGATTAAAGATTTAATAACCGAATACTCCGGAGCAAGAAAAGGTCTGCTGAGTCTTAGCAGTAAAGGTCTGGTTAAAAGTGTTGAAAGAAGGGTTTATCGAACTCCCTTTGGTGAACAGTTAAAACATTATCCCAGACCCAAGCTGTTGACGGCGGAACAGCAAGAGGTCTTAGCAAAAATTATTCCTGCGATAACAACTCGAAAGTTCAAACCTTTTCTCCTTCACGGAGTTACGGGTTGTGGTAAAACCGAGGTATATCTAAGGGCTGCGGAAAAGACCCTGGCCCTCGGCAGAGATGTATTGATCCTTGTCCCCGAAATTGCCCTGGCAACGCAATTAGAGGCACATCTTATTTCTCGATTTGGTGAATTAGTTGTTTTGCAACATTCAGGTATGTCTCCATCGGAAAAATTTGATCAATTCCACCTGGCGTTATCGGGTAAGGCCAAGGTTGTAATTGGTGCAAGATCTGCTCTTTTCGCGCCGTTGAAAGATCCTGGCCTGATCGTGGTCGATGAAGAACATGACGGAGGCTATAAACAAGATGATACTTTTCGCTACCATGGCCGCGATATCGCGGTGTTGCGGGCTAAATATCAAAATTGCGTTGTTATTCTTGGTTCCGCTACACCGTCGATAATAAGCTATTCCCACGCCGAATCAAAAAAATATACTCTCTTGAGCATGGCCAGTAGGGTCGGAGAAAAAACATTACCAGGTGTAACCGTAACCGACCTAAATAGTAATGAATCAAAACTTAACAAAAGTATTATAAAAAGGCCTCTTTATGAAAAAATGGTCGAAAACCTCGATAATAATAAACAGACAATCCTTCTTCTCAACAGACGCGGATTTGCAACAGTTCTCCTTTGCGGGGATTGTGGTACACCGGTTCAGTGTAATCATTGTCACGTATCATTGACATTTCACAAAGGATTTAAAAAATTAATCTGTCATTACTGTGGCTTCAGCGTTGGTGATAAAAGAGTGTGTCTTGAGTGCAGATCCGATAATCTTGTCCCATCGGGATTTGGAACGGAGAGGGTGGAGGAGGAGGTTACGGAACTATTTCCCAGGGCCAGGGTAAGGAGAATCGATTCGGACACGGCTTCCGACCGAAAAAAATTCATGTTGCTGCTCAAGGCTATGCATAACTGCGAAATAGATATTTTGATTGGTACCCAGATGATAGCAAAGGGTCACCATTTTCCAAACGTTACCCTTGTTGGTGTTGTTTGGGCCGATGGTGGAATGAGCATGCCTGACTTCAGGGCCGCCGAAAGGACTTTTCAACTTATAACACAGGTTATAGGCAGGGCGGGCAGAGGCGAAGAACCTGGCAGGGTTATTATCCAGTCCATGCGCCCGGACCATTATGCAATTATTTATGCGCAAGGACATCGGTACCTTGATTTTTATCGACATGAAATGAAGTTGCGTAAGCATCCGGCTTTCCCTCCATATGTTCGTTTAATCTCCCTGCGTATCCAGGGGAAAATTGAAAACGATGTAAAAAAATCAGCCCAGGCAATTTCCCGTTTCGCCCGCACATTTACTAGGAAAAACGCCTTGTCCATAGAGATTTTAGGCCCGGCTCCATCACCCCTCGACAAGATTAAGGATAAATACAGGTGGCAGGTACTTTTAAAGGGGAAAAATACACATCAGCTGCATACCGTCTGCAATAGCATAAAGGGGGAATATAAAAATTTGGGAAAAAGGAGTTGTGAACTGATAATCGATGTGGATCCTGAAAATATGATGTGAAGGGGATATAAATTTATATGAAAGTGGTTTCACTCTTGAGTCTCTTTCATTGTTCGTTGTGGCTGTGGTCTGATAATTTGCTCCAGCCATGCTGGGGTTACTTCAAAGGGTTTGGAGGCGGGTCAAAACAACGTTCCGCCATCAAAAAGATGCTGTAATGATTCAAGATTGGTATCTATTTCCATATCGAGAATCTGGGCCAAACTGTTTAGTGTAACAATGGCATTTTGATCAGCATCGTGTTCTGCAATATCACCGATCCTGGCAAGGATACCTTTGTTGACAAGATTGACAAGTTTGTAATGTTTCTTGATTTTATGAAGGGTAAAATCACCCGCTTGACCTTTGTTATGGAGATAATATTGTTTAAGCATATATGTTGCGAAAACTCTGAAAATTGTCTCGTCGACCGTTGAAAACGGAAGATGAAAACGTGCAAGCGGCTTGAAAAAATCCATAATCGGGCAACCACTTGTGGCCAGGAGAAGGCCAAGAATTGAAGCCAGACCGTCCTGAACGCTTGTCTCCTTTGTTACTTTTCTGGCAAAAGAGGTGCATTCCACCACGCAGGATGAATAGGAACGGGTACCTTTAAATCCTGAAACGAGTGAGGAAATGGCAAAGGCAGCAGGACATAGGGGATGCTTCAGGACGGTCAACGGACAGGGTGTGCACTGGTGATGTTCCAACTTAGTCCATGACGGTGGATGTTCAACTATTTTATTAATTAGTTGAGAGTCGGCATTGAGCTTTATATTGAAGGTCTTTTTATGACCATCGGGAAAAAGAAAAGTGTATGAATAGGTCTGGGATTCATCTTTCATATAACGCTCTCTTCCTTGTCGTTGACGTCAACACCCAGAACGATTTTGTATCTTGATTTAGGTTCTACCTAAAAATTATACCATTTTTTCTTTGCCACATATACCTCAACCCGGTTACGACCCTTGGCTTTAGCTTCATAGAGGGCTTTGTCGCTTTTTCCAATAAAGTCACTTTTACTAAAGTTATCCTCCAGTGCCGGTTTGGCCCCGACCACACCAAAACTTGCGGTGACGTGGTATTTCCCTCTTTTATCGGAAAAAGTGGTTTCTTCAATAGTTGCACGAATTTTTTCCGCCACCGAAACGGCCTCCTCCACTGTTGTCTCGGGTAGAATAACGACAAATTCCTCTCCTCCGTACCTGGCCAGGGTATCATATTTGCGGAGGGTACCTTTCACCGTTGCCGCAAATTCCTTTAAAATAAAATCACCCACCTGATGTCCATACGTATCGTTGAATTTTTTAAAGTGGTCGATATCAATTAAGAGTAGTGACAGATGGCTTTCATGCCTTATGGCCCTATCAATCTCCCGGTCCAGTACGGTTTGAAAATATCTGTGATTGTAGATTTCAGTCAGGCCGTCAATATTGGCGAGATTATCAAGTTTTTTGTTTTTTATTTCCAGTTCCTTGGTAATATTTTCAAGAGTTATTTTAGCTTGAATAAGTTGTTTATTCATTTGATCGTAATCGAGATTAAGCAAACTCAGGCGAATATTGGCCTCCTGGAGAATTTCCTGAACGGACTTGTTGCTCTTAATTTTTAAATTAAAATACTTTCCGGCTTCCTGTACGCGGATATGGACCTGCTCAAGTATGATTTCTATGTCTTTGGAGGATAAGCCGAGCAAATCATGGGCCTCTTTACGGAACTGTTTATGATATTCCTCCGGCTTTTCAGAAAACAGGATATTAATCAGTAGATCGGAAAGATAAACGGCGTTTATGGTTGCACGAATCTTTTCGTTGTCGCCTTTATAGCTAGACGGATCATGGTGGTGTTGCAGGGGAAGAATTAATACCTCGGGAAAGCCCCAGGCCCTGGCGACCTCGGTACCGATAAAGGTATGATCTGCACCAAATGTTGTTCTCTCGGCGCCGATGGTATCATATTGATTATCTTCAGTCGTCTCCAAAACACTGTTATACTTATCCGGAAACGTTTTGGCAAGAATGAGCTCGCCTAGGTTCTGAAGAAGGCCGGATATAAAAATTTCTTCGGTATCAGCACCTTTTACTCGTTCGAGAATAAGTTTTGATGCAACCGCAGATGCCAGGGATTTTTCCCAGAACCGGGTGAATTTAAAGCGACTGTCGGCATTATTGCCCTTTATGGAAAGAAAAGAAAAAGATAGTACAAGGCTTCGAACCGCGTTCATACCAAGTATGGAGACAGCCTGTTTTATTGAACCGATCTGTTGAGGAAAACTGTAAAATGCGGAGTTGGAAACTTTTAAGATTTTGGTTGAAATTGATATATCCTGGGAAACGAGATCGGCAATATCACCAAGTGTCGTATCCTCTTTGGATGTAAGGGTAATTAATTTAGAGGCAACAGTCGGCAGTGTCGGTAACTCATCCGAATTAAGTACCATTTCCAGGAGTTTTTCTTTTTCCATAATAACAATGTATCTTACTGTATTTATGCGATATTTTCTACATCTACCCGCAAAAAACAATCTTTTTCAGGTATATTTTACCGTAATTTCGTCTATAGGTATGACTACTCTAACAGTATATCTTTTGTGGAACAGGATAATCAAGGGTGCCCCGAAAAATAAGTTTTTCCAGAGCCCGGTGGAACACGGCTTAACAACCTTCTCCAGCTTCAGGATAAGTACAAATCCGACCCAGGTAATTGTTGAAGGTTAAATTCGACCCGTTTTCAAGAATATATTGGGGAGTAAGAGGAATTTTACCCATGCCACCCGGGGCATCCAGTGCATAAGTAGGGATTGCCATCCCCGATATATGGCCGTATAACTCACGCATAATTGCTATACCCTTTTTTGTGGAAGTACGGAAATGATTGGTGCCCCTGGTTAAATCGGCCTGAAAGAGATAGTAGGGTTTTACCCGTATTTTAAGAAGTGCTGGCAGCAGCCTTTTCATGGTTTCTGCATCGTCATTGATTCCTTTAAGAAGGACTGTTTGACAACCAACGGGAATACCGGCATCGGCCAGCATATTGCAGGCAAGGGATGATTCTTTAGTTATTTCCCGCGGATGGTTAAAATGGGTATTGATATAAAGAGGGTGATATCGCTTAAGAACAGCCAGGAGATTATCAGTTATTCTCATGGGTAGAACCGATGGTATCCTGGTACCAATGCGAATTACCTCAACTGAGGGGATTGCCCTGAGTCGACTGAGAATTATATCGATCTTTTTGTCTGAAAGCAGAAGGGGGTCACCGCCGGAGAGAAGAACTTCCCGGATTGTGGGGTGGTTCCGCAAATATTCGTAGCCTGCCTCCAGGGTCTCGTCGCTTATGGCCATTTTATCCGTACCGACTTTTCTCTTTCTCGTACAGAACCTGCAGTACATTGCGCACTGGTTTGATACCAGGAAAAGGACACGGTCCGGGTATTTATGGACAAGGTTAGCCACCGGACTGAGGTTTTCCTCGGTCAGGGGATCATCCAGACAGACTTCGTCTTCTACTTCTAATATATTTGGGACAGCCTGCTTCCAGATTGGATCGTCAATTTTTTCTATTAATTTTAAAAAATATGGATTTATTCGCATTGGAAAGTTTGCTATTACTTCCCTTAATGCAGTATTATCACAATCCAAATATTTCTTTAGATCTTCAAAGGTAGTTATGCTCTCTTGGAGTATCTTTTGCCACTGTTCCATGGCTGGCCATTATGAGGTATAGAACACTACTTGTCAATTATCCATTTATTATAGAGAATTTGAAGGGGGCTTTGTATGTCAGGGAATCTATACAGGTTTAAATACGATGAGTATGGAAATACTCGGGAAATCATAGTTTACGCCAGTGGGGCTTCGGCCAGATCTTGTAGTTATGTAAACAGGGGTACCGCCTTTAGTCTTGAAGAGCGGGAGATGCTTGCCCTGGAGGCGACACTGCCACCGGGAATGCGCGGTTTATCTGCCCAGGTTGAAAGTTGTCGCATGAAGGTGGACAATAAGAGTGATGATATTGAAAAATATATTTTCATGCGTTCGCTTTTTGATCGAAACGCGACCCTTGCCCACGCTCTTATCAAGAGCGACGTGGAAACGTTTATGAAGATTATTTATACCCCGACCATTGGACTTGCCGTGCAAAAGTATTCATCCATGTTCCGGCAGGCAAACGGCCTTCATTTTTATCCGGGCAATATAGACAAGGCAGAAGATATATTAAGGAGATTTTCCCATCGTGATATCAGGGTGGCGGTAGTGACAGACAACCAGGGAGTCCTCGGAATAGGGGATCAGGGCGCGGGCGGTATTGCCATATGTCTCGGTAAACTTATGCTCTATTCCCAGGGCGCAGGTATAGCCCCTTGGCATTGTTTACCGATTTCCCTTGATGTTGGCACAAATAACGAAAAGCTATTGGCAGATAAACAGTACCTAGGCTGGCGCCACGGACGACTGGACGGCGAAGATTACATGTCATTTATAGGCAGGTTTGTTCGGGCTTTCCGCAATGTCTTTCCTAATGCACTCTGCCAATGGGAGGATTTTTCACAACAGAACGCCTTTAGAATCAAAGACGCTTTTTTCGATGAACTGATTTCTTTCAACGATGATATTCAGGGTACGGGGGCCGTGGCCCTTGCCGCAATATTGTCGGCCATGAAAATTAAAAAGGAAAAACTAGTGGATCAGCATTTCCTTATCCAGGGGGCGGGGGTCGCCGGGGTAGGTACCGGCGAACAGATCTTTAACGCCCTGAAAGATGAAGGTTTGTCGGATGAAGAGGCAGCAGACAGGGTTTACATGATAGATTCAAAGGGGTTAATTACATGTGATCGTAAACTTGACCTCTATAAGCAAAAATTTGCAAAGGACAGTACGCGTTGTGGTTGGTTAAAAAACATTGATCTGGTGGATATACCGAAAATTATCGGTGAGGCCGGTATCAGCGTACTTATTGGAACCACGGGTCAGGATTTTTTCTTTAACAAGGAGATGATTGGTGAGGCCGGGAAAAATACAGACAGGCCGATTATTTTACCGCTTTTCCATCATTATCTCGCCCCCGAAACTTTTTGTCAAAATGTGAGGCAATGGCGCAGGGAAGGAATCTTGATGGCAACCGGTAATCCGTGTGCAAGCGTGGATGCCCTGTCTGATAATTTACAGATCAGTCAATGCAATAACGCCTTTATTTTTCCGGGGGTTGGCCTCGGTGTTCTCGCTTCCGGCGCCAAAGAGGTATTACCGGAATTTTTTAGTGCTGCGGCGCATGCGGTTACCAATTTAATGGGTGATACCGAACTGGACAGGGGGTTACTGATGCCGCCACTGAAAAACATTTGTAAGGTCGGCAAGGAGGTGGCGCTCGCGGTGGCCATGTGTGCGGTTGAAAATGGTGTAAGCAGACCATGCCTCTACTCTGATTTCCAACATAATGACGACGAGGCCAGGATGAGGACCCTGATCGACAGGATCAGATGGAAGCCTGAATACCTCCCCCTGGTCCCGATGTAAAAAAATGTCCCCCTGGCCAATTTTCAGGACAGGGGGACATTTTTTTTTACAAAAACAGATTATTATTTACAGCTTTTCAACTTTATCAGCAGCAGGTCCCTTGGGGCCATCAACGATCTCAAAACTTACCCTTGATCCTTCTTCCAGGGATTTAAAGCCTTCAGTCACGATAGCTGAATAATGCACAAAAACATCTTGCCCACCATCTTGTTCGATAAAACCAAAACCTTTTGCGTCATTAAACCACTTTACTGTACCTTCTGCCATTGTACTACTCCTTTTTTGCTCGGTTCGTCTTCGACCCGTTTATAACTTTCTGACCACTCACTGGACAGACTTCTGTGTGCTGTGTTGAGTTAACAAATGCTCAGGCAACTTAGCTTCAACATGCGCCAACTCATTAAAAATAACGACCACTTAAGCCACAGCAATTCTTCGTTTAGCATATCGCTTGTATAAAAGCAATAGATTTGTTTGATAAAATTGGATATACGGATTTGCTAGGTAACATTTTAAACGATTATAATGCACTTTTGTTACCGCTTTGATTTACTGTGAAAGTTGTCCACAATATAACAAAAAACGTTTTAATATACCTGCCTGACGAAATTGAACAATGCAGGTTATCCTCCGGGGAGCGTGGATTTAAAAGCAGTTTTATAATCTTTTTTATGTATTGCGATTTTCTTTTACAAAACAGTTATGGAGATTAACCTTCCATGGTTAGTTTCAATAAGGCGACCACTAAACAGTCGTGAGGAATATTTCGTAAATATTAAAATTCTCCAATTGACAGGTGGGGAATTTTCGCTACCCGACGGAGTCATCCTATCAATTTTTATTAATTTAACAGCGAGAAATTTGTTTTCTTATATTCCGGGTAGATGATTTGGATTGTATAATTATTTATTGCTTGTGTATTTTTCCGGGATTTCGTTGTTGAGTGTGGTATGTTGCTGTTCCGCAAGAGATCTCTTTGGTTATGTTTATTCTCCGTTTTCCCATTGTCGGTTTGGGATAACTGAACCATTATTTAGGATGTTCCCCCGTGTTTCCAGATTATTCTTTTCCTGCAAATTATTTTCAAGTTGAAGGCGGCAGATTACATTATGTCGATGTCGGAAGAGGTCCCGTGATTGTCATGGTTCACGGAAACCCCACCTGGTCATATTATTTTCGCCATCTTATTACTTTTTTAAAATCAACCCATAGAATCATTGTCATCGATCATATGGGTTGCGGATTGTCTGATAAACCCACTACTTACCCTTATTGTCTTGCTAAGCATATTGAAAACCTTGAGCAACTGCTTGCCCATCTTAATATCAATAATTTTTCCCTTGTTGTCCATGATTGGGGTGGGGCAATTGGTTTTGGCTGCGCCGTGCGACGCTTGCATAACCTTGAAAAAATTGTGGTGATGAATAGCGCAGCTTTTCGCTCCTCCAGGATTCCACTGCGAATAAGTCTATGCCGGGCACCGTTGCTGGGACAGGTGATTGTCAGGTTACTTAATGGTTTTGCCCGTCCTGCCCTCTATTTTGCAGTTAAGAAAAAGATGGCTGACGATGTTGCGGCTGCTTTTATAGCACCCTACAATAATTGGCGGAACAGGATCGCTGTTTATCAGTTTGTCAAGGATATTCCTCTCCATAAAAATGATAAGAGTTATGAAACCTTACTTAAGATTGAAAATAGATTACCGGAAGTACGGGCAGCCGGGATACCTCTTCTTATTGTTTGGGGGGGCGCTGATTTTTGCTTTAACGATCATTTTTACAACGAGTGGAAAAATCGCTTCCCCCAAGCTGAAAGTTATTATTTTAAGGATGGCGGTCACTATGTGCTGGAAGATAAAAGCAACGAAGTATTGGCCGCCATCGCAAGGTTTTTCGGCCAATAATTATTTTCATCCATATGGTGTTTGAGACGATATTTACGCAGCAACAGATACATTACCAAAACTCAGAACTTACCGATTACAAAATTTAGGAAATGATTCAAAATAATTTTTATTGGGAGCGGTACTGTGACAATCAATATTGCTGATATTTTTGTGAAAACGGCTAGGCAGAAAGGTTCTGAAACCGCAATAATTGAGGCTGAAAGCGGCAGGAAAATTTCTTTTGCCGCACTCAACAAAAAATCCGATGAATACGCTTTTTACTTGAGAAAACATGGCGTTTGTCCCGGTAATATAGTGATGTTAATGGTTAAACCGTCCGCAGAATTTGTAATCCTCACCCTAACCCTCTTCAAGATCGGTGCGCCCATAGTTCTCATTGATCCGGGCATGGGATTTAAAAATTTATTGCGCTGCATATCCAGGGTTCGTCCCCAATATCTTATTGGTATTCCACGGGTTATTATTTTTGCAAAACTTTTTGGCAAACATTTTAAATCCGTTCACCATATTTTCTGTTGTGGCAACTCCTGGGGGTTGTTGGGAAAAAATATGTGCAAGCAGAGTTCTGCACCGTCATCATTTAAGGTTTATCAGCCAAAAGACGATGATATTGCGGCAATTATTTTCACAACCGGCTCCACGGGTCCACCCAAGGGGGTGCGTTACGAACATGGGATATTTGCCGCCCAACTTCGCCTTATTAAGGATTATTACGGTATCAGTGCCAGGGATACCGATCAACCGGCTTTTCCACTTTTCGCTCTTTTCTCAACAGCCATCGGCGCATGTACCGTTATTCCCGATATGGATAGTACAAAACCCGCAAAAGTTAATCCTGAAAAATTCATAAATTCCATAATAGAGTATAATGTCAGCTATTCTTTCGGTTCTCCAGCCATATGGAATGTGGTGAGTAGATATTGTATCAAAAAGAAAATTGTTCTTGAAAGTGTAGAAAAAATTTTAATGGCCGGTGCGCCGGTACCATATGACTTAATAAAACGTGTTAGTTCTATTTTACCAGAAAATGCTCTTATTTACACACCTTACGGGGCAACTGAAAGTTTGCCTATCGTATCCATAGAAGCAAAGGAGATATTAAATAGTACCTGGCAGCTGAGTCGTAAGGGTTACGGCACATGCGTCGGATACCCTTTACCTGGAATTGAGATTAAGATTATTTCTATCAATGACTCCGAAATTTCAGAATTTAAAGAAGAGTTGCAGGTTGCCGCAGGCGAAAAAGGTGAAATAATCGTCCGTGGGGATGTCGTCACCAGAGCTTATGAAAACAATCCGGATGAGACTAAACTCTCAAAGATCAGGGATGGAGAATCATTTTGGCACAGAATGGGGGATGTTGGTTATCTCGATTCCCAGAAAAGGTTGTGGTTTTGCGGACGTAAAGCCCACCGGGTGGTAACTGCGGCAGGGACGTTATTTTCCGTACCGTGTGAAGCTATTATTAATGAACACCCGCATGTATTGCGATCTGCACTTGTAGGTGTTAAAAAGAAAATGAATGACGAATATGCACAACCCGTGTTGATAGTTGAGCCCTTACATGACAGGAAGATAGACAAGGAATTACTGCTTTCCCAAATTTCTGAACTAGCACGTGTAAACCCGATTACTATGGGGGTTGAATATTTTCTCATCCATAATAATTTCCCCGTCGATATACGGCATAATGCAAAAATTTTCCGCGAAAAACTAGCAATATGGGCCCAAAAAAAGATCTTTCCCCTCTGATGAAAAAGGTACTGGTAACAGGGGGTGGTGGTTTTGTCGGCATGGCGATTGTTAAAATGCTCGTTGCGGCCGGGGTGCATTGTATCGTTGTCGGACGTAACCATTACGCTGGGTTAGCCGATATCGGCGTAACCTGTTTGGTCGGAGATATCAGGGATACGGAATTTATTATTCGGGCGGGAAGGGGAGTTGACGCTGTTTTTCATACAGCTGCATTGGCGGGTATATGGGGGCGTTGGCCCGACTATTATTCCACCAATGTTGTCGGCACCCAAAATGTTATTGAAAGTTGCAGAAAAAATAATATTAGATCCCTGATCTACACCTCTACACCTTCCGTGGTTTTCAATAGGGAAGATATTCAGCATGGCGATGAATCCCTGCCATATGCAACTAAATTTTTATGTAATTACGCAAAAAGTAAGGTAATCGCAGAAAAAATAATGCTGGCTGCAAATGATGGTATCCTTACAACCTGTGCCCTTAGGCCCCATTTAATCTGGGGGCCGGGTGATCCGCATCTTTTGCCGAGGTTGCTTAACCAGGGACGGAAAAGACAATTTAAAAGAGTTGGTGACGGCACAAACCTGGTCGATATTTCTTATATAGACAATGTTGCCCATGCGCACATTCTCGCCGCCGAAAATATACTAACCAGTGGTGGTTGTGCGGGTAATGCATATTTTATCAGCCAGGGTTCTCCGGTGAATATTTGGGACTGGATTAATGAGTTATTTTCTTCCGTGAATATACCGGTGATTAATAGTTCTATCTCATTTCCTGCGGCCTACACCATCGGTTATCTTTTGGAGCTGTTTTACCAAATATGTCATATTGGAAAAGAACCGAAAATGACAAGGTTTTTAGCCGAACAACTGGCTAAATCCCATTATTTTTCCATTGCTAAGGCCAATCGGGATTTTGGGTATGAACCCCTGGTTAGTACGGCCGATGGCCTTGTAAAGACGGTGAAATGGTTAAAAGATTTGGAAAAAGAATGAAAATTAAAATATTTATTTTATTACTGGTGGTAATCATTGTTCAAGCTAATTGCCTGTCCAGTAGTTTTGCCTTCTCCATAGGCGAAGAAAGGGAAGTGGGCGACAAACTACTCTACTCTGTTCGATCATCTTTCAACCTTATAGAGGATCCGGATATTGTACAATATATCAACAAGCTCGGCCGATCCGTCCTTGCAGTCACCGGCATACAATATTTTTCTTATCGTTTTTATGTAATTAATAACAAAGCATTTAACGCCTTCGCGGCTCCATCCGGCCTTATCTTTTTTTATACCGGGCTGATTTCAACCATGGATAACGAAGATCAGCTAGTGGCTGTAATGGCCCATGAAATAGGCCATATAGTGAAAAGACATCTTGCCGCCAGGGTTGAAAAGGGAAAATTCAGTTCCCTTGCTTCCCTTGGTCTTGCTATTGCTGCGATGGCCGTTGGCGGCGCGGGAACACCGACGCTTTTGGCAGGGGCCCTGGCCACCGGTAAAAGTATTAATCTTCATTTCAGCAGGAAACATGAGGAGGAGGCGGATCTCCTTGCCTACGGCTGGATGAAGAGATTAAAAAGAAACCCCGAGGCCCAGGCAGAAATGCTTGAGTCCATGCGCAGAATTGCCCGTTACAGAAGTGACCAATTACCTCAATACTTATTGACCCATCCAAATCCGGAAGGCAGGTTACACTATATTGAATCTCTGTTGGATATCGACAGAGATTTTAATAAAAAGAACTCCGTTAAAACGGATAATTTTGCATTTTTACGTTTCAAATATCGAATTCTTGCCCAGGTAAAGGACACGCAGCTTTTTAAGATTTCACTGCAGAGAATTATTGCCGAAAACAATAGAGCAAATATGCCTTATATCATGGCGGAGTATGGTTTATCCCAGATTGCGAGAAATGAGAATGATCACCGGGAAAGTTTACGCTTGATAAAGAATGTTATGCGGGCTTATCCTGGCAAAAATATTTTAAAAGCGGATCTGGGGGTCATTGAAATGGAAAGTGGTCTTTATCAGGAGGCTGAACAATCCTTTAAAGAGGCCCTGCAAACTGACAATAAGGATATGTACGCCACTTTTAACCTGGCTAAACTATTACATTTGATGGGTAGGATCGGTGAGGCGGAGAAATATTACCGAATTGTTCAATATGAATTACCGGAATATGCACAAGTTTATTTCGAGTTAGGCAAGATTGTTTCCGAACAAAATAATGAGTATTTGGCCCAGTTTTACCTGGGAAAGTATAATCTTTATGAAGGTGAATTGAAACTTGCGGAATTACATCTTAAAAATGGCATGCGGGGTGGTAATTTACCAGAGAAAATAGCTAGAGAAAGTGAGGAGTTGTTGAAAAAAATTAAAATATTGCAGAAATAACAGGGTATAAAGGCTGTTTGCCCAAAACTCTTTAATGATCGCTATAAGGGAGTTAAATATATTGAAATAATTATATAATATATTGATTCTACAACATAAACTGCATTTTTTACAAAATATGCATGTAAAATTCAGTTTTAAATAAATGCCAGCTTAATTATGGACCGGAAAAGCAATTTCCTAGATGATCGGCGGGTTATCGTCATTCTATTCTTTACCTGTCTTCTCCTGTGTGTGGATGTTTTTTTTGGTGGTTTTCCCTTTCCTGGAAGTGATATACCCGATTGTGGTTCATTGGTTTTTGAAAATAACATCCTCTTTTATAAAACCGGTCTTTATCCTCCCTCCGCAAAGGAGATACCTGTTGATCTGGCACCGTTGTTTTTTCAACCAGTCAATATTAATAACGCCGCATTTGAAAACCTTATATTAATAAAGGGGATAGGCCCGAAGCTGGCTGCGACCATCCTGGAATATCGTCGACTACACGGCCCATTCGTTACGGTCGATGATCTGCTTTCCGTAAAAGGTATCGGTAGGAAGCGAGCCCGATATTTTTCCACTGTTTTACAGTTTAGCAAGCAAAGTGAAAAAAAATATTAGAGAACCTATTAATGATCCTGTTTTGGTGATGGTTGGTCCCACGGCAATAGGAAAGACGGCATTGTCGATCGAAATTGCCAAGCGGTTTCATTGTGAAATTGTCAGTGTCGATTCCATGCAGGTTTATAAATATATGGATATCGGTACGGCCAAAGTAACAAGCAAAGAACAGAATGGAATAAAACACCATTTGCTGGATATTGTTAGTCCGGATGAACATTATGATGCGGCAAAATTCAGCAATGACGCTTTACTTGCCGTGGATTCAATTCATAACAGAGGAATGATACCTCTGTTAACCGGGGGGACAGGCCTATATTTACAGGCTTTGTTTGAGGGCATTTTCCCTAAAATGGCCTCAAACCCAAAAATTCGCAATGAACTGCAAGGTAGACTTCAGGTTGAGGGACATTCTAAACTATATGAAGAACTATGCTTAATAGACTGTTATTCCGCAAAAAGAATTCATCCTAATGATAAGCATAGACTCCTAAGGGCTTTGGAAATTTATATGTCCACCGGAGTTACCTGGACAGAACATATCAGAAAACATAGGGAATCATTGGATGGGGTTTGTTTTAAAAATGTTCTTAAGATAGGATTAACCTGTGACCGCGAAAAATTATATAAAAGAATTAATATCCGTTGCGATAATATGTTAAAAAGCGGATTCGAAGAAGAAGTAAAGAACCTTTTTTTAATGGGATATGGTAAATACTTAAAGCCATTTAGAGCTATTGGTTATAAGCATATGATCAAATATTTAGAGGGAGAAGTTTCCCATAGTGATATGAAATTAAAATTTTCTCGAGATACTAGAAGGTACGCGAAAAGACAATACACCTGGTTTTCAAAAATAAAAGATCTTCACTGGTTTAATGTTAACGATAAAGAGGGGATTTTACAAATAATAGAAAAATGGCTGATAAAGCAACATTAAAACTCCCTGATATTTTCAGAAAGTTATTGGCAGATAGAGGGATTGTCGGAGACACTGCAGTTTCTGCGTTTCTTCATCCACGCCTGGAAAATCTTCCCGATCCCAAAAAGATGAAAAATCTTACTGCAGCATCAAATCTTATTGCAGATTACCTCATTGCAAAAAAAAGAATTATTGTTTGGGGAGATTATGACGTCGATGGTACAACAGCCGCAGCTCTATTAATAAATTTTTTCAGGGAATATGGCGTTGAGGTAGATTATCATATTCCAAACCGTTTAAAAGAGGGTTACGGTATAAACTTCGAGTGGTTTCTAGATTTTGAAATAGGGAATTCTGGTAAAAATTTTCTATTAATAAGTGTTGATTGCGGTAGTTCCGATCATGCAGTGATTCGTAAAATCAAAGAAATAGGAGGAGACGTAATAGTAACTGATCACCATGAACTTACTAGTAAGACCATTCCAGATTGTATAGTTGTTAATCCAAGCCAAAAAGATTGTGGTTTTAACAACTATAATCTAGCTGGTGTCGGCGTTGCCTTCTATTTGGCAGCGGGCATTAAAAGGGAATTGCAGCTCCGGGATAACGGAGAGTGGAGTGACATGGATGTAAAGTTAAAAAAATATTTATGTTTTGTCGCCCTAGGTACGGTTGCTGATATCGTTGAGATAACGGAAGTTAATAGAATATTGATCAGAGGTGGCATAGAAGCAATTGAAAATACAGAGTTTGTTGGTGTTAACGCCCTCCTTGAGTCTTGTGGTCTCTATACAAAAAAAATAAATTCAGAGGATATTGGTTTTTTACTGGGTCCCAAAATAAATGCCGCCGGAAGGCTTGGTAAGCCATTGACAGTACTAAAACTTTTTATTGAAAATGATAAGAATAAAGCGAAAAAGCTTGCTGAGAAATTATCTTTGCTTAATGAAGAACGAAAAATAATTCTTTCGCAATCCTTAGAATTAATTTTAACTAAGATTAATATCTCACAGATATTACATGATAAATGCGTATCTGTCGTTTCGGAAATCCATCCCGGCGTTGCCGGAATTGTGGCATCTAAGATTTCTGATACACACGGCGTACCCACTATAATTTTTTCAAAAAAGAAGTTAATAAGCGATGATTCCATCTTATATACAGGTTCTGGCCGTTCTGTTGAAGGTGTGAATCTAATGAAGATTTTAAATTTTTGTTCAGAACATATCGAATATTTTGGTGGACATGAAATGGCTGCCGGTTTAACAGTCAGTGCGGATAATTTTGCAAAATTTAAAGTTAAATTTATTAAATCCGCCAAGGCAGCAATGGATACCAGGAAAATGGGGGAAAGAAAAAAATACGATATTGAGTGTTCCATAGAGGATTTGATGACTGAAGAATATCTTGATATTTTGAATAATTTTGAACCATTTGGCCCAGGCAACATGCGACCGGTCTTTTTAGATAATAAGGCCAAGGTAATAGATTCTAGGAAAGTTGGGCGGGGTGGTGAACATCTAAATATTACTTTTCAGGGCAAGTATGCAAATTACAAAGGAATTGGTTTTGGACTTGGTTTGGCCTTGGAAAATATACAGAGTAAACCGTTAAGATCGACCCTGTACACGCCGACTAAAAACAGATTCAGGGGACGGGAAAGCTGGCAGGTTAGAGTTATCGATATTTAATTTTTTCATATTTTAATTTTCCATGTCCGCAAAAATTTTTAAGCAATTTGTGAAAAACACCCGCAACTGCTTAAATTTATTTATATATGAATAACTATACATAATATACATTATGCGACATTAGATTATTTTAAAAAAATGGCGCTGGCTGATATAGTAATTACGCACAATAGATGATATAGATAGCAACATTTTATAAATACAAAGTTACGTGTATCTGCACTGACCTGTATTTTTGTTTTTTGATACACAAATACACAATGATATTTGTATTTATTAATTCATTTAGGAGAGTTTTATGGGAAGAGAATTTTACCAGGACCCCCTGGTTAGTAGATATACCAATCCCCAGATGCAAACATTGTTTTCAGAAAAGACCAAATTTATTACCTGGCGGAAGTGTTGGCTCGCCCTGGCCGAAAGTCAACACGAACTCGGCTTAAGCGACATAATCACTGAAGAGATGTTGAAAGAATTACGGAATAATATCAATAATATCAATTTCGATGTCGCCCAACAGAAAGAAAAAGAAATAAGACATGATGTTATGGCACATGTCTTTGAGTTTGGATCACACTGTCCCACTGCTGCCGGTATTATCCATCTTGGTGCCACATCACAGTTTGTTGTCTGTAACACCGATCTTTTAATCCACCGTCAAGCCATGGCCCTGGTTAGAAACGCTCTCTTGCAACTTATTAAAAATTTAGCTCTTTTTGCTGAAAAACATAAGGCGCTGCCCACTTTAGGTTTTACCCACTACCAACCAGCTCAACCTACCACCGTTGGCAAGAGAAATACCATATATCTTCAAGATCTTATTATGGATCTGCAATATATTGACCACTATATGGCACAACTTAAAGCCAGGGGAGCAAAAGGTACCGTAGGCAGCCAAGCCACATTTTTAGAGCTTTTTAAGGGTGATCATAAAAAGGTTCGTCAATTAGATAAATTGGTCGCCCAAAAACTCGGGTTTAGTAAAGTATTTTCTGTAACCGGTCAGACATACACCCGTAAACTTGACATGAAACTTGCTGAAACACTTGCCGGTATAGGTGCTACATGCCATAAATTCGCCGTTGATCTTAGACTTCTTTCCAATCTAAAGGTTCAAGAAGAGCCCTTTGAGAAAAACCAGACCGGTTCTTCAGCCATGGCCTATAAAAGAAACCCAATGCGTTCAGAACGTTTGACCGGACTGGCAAGAAAATTAATGAACTTGCCGCAAAACTTTGCTGCAACTTATAGTAATCAATGGTTTGAAAGAACTTTAGATGATTCCGCAATCAGGCGAATGGATATCCCCCAGGCTTTTCTTTTGACCGACGCTATATTAAAGTTAAATATTAATATTACTTCAGATATGATTGTATATCCGGCACAAATTAAAAAACACCTCTATGCTGAATTGCCCTTTATGGCCACAGAAAAGATACTAATGGCCACTGTGGAAAAAGGCCAAAACAGGCAGGAAATGCATGAACTCATAAAAGAACACTCTTTTGCCGCCGGTAAAATTGTTAAAGAATATGGTGGAGAAAATGACCTATTCAAACGTATAGCAGATGATGATAGAATTCCCTTTTCCCTTGAGGAAATTCAAAAAATTACTGCAGATCAAATGGAGTTTACAGGTCGTGCTAAAGAACAGACCGAAGAGTTTTTAAAGGAAGTTGTTATCCCCTTACTGGAAAAAAATTCTGCGTCAATGACTGATATCGATACATCGCTATCGGTCTAAAAATAAATTGTTCTATCTTTCAATTACCAGGGGTTACTAAATTAAATTCTTTATCACATATTGTATACGCATGGTTTGTAAAAATAACATCGCAACAAGTTTAACCGAGATATATTTAATGATTTCACCAAAGAAATTCCACTATTTGAAATTTCTTCTTGAGGGTTACGATAATTTGGCGACCCTGTCTAGTTATGATAATACCCGAGGTATTGTCGTTATTCGATTCCCCCTCGCCATGGCCAAAGATCTTTTTGATCTCCTGAATTATTTGGCCCCTTCCCTTTCTGTTTAATACAGACCTTTTTAGCGTTAACCCGTTAATATTAAAAACACTTTAATAACATGAAGAAATATTTTTATATAAAGACTTTTGGTTGTCAAATGAACGAAAGAGATTCTGAAATAATTGGCCAATCTCTTGTTGAATACGGTTTTTACGCAACCGAAGACATGTTCAATGCCGACCTTGTTATTCTTAACACCTGTTCAATTCGTGAAAAAGCTGAGCAGAAGGTACTGAGTTTATTGGGATACTTAAGAAAAGCAAAATCAAAGAAACCGACAATGAAGATCTGTGTTGCCGGTTGTGTTGCCCAGCAGGAGGGTAATCGTTTATTGGCGCGTATGCCCCATATTGATCTTGTTATTGGTACGCAGAATATCTATGCAATTACAGAATTATTGGAAAAAGTTGAAACCCAGGGCAGCCTGGTAATTACAACGCTAAATGATATTTATGATATTCCCCTTCTTCTTCCGCAGTTAAAACCATCTAAAGAAACTCAATTTGTAAAAGAACAAAGTTCGTTACTTAATAAGTTTGTAACAATTATGCAGGGCTGCAATAATTACTGCACTTACTGCGTAGTTCCCTACACCAGGGGAAGAGAAAATTCTCGCAATGTCAGCGACATACTTAAAGAAGTTCATGCGTTAGTTAATGGTGGGGTCTCAGAAATAACCCTGCTTGGTCAAAATGTGAACTCCTTTGGGAAAACAAATAATGTGTTGGAGGGTACCGGTAATTATAGTTTTGCAGACCTGATTAAAGATGTGGCGGGAATAGAAGGTCTTAAAAGGTTACGATTTACAACATCCAATCCCAAAGATCTCACCTGGGAACTTATTAAATGTTTCAGCGAAGTCCCGGTATTGTGCCCACAGTTTCATCTCCCGGTTCAATCAGGTTCAGATAATATTTTAAAAAAAATGAACAGAAAATATTCTGTGCAGCAATATCTACAGTTGGTGGATGAGTTAAGAGATGTTTGTCCAGAAATAGCTTTAACAACTGACGTTATCATCGGGTTTCCTGGTGAAACAAACGATAATTTCCAGGAAACATTAGAACTCCTTGAAAAGGTCAGGTTCCATGGTTCCTTTTCTTTTAAGTATTCCGATAGACCCGGTACCAGGGCCAGTAATTTTCCAGATAAAATACCCGAAGAGATTAAATCAGAGCGACTTGCAGTTTTTCAAAAGCGTCAAGATGAAATAAGCCGTGAAAAAAACAATAACTATATTGGTAAAATCAAAACTGTACTGCTGGAGGATTGCAGTGACGGCAAATGCAAGGGAAGAACCGACACAAACCACATTGTCCATATCAACGACCAGGCCGATAAACCCATTGGAACATATGTTGATGTTATGATCACCGCTGCCGGCAACCATTCTCTACAGGGAAAGTGGCTTTAGAAAATTGATCGCACACGCAAAGTTAAAAAGAATCTTCTTATTTATCCTTGTTATTATTTATTATCGGAATTAGCGGGATCATCACCTTGTTTTTTAAGAGAAATTCCCGGCAAAGTTAAATTCTGTTTTACCTTTTCAACCCCCTTCCCCGACGATAAAGATACCCTTCTCACGACCCTGGTTGACACTCTCTTCCCTTTTGCGGCCGCATTTTTAATTAGATAATCATCGAAAGAAATTTCAATCGAATTGGTTTTTGCCCGAGCTGAAGGGGCCATATTGATTTTTGCAAATTTACCCTCCCCCATGGTCAGCAACAGGATTTTTGAACGTTTATGCTCTGCAAACAGCCTGTATTCTTTTTCCAGTATAAAGCTTGGTGTCTTAAAACGTTTTACGTAAACGAGGTTTTCTTTCCCATCCCTGTAGATTACATTGAAAATACAGTTATTTTTTTCCAAAACCCCAAACCACTCAAGTTCGTGGCCGACATAGAGCTTTTCTGTTAAAGGAATAATCTTGTACATCCCGTTTGAAAAAATAAGAAAGAGTTTGTCATATTCAGAACATATGACGGATATATCCTTCTTGGCATCGCTGACCTTGATATAACGACCGAGAAAACCGGTTTTTCTATTATAACCAACCGGAATATTGGCGGGGGCAACTTTCCTATAACTTACTTCAGAAAAACTTGTTATCTCAGTTTGTCTAGGGAAAAATTTCCCATATTTATCGAGGATATTATCTAAAAAGGATATGGTAAACCCCACCATATCCTTAAGGGATGTCTCTATTTTCTTAATATTTTTTCTGATTATTCTGATTTCTTTCTGCTGTTTTGCAATATCGTAGCGTGAGATCCTTTTGATGCGTATTTCCAGGAGGCGTTCAATATCTTCCTTGGTTACTGGTCGCATAAGTTCATCAACAAATTTTACTAATGCCAGCTCAACATTTTTAATAACTTGTTTATAATTTTTTGCTTCTTCAATTTCTTTATATATTCTTTCTTCAATGAAAATCTGCTCCAAAAGCCGGGCGTGCAGCTTTTCCCGAAGTTTCCCAAGTTCAATTTGAAGTTCTTTTTCTAGATCTCTTTTCAGTTTAAAAGTATTAAACCTAAGTACATCGCTAATAGTCGATGTTTCAGGGCTGGTACCATTTATTAGAGTAAGGTTGGGAGTGATTGACACTTCGCAGTCGGTAAAAGCGTACAATGCTTTTATTGTATCTTTTGCGTAAATCCCCCTGGCAAGTTTAATTTCAATTTCAACATTTTCGGCTGTATAGTCATTAATGGAAACTATCTTAATTTTACCGGCCTTGGCGGCTTTTTCTATGGAGTCCGTTAAAGATTGCGTGGTGGTACGATAGGGAATTTCTTTTATAAGAATTGTTTTTTCATTTGATTCCTCTATCCTTGCTCTGCACCTTATTTTGCCGTTACCGTCATCATAATTTGAAATATCAATAAGGCCCTTTTGTAGAAAATCCGGGTATAATTTAAACTCTTCTTCATTGAGTATCTTTTTCTGTGCCTCCAACAGTTCGCAAAAATTATGGGGTAGGATCTTTGTCGCCATGCCAACGGCAATACCTTCGGCTCCCATGAGAAGAAGCAGCGGGATCTTGGCGCAGAGGGTAACGGGTTCACTCATTCTCCCGTCGTACGATTCCACATATTCAGATAGATCTTTATTAAAGAGAATATCTTTTGCCAAAGGCGACAACCGACACTCGATATACCTTGCCGCTGAAGCACGATCCCCGGTGAAAATATTTCCAAAATTGCCCTGTTGTTCTATCAGGTATCCCTTGTTGGCAAGATTGACCAAGGCCGCAAATATGGATTGATCGCCATGGGGATGAAGCTTCATTGTTTCACCAACCACATTGGCAACTTTATGAAATCGTCCGTCCTCCATATTGTACAATGTCTGCAGAATACGACGTTGTACCGGTTTTAAACCATCCTCAATATGGGGAATCGCACGGTCTCGAATAACGTAGGAGGTATACTCCAGGAAATTTTCATCGAATAATTTATGTAGTTTACCAGGTTGTGATTCCATTACTTCCTTCTATGGACGGACACCAATGTCCACCATCGTTATACTGTTATTCTTAAGTCAAAAATATTAAAGCAATCCTTGTAAATTTTAGGGGCGATAGCAAAAAAAACTTAAATTAAACTTGTGATTACTATTCGGTTACCACGAGGTTTTCCATTATATATTGGCGTCTTTCCGGTGTATTTTTACCCATATAAAAAGAAAGCACTTTTGCCACCTCACTTAAAGAGTCAAGCGTTACGCTCTTAAGGCGGATATTTTCATCAATGAACTGTTTGAATTCTTTTGGTGATATTTCCCCCAACCCCTTAAAACGCGTTGTTTCAACAGGAGTTTTTTTAGCCCCCCTGCCTTGTAATCTTTTCGTGGCCTTCTTTTTTTCTGTTTCGGAGTAGCAGTAAACGGTTTCTTTTTTTGTTCTTACCCTGAATATGGGAGTCTCAAGTATGTAAATATAGCCTAATTTTACAAGTGGCTCAAAATAGTGAAGAAAGAAAGTCAGGAGAAGATTTCTTATATGTAAGCCGTCAACGTCGGCATCCGTGGCCAGGATCACCTTGTCAAAACGTATATTAGATATGGACTCTTCCACGTCCAACGCCCTCATAAGAGAATACATCTCCTCATTTTTATAGAGGGTAACCAGTTTCTGTCCAAAGACATTCATCGGTTTTCCTTTAAGGGAGAAAACCGCCTGAGTCAGTGGATCCCTGGAGG
>CAZQOD010000039.1:0-23718 GCA_964594945.1 uncultured Desulfopila sp.
TGTTCAACTTAACGGGTTCATAACAGAAACAAGGCACTTATTTGCAGCTTGTCTGCGTTAGTTGAGAGAAAACTTCGTTGTCAGCTGGGACGTTCGTAAACTTTTTTTACCGATCCGCCGATAAGAAAGTCGGATCGGAATATTTCTTAAAAGGGATAGTGTAGTTCATATGAAGGTGGTTTCACTCTTGAGTCGCTTTCATTGTTTGTTGTGGCTGTGGTCTGA
This sequence comes from uncultured Desulfopila sp., assembly GCA_964594945.1. Lineage (GTDB taxonomy): Bacteria > Desulfobacterota > Desulfobulbia > Desulfobulbales > Desulfocapsaceae > Desulforhopalus_A. The sequence continues at coordinate 226 of CAZQOD010000039.1, forward strand.
TAATTTGCTCCAGCCATGCTGGTTACTCTATCCTTTTTCCCATAATCATATTCTTAATTTATTTCTTCATGGATAATCAAAAGCGAGTGGATAAAATACTTGAGGCTGTAGAGGGCAGGGTTCAGGAAGAGGTTGGCTCTCTTCTCGGCGTGGACTTTGTTTTAGCCGACAGTAACAGGGTACCCGTAACCAAGGAGGAGGCATTTGATGATCTTCTCGGTAAACAAATTTGTGCAAAGATTGATATAGATGGAGAGATTAAGGGTCGTGGTTGTCTGCTCATGGGGATAAAGGACGCCATCCGTCTGGGGGGAACGCTGATTATGCTTCCTTCCTCCGAGTTGGAAGAGGTCATAGGCAGGGAAGAGTATAGTGAAGAAATTGAAGATTCATACGGGGAAATAGCCAATATTATAGCGGGATCATTTTCAAAAGATTTTGAGGAAATGTATCCCAAACCATGCAGGTTTATCAGAAAAGAGCAGGCTGTTTTAGTACCGGCAAAGGTGGAGGTGGAATCGGAAGAACCGGTTGAAAATCAGATCTACTATAGAATAGTGTCGACCATGGCTATAGATGGGAAACAGATGGGTAATTTGACCATGTTGTTGCCCGCCGTCACATTTGATTTGCAATGGGAAGGCGTAGATGTCGGAACTGAGGGCGTTGCCACGGAAGATAACGTTTCCTCCCCTGAAAGTCAGGCCGGATCTAAGGCGGCTGTATCTCCGGAGGAAAAAGATAACGGGCAGGGTTCCGGGGATCCGTCGAAAGCTGTGGCAAAGGTTGATTTTGCTAAACAGAAGAAACGCATTGATAAAATACTCGCTGAGTGTCAGGAAAGATTGTCTTCTGAAATGAGTTCGCTACTTGGTGTGGAGGTAAAATTAAGTGATCAGAAAAATCTTTTTATAGACAAAGAAGAATTCTTTTTTGATCACACCACCGGAAAACAGGTAATATCCGATCTGGAAGTCGTCGGCGACGTGGAGGCTGTAAGTTATTTTTCAATACGGCTAAAAGACGCAATTCATCTCGGTGGCGTACTTATCATGCTGCCCCCGGCTGAACTTGAAACCGTTATTGCGGAAGAAGATTTTGGTGAAGACAACCAAGATGCTTACGGAGAGGTGGCAAATATTATAGCCGGAGTATATACGGCTGTTTTTGAAGAACAGTATAATCAGAACCTGCGTTTTATCCGCAAAGATCTCCATGAAGTTGCGCCCATGAAAGTGGATGTTGATTCGGAGATTCCCTTTCCGGCCGGTAAATTTTACGTAAGCACCATGACCCTTGTTGTTGACGGTACGCAACTTGGTGAAGTTCATATGCTTTTCCCTGTGGATTTATTACAGTTGGATGACCGGGAGGCAGGGAAGGATCAAAATGTAGAGGATGAAGAACAGGAAAATAGGCAACAAAAAGTCAAAAATTCCTCCGCTTCCACACCTGCTCCTGGAGGGCAGGCAAGCGGTGTTTCCTCACCTTCTTTTGATGTCGAAAAACATAAAAAGAGGGTGGATAAGCTTCTGGAGGCGTCACGTGCTAAAATTGCCGAAGAGGTAAGTGCAATGCTTGCCGCGGAGGTAGATCTTTTGAATATGGAGAATAAAATTATCTCCAAAGAGGATTTCTTTTTTGATGAGGTTTCAGGCAAACAGGTACTTACAAACTTTGATATCGTAGGTGAGTTGGAAGGAAAAAGCTATCTGTCGGTCAATATAAAAGATGCAGTTCGCATCGGCGGCGTTTTGATTATGCTGCCCGCTTCAGAATTGGAGACAGTGGTCAGTGAAGAACAATTCGGCGGAGACAATGAAGATGCGTTTGGTGAGATAGCCAATATTATTTCCGGAGTATATACGGCAATATTTGAAGAGGGATACAGCAAAAATATTCGTTTTGTAAAGAGCGAATTAACAGAGGTAGTCCCGATGAAGGTCGATGTGGATTCGAATGAACCCATCGAGAATCAGGATTATTATTTGAGCAGTATGGATCTTGTCATTGGTGGAAAGGGCCTGGGTAAAGTGCATTTTCTCCTGCCCTCCGACCTGTTGCAGCTTGGTTCCTTAAATGAACAAGAGGCCGAAGTTTCGGACAATACTGCGGTGGCTGAGGTTGCGTCTGAAAGTGATGAAAAGCAAAAAAGCGAGGCGGTTACGACCGGTGGCGGGGACGGGCCACGCCGGGGGCTTGATATTCTTCTTGTCGGAGATGACAGGGATGAAATTGCCAAGTTGGTCACTACCCTTGAGGGTATGGGTTATGCGGCGAAGTCAATTTCGTTTAAAGATGACGTCCATGGCTATATTCCGGGAGAACTGAAGGCTGTCTATCTTGTTATGCAGGAGGTGAATGAGATGGCCTTTGGGGTTGCAATAAAAATAAGCAGCGGCTGTTCTCTACCCCTTATTGCGGCGGGACCGGGCTGGACGAGATCCAAGGTTATCAAGGCGATAAAATACGGTGTACGGGATATTCTCCTTACTCCGGCCAGTGAAGAAGATATAAAAGAAAATGTCGCCAATAACCTTATGAAGATGGCGGCCTGACCCCGTCCGGATTCTCCGGTAACAGACGACCTCTGGGGAAAAAGTGCTTCCTAAATCTTCGTCCTTATTGGGACAACCAATTGAAAAAATCAGGCTGGGCGGCAAAACGTCAGCTGTCCCAGGGTCCTTCTATATTCTTTTTCTTTATTTTTTCAAGAAGGGTGGTTCTCTTTAAATTCAGCAGCTGTGCGGCCTCCTTCTTGTTGCCCCTTGTTAATTTCATGGCTTGGACTATTAGCTGCGTCTCAAAATCATTAATTACTTCATTAAAGTCTATCTGTCCGTCTTTCCACATTATATGATTTTTGGGGATGGCTTCTTCTCCATCTTCTTTGTTTTGTGGAGGTGCAGGGGGTAATTTGTTGCCGTCTGTTAGATCTTCGGAATGAAATTTATCGGGAAGATCACCGTAGCCAACTTCCCTGCCACTGAATAAAATGGCCATGTGTTGGATGAGATTCTCAAGTTCGCGGACATTTCCAGGCCATTCAAATTGCTGGAGGGCTGTCATTGCTCCAGGGGCAAAAGAAAATTTTTCCCTGCCCCTCTTTTCTGAATAATTACGGATAAACGCCTTGATGAGCAGCGGGATATCGGCTACCCTGTCTTTTAATGGCGGAATATTAAGTGGAATCACGGAGAGTCGGTAGTAAAGATCTTCTCTAAATTTGCCTTCCCTGACTAGTTGTTCGAGATCACAGTGGGTTGCCGCCAGGATTCTCGTATCAACAGGTATTGCCTTAAAGGCACCCACCGGTTCGAATTCTTTTTCCTGGAGAACTCGCAACAATTTGGCCTGGAGTGAGGCTTTCATATCACCTATTTCATCCAAAAAAAGAGTGCCGCCGTCGGCATACTGTATCCTGCCCGGTTTGTTGGTTGTGGCTCCGGTGAATGCGCCTTTGGTATAACCGAAGAGTTCGCTTTCCAAAAGATCATCGGGGATTGCGGCACAATTTACGGGCACGAAATTTTTATCGCACCGTCTGCTTTCGGCGTGGATAGCCTTGGCCACCATCTCTTTTCCGGTGCCAGAATTGCCGCGAATAAGGACGGTGGATATATCATCTTCGGCAACCAGTTTTATGAGTTGAAAAAGATCGCGCATCACCTGGCAGGATCCGATCATACCGCGGAAAGACGTCGTCTGCTCTGATCGACGGCCAGTGTTATTTTTTCTGCCGGTAATGGTGGAATAGGCCCGTTGTAATACCTGTGTTGTCTCCTCGGGGTCGAGGGGCTTATGAATAAAGTGGCTAATTTCCAGTTCGCTGATCTTTTCTATTATATCATTATGTTTTTCAGGTATTACCGGCAGGATTAGGGTGTCTGGGTGGTCTTTTTTAAGTGTGGAGAAAAAGAGAAGCGGATCCTGAAGTTTCATGAAATTAAGATCAATAACAAGCATTTCGACCATATATTCTTGAAAATATGTTTTTAAATCGCGGTTGGTAAGGACATTTTTCACCGGAAAATCAAGTTTATCGCCAAGATGGTTGGAAAAGGAGGGGAGGCCGTTTGGCTCCCTGTCCGCAAAGAGTATAATGGATGATAATGCCATATGTTTTCCGCTAAAATTAGTGATTAAATTTCACTCAATTATCAATTTGAAGAAGAATGTTTATTCCCAGGTAGCCTGCCGGATAGTTTCGGGGTAGCTTCCTATTGCAGGGAGGCTTGGATAAGATCAGCTAATTTACTGGATGTTCTCCGCATGTTGAGGCTAAGAAGCCGTGCTATTTTTTTAATAACCTTAATCCCCACGGGGGGATATTTTTCAGCGAGTATATCAAAACCTTTGTCCGTTAAAGTTACCATCACCGTGGCCTGTCTGGCGATAACCGTGGCGGATCTTGGTGATTTGTCGATTAGGGCCATTTCACCAATTGAGCTGCCTTTTGTCAAGCGTGCCAGGACAATATTTTCACCACTGTCCGATTTTTTACGGACTTCGAGTATGCCCCTGACGACAAAGCCCATAAATGTACCCTTGTCACCTTCGACAAAAAGGTGTTCACCCCGCTGCAGGTGTATGTAACTCATATGTTTCGAGAGAATGGATAGTTCTTCGACATTGAAGTTTGAAAAAATCGGTAGATTGATAAGGAAAGAACGGGTCTCTTCTTCACTTTCACTTATTTTCGAGTGTAACATGTTTTCGCGTGTCGAAGGAATTACCTGCTTGCAATAACTGGCTTTTAAAAGCTTTGTCGTGTCGTTTGCTCCGATTGCAGGGAAGGATATTCCATTCCCATACAAGAATCATATCATACCAAAAGAATAAAAAACAATAATGTTTTCCCCGAGCTATAACCTTTATTGCCGTTGCGGCGATATGCGACACCCGTATATGGAAAACTAACGTAAATTTATGCCCGGATTTTGCAATTAATAAGTTTGTAGTAGGCTGCCCCTGGAGATGTGAGAAACTAATTGTGGTAAGGTATATGGCAACGACTGGTTTACGGAGTCTCCCGGACAGGATTGGAACAGTACTTAAATTTTAAGTTAATGATATTGGATAGTAAGATATTAATTTACCGCTATAAAATTAATTTTTAATTTTTCCGGGCAATTTTTAGGTTATATTTTATCGATTTAACATATTATAGATCCGTTGCAGTGTGTAAAGTTTAGGTGTAAGGCATTGCGCCTCCTGCGGTTTTAGTGCCTTACTCCGTAAAAGCTGTAATAAAAAACAAGGCACTTACTTGCAGCTTGTCTGCGTTAGAATTTTTATGAGATTTGGTAATAATGGAGAAAAAAATACTATTGTTGTTAGTGTGTTTGGGTTGTCTGTTTTCAATCCTCGCTGCATCACCGGGCTGGGCCGCGTTCTCCGGGACAGTGGTGAAGGTAATTGATGGTGATTCTCTGCTGATAATCGCGAAAAAAAAGTCCGTCGAGGTGCGTTTATATGGTATAGACTGTCCGGAGTATGGTCAACCGTTTGCAGGGGAAGCAAAAAGGTTTGTAACTGCAAAAGTATTTAATAAGAAGGTCACTGTCTATCCCAAATATCGTGATGCGTACGGAAGATTGGTGGCAATTGTGTCATGTGGCGGCACCGTTCTTAATGGTGATATTATTAAGGCCGGTTTTGCCTGGGTCTATCCGAGGTATTGTAAGAAAAAGATCTGTAAATCATGGCAAAAAAATGAAGAGAGGGCTCGACAATCGCATATCGGTTTATGGGCGGGGAGGGGAATATTGTTACCGCCATGGCAATGGAGAAACTCCCCCTGATTTGAAAATTACAGATACACTATCAACGTAATTGACTTAAAATTTAAGTACTGTTCCAACCTTGTCCGGGGGACGCCGTAAACCCATTCTGGGGGCTTAGCTGCAGACAGCCCGACCAAGGTCAAAACTGTACTTTACACATCATTTTGTTATTTGAGTTAGTGACATTGGATACAATATTTAAACAGTGGTACCTATGATAATGAAAAAGACTACGATAATCTTCTCCATCACCTTGACATGTTTACTGTTAATTTCCTTGGTTATGACCAATATCGGACGATGTTCCGAGAGTGTGGTGGTTAAAGAAAATATCAGGCAACTTAAAAAATATAAAAAATGTAGGGGTTGTGATCTTTCCGGTGCCAATCTGACACGATTCGATTTATCCGGCGCTGATCTGGAAGGCGCTGATCTTTCCCGCGCCCGTTGTAATCTGACGAATTTATCCGGTGCGAATCTGAAAAATGCTGATCTCAACGGTACGGTTTTCGGTGGTGCCGACCTAGGTGGTGCTGATTTGCGTGGTGCCGATTTGCGCGGCGTTGTTCTCGAAAGTGCTTATCTGGGCGGTACGTTACTGGACGGTAAGTTTATTAAGACGAAACCGTATGAATCGGAGGGGATAACGGATGTGGAACAGTCCGTCTATATCGCTGATCAATCCAGACCCAAGAAAAGACCGGTAACCAAGGCGGTTGCCGTATCAACGAGGCGTGATTTTGAAGATCCACCCCCGGCAAAAGTTATTGTCAAACCCAAAACGGCAAATAGCGGTGACAGGCCTCCTGCCCCTGCGGTTACAGCAAGTCCCCGTGCCCCATTAGTAAAAAAAATAAACCCGTTTAAAAAGGTTGAGGTCAAAAGTGAAATGGAGGCGGAAGGGGCCCTTGAACCCCATGGTGTCAAGGTAAAAAAGATAGTGGTGGAGGATAGTGTTGTTCAAACCGGTAAAGCCGTTTTACCTGAAATCGACAATAAAAAATTGCTATTGCGGAAAGATGCGTCGTCTGCCTCGAAAAAGAGCACCGCAGGGAAAAGGGGCCGCTCCGCTGACCCGGTTGTTGATGTTGAAAAAAAAGGGGCTTTGCAGCGTCTTCTTGATAAAAACAAATGTTACGGCTGTGATCTTTCCGGACTTGATCTTTCCGGTGCGGATCTTGAGGGCGCGGATTTGGAAAAAGCTGACCTGCGTGGCTGCAATCTGGAAAAAACTGATCTTGAAGAGGCGAATCTTAAAGGCGCCCGGCTGGTTAATGCGAATCTACGTGGCGCAAACCTGCGCCAGGCTGATCTCTATAGAGCCGATTTAAGTGGAGCGGACTTAGAGGGCGCCAACCTTAAAGATGCTTATTTGGACAATACAAAAGGTTTTAAATAAAGGTTGTTGGCTATGTGTCAATGATTTTTAAGGTTTGCTCTATTCGTTCTTCGTCGGTTAAGGATTCATCCCGGAGGATTGTTGCTGCATCGTCGAGGGACTTCTGGAGTCCGGCTGCTTCCATTTCCAGATCCTGGATAGTTGATGATGCTTGACGTTCGGTTATGTCCATTGCGTCTTGGAGGTTTTTTGCGCTTTTGAGAATCGACTGCATATTGGATATTTTTTCGAGGCGTAGAAAGAGTTCATCAAAATTTATCGGTTTTTCCAGGTAGTCGTAAGCCCCTTTTTTCATTGCCTCAACCGCAGTATCAACTGATGAATGGGCCGTAATCAGAACCACTTCGGTTTCGTGGTTGTGTTCTTTTGCTATTTCGAGTACTTCAATGCCTCCTATTTCTCCCGGCATCATCAGGTCCGTCAGCACGACATCAAAAAACTTTTCTTTAATCAGGTCACGGGCGACCATCCCGTCTTCGGCTACTTCGATGGTATGGTTTGCTTTTTTAAGACGCTGCTCAAGTAGTCGCCTGATAACAGGATCATCGTCGACAACAAGAATGGTAAGATTATGCATGAGAGAACCTCTTTTATACTTTCTTTTGGTAAAAGATTGATCTCAGATGTCGCTTTGGAACAAAACGCGGGCATATACCTGTAAGTGATTCTGTGGAACCAATAATCAGGAAACCGTCATCTGCAAGACTGTCAGCTAACTTGTTAAAGAGTTTTTTGCGATCCTCAAGTGTAAAGTAGATGGCAACATTTCTACAGAAAATTATATCAAATTTACCAAGGGCTGAGAAGGGGAGCATAAGGTTAAGCTTTTTAAACCGGACCATGGCCCTTATCTCATCTTTGATTTTCCAGGAATCTCCCCGTAGGGTAAAATATTTTTGTAAAAATTTACGATCAAGACCTCGTTCTATTTCAAATTTATTAAATTTACCATAGCTTGCCTGGGTTATTGCCGTATCAGAAATATCCGTGCCAAGGAGGCTGACGGCGTATCCACTTTGGTCCTTAATGAGTTCTTTTACGATAATGGCGATGGAATATAGCTCCTGGCCGGTGGATGATGCGGCGCTCCAGATTTTTATTGGGATGCGCACCGATGATTTGGCAGATCTGGCATCAATGATTTCCGGCAACAGTTTATGTTGTAATAGCTCAAACGGTCCCTTGTCCCTGAAAAACAATGTTTCGTTCGTGGAGATTGCATCAATTATCTGTCTTTCAATTTTCTTGGTTGGATCTTTTTTGGCTTTTAAATAAAGCTCCTGATACGATTTGCAACCATTTGATTCCGCAATTGAGCTAAGTCTGGTCTCAATGAGATATGACTTGCTCTTATCCAAATATATACCTGAAATAGAATGGATATATTGGGTGATGGTTGTTAATTCTGCAGGAGCTATTTTAATCATTTTTTTATGAAATCAACGGTGAAACAGATTTAGTGCCTTACTCTATAAAACCTGTAAAGAAAAACAAGAAAATAAAGGTAATGTTCAACTTAACTGGTTCATAACAGAAGCAAAGCACTTACTTGCAGCTTGTCTGCGTTAGTGTAAATATTAACTCGTGTCTGTCCATAAATGGCCATTTTCCCCTAACTCTTTTTATAAAAATGCGTTTTTGGACAAATCCCTAGCGAATTGATTTGGTTATCTCTTCTGCAATTTTATTCAGCGGTACAACCATATCAAGATATCCGCGTTCCGCCGGTGCTTTTGGCATACCGTATACTACACAAGAAGCCTCGTCCTGACCAATTATAAATGCCGACTTGGCCTTCAATGCGGCAAGACCCTTTGTGCCGTCCGAACCCATGCCGGTCATAATCACGGCCGTTGTTCTGCCCACATAATAATCGGCGACTGACCTGAAAAGGTAATCAGCAGACGGTTTGCATGAGTTTTCCGGGGGATCGTCGGTTATTTTAATGCGCCTGTTTCGGCCGTCGGTACCGGCCACAAGCTTCATCTGTTTTCCCCCGGGGGCAATGTAGACGATATTGGCCCGGATATTTTCACCGTTAACAGCCTCTTTAACGGTGAGCGCACATTTTTTATTGAGGCTGTTGGCGAGGGATTTTGTAAAAACCGGTGGCATATGCTGGACGATTAATACAGGGACACCCAGATTGCCGGGCAGGTTGGGGAGCATTTGGTTAAGGGCGTTCGGTCCGCCGGTGGATATGCCGATGGCCACAATTTCTGACTTACCCTTGTGCTTTAGTCCGGTTTTGCAGGTTGTAACAATATTTGCGGGTTTACGCGCTGTAGGGCGGGTACAAAGGGTACGACTTTGGCCGGGCTTTGTTTTTAAACCCCGTCCCTGTCTGGAGATAACGGCCGCGCCGTTTTTATTGCGGGAAAAGGCCTTCAGCATGGGTTCCAGCAAGGTTTTAATCTGTTTTTTCCCCTCCAATAGATTTTTGCTCTGGGGTTTAAGGATAAAGTCGAATGCACCCAGTTCCAAGGCCCGCAGTGTCATAAGACTGCCGTCGGTTGTTAATGTGGATAGCATTATTGCCCCGATTCCGGGGTGTTTTTTTTGCAGCTCGGCCAGGACCTCGATGCCGTTCATTTCCGGCATTTCGATATCGAGGGTGAGAAGATCAGGTTTTAGTGTCTTTATCTTTGCAAGTGCTATTTTCCCGTTATGGGCGACACCAGCCAGTTCCATGCCTGGTATTTCCTGGATTATATCGGAAACGGCCTTTCTATAGACAATGGTGTCATCGACCACCAGGATGCGGAGTTTTTTTCTGTTTAACATTTTTGAATTTAGTCCTCAATACTCAGTACCTTGTCAACATTGAGGATGCCGATGAGGTTATCATTTGTTTTAAAGACTCCTGTAAAAAAATCTCCCTGGATACCGCGCATATTGGCCGGGGCCCTTTCCATTTTTTCCATATCCGCGGAAACGACATCACTGATTTTCCTGACCAGCAGGCCGACGTGTCCGCCGGCGGAGTTGACGATAATATTTCGGGGATCCTGGGAAATATCCGTTTCGCCGAGGCCGAGTTTTTTACCCAGATCGATTATTGTGACAATCTGGCCCCTGAGGTTAAGGATGCCCAGAACATATTCGGGCGCCTGGGGAACTTTGGTCATCTGCATTAATTTATTTATCTCCTGGACTTTTAATATATCCATACCGCACAAGGCGTCTCCCACGTAAAATGTGGCGAGCTCGACAATGCTTTTTCTTTCTACTGCTTCAATTTTGTCATTCATAACAATTTATTGAGTTATGGTTTATGAACGGTAAAAAACCTGCGAAAATTTAAGAGGCAGGTTGGGGTGGCAATTTACGAGGCCCCGTCATGACCGGTGATATTATCTTGAAAATAACCGGCACATCCCATTTACTGTTACTTGTTAGTGTAGTTTTTTCATATAGTTATGAACTGATACCATGAGGCGTTCTTTGTCCAGTTTAATGTGGTATTCATCCACGCCCACTGCCTTGCCTTTGGCCACGTCTTCTGCGGAGGCCAGGGTGGTCAGAGCAATAATGGGCATCTTTTCAAATCTTCCGTCATTACGTATCCTTTGGGTTAGTTCAAAGCCGTTCATATTGGGCATTTCGATGTCCGTTACCAGCATGGATACAATATCGATATTTTCTTCGAGTTTATTCCAGGCGTCCATGCCGTCTTCGGATTCGATAACATCATATCCCACCTCGGTCATATAACTTTTCACCTGGTTTCTGAAAAACCTGGAGTCTTCTGCGATGAGTATGGTCGGCGGCGTTCCTTCTTCAACGGTTTCAATATCAAAAGTTTCCTGTTCTTCAAACCACTGGGGAAATAGGGTCTGTACCATCTCAAAGACGTTAACCAGCATCGTAGTTTTTTGCTCAATTATAATTGAGCCCATGATGCCGGTTTGTCCCAGGGTGGTGTCGTCGATATCCGCCGTTACTTCCAGGGCGTCGATGGGGCCAATCGCTAACAATCCCACGGCCCGTTTGGCGATATTGAAAACTATAACCAGGAGATTATCGTGGTCTGCCAGGGGTTGTACCATCGCCACATCGTCAATACAGATCAGACTGAGGCTGCCGCCCCGGTACTTCATCACCCTCTTACCACCGAGGTCTTCGATATCGGAGCGTTTGATTTTTTCAATACGTTCAACCTGGTTAAGGGGGACTGCAAAATGTTCCGATTCAGAACTCTTGAATACGAGTAGAGACTGTCTGTCTTTTTTGGAATTGATAGCATCTTCCGCGGCTTTGGCAACTTCTGCTGCACGATCAGAACCGTCTATGGAGAGGAGTCTGGCCATCCTGGCCAGGTTGGAGACATCGAGGATGAGGGCAATGCGACCATCGCCCATAATTGTGGCCCCCGCATATCCCTTGCACTGCTGGAGGTGGCGACCGAGGGGTTTGATAACAATTTCTTCCGAATCCTGCAGTCGGTCGACAATCAGTCCGTATTTCATGGCTCCCGTTGATACCACGACAATATTCAGAGCGCTGGAGGCGGAGAATCTACGGTCAAGCACCGACCTGGATCCTGCAGATTGTTTGTTTTCCGATGCGGACTCGTTTGATTTATTGCTCTCAAAAAGAGGAGAATCTTTTCCTCGTCTGTCGGATATCTGCTCTCTTCTGTCCGGCAGGGGTTCGTCGGAGTTATGGTCATAGTACGTCCGTTTGACACCGATGACGTCGGCTAGTCTGATAAGGGGCAACAGGGTCCCCCTGAGGCGGACAACTTCGGCATCTCCTACTCTTTCAACCCGTTCCTTGACCCTGTTGGCGGGAATACGTAATAACTCTTCGAGGTTTACCTGGGGAATTGCATAGCGCTCTCCGCCGGTTTCTATAATTTGGCAGGGGATGATGGCCAGCGTTAGAGGAAGTTTGATGGAAATGGTGGTTCCGGACCCGACCTCAGAGATAATATCCACATTACCGCCGAGTTGATCAAGGTTGGTTTTAACCACATCCATCCCGACCCCTCGACCAGAGACATCAGTTACCTCTTTTGCCGTGGAAAAACCCGGTAAAAATATCAGGTTTACCCTTTCCTTGTCGGACATCGCCTGGGCTTGTTCTGCGGTGAGCAGACCCTTGTTAACTGCGCTGTCCGCCAGGGCTTCTCCATCAAGTCCTTTACCGTCGTCACTTATTTCGATTACGACCTGACCCGCTTCATGGTAGGCCTTAAGGACGATGAGGCCGATTTCCGATTTACCGGCACTTTTTCTGTCCGCCGGCATCTCGATACCATGGTCAACCGAATTTCGGACCAGGTGGGTGAGGGGGTCGTTGATGGCTTCAATGATGGTTTTATCGAGTTCAACATCTTTGCCAACAATGGTTAAGTCTATTGATTTGTTAAGTTTTTTTGATAAATCCCTGACGACCCGTGGGAATTTATTAAAAACATTACCAATGGGCTGCATCCGTGTCAGCATAATGGCTTCCTGCAGCTCGGAGGTGATAAGATCGATCCGCTGTCCGACGGTCTCCGCATTTCTCAGGTCATCGGAACCTATGGTCTGCAGGAGCTGGTTGCGGCTAAGTACCAGTTCACCGGCGAGGTTCATAAGGGAATCGAGGAGACTGACGTGGACCCTGAGGGTTGTTTCACCCTTGGCGGCAACATTCGGTTTTGATTTTGGTGGGGTTGAACCGGTCTTTGCGGCCGTCTTGGTTGGTGTAGGCTGCGGTTTCTTCACAGGTTCCGGCTCCGGCTCCGGCTCCGGTTCCGGTTCCGGCTCCGGTTCCGGTTCGGATTTCGCTTCATGTTCCGGTTCCGGTGTTGGTTCCTGTTGCGCATCTTCCGTTTCAACGGTCTGTTTCGGTGCTGATTGTTCGGTTTGTTGCTCCGGTTCATCGGTCGTTTCGGAGGGAGGCTGGGAGAAAGTACCATCCGCTATGGCATTAAGCGGAGTCAGGTGGGAGGAGATATCGACATCATTGCTGTTGTGAACATCCTCTATCATACTTTGCAGCTGGTCGGAGGCTATGAGCAGCACGTTGATGATCTCCGGGGTCGGCACCAGTTTTTTGCTCCGAATCATGCCAAGGATATTTTCAGTGGCATGGGAAAGTTCCTGGATTGCCGTCAGTCCCATAAAACCGGCGCCTCCCTTAATGGAATGGGCGGCACGGAAAACTTTGTTGACCAGATCTTCGTCAATATCCGCTCCACCATCCTCAATGGCCAGGAGGTCATTTTCTATGTCAGCAAGATGTTCCAGTGATTCTTCAATAAATCCTTGCAATATTTCATCATCTTCTATTTCCATAAAACTCTCCAAACGATTGATTAATTTTCATCTGTTTGATTGTCGCATATCCGGTTCCATAAAATATTATGGGGTTTACAGATAAGGAAAATATGTGAATTCATCCATACCGATTGTGGATCGCTCATTTTAATGCCTCACTCCACAAAACCCGTAAAGAAAAACGAGAAAATAAAGGTAATGTTCAACTTAACGAGTTCATAACAGAAACAAGGAACTTACTTGCAGTTTGTCTGCGTTAACCTTTATGTCAATATTATTAACCGGCGTACCATTTTATTCTTAAGTTTATATGAAAGTGTCTTTCGGGGTTTTGACTATTGAGTCGCTTTCATTGTTCGTTGTGGCTGTGGCCCGATAATTTGGTCCAGTCATGCTGGTTACTTGCTATTGACTTTAAAATTTCTCATTTATGGCTAAACACTATTTAAGTCTATACATAACAACATTCGGATGTACAGGAGTTTTTTTGGCGGATTGTCGAATTGGTTGACGGATCGTGGTCTTGGCGGGTCGCGGAGATGTTAAAAATATGATCTTCAGCTGTATGGGCAGCTTCACCGTGGTTGTGCCATTGAGATTTTTCCATACTCCGGGGTACCTGGATAGGCAACCCGGAGGTTGTCCGGTAATTCCCTTTTGCCCATATTTTTGTTTATCGTTTGGAAATATGCTCGGAGTAAAGCATATGGTCTGAATCAGGAGACTGTAAAATTTTGCAACTATTTTGCTCTGGCTCAGAATAACGAACGGATAACTTAGTGCCTTACTCCATAAAACTTGTAAAGAAAAACAAGAAAATAAAGGTAATGTTCAACTTAACGGGTTCATAACAGAAACAAAGCACTTACTTGCAGATTGTCTGTGTTAGATTTTCTACATAACTTTATTCTTGCACCAGTAGCTTGAATTATGTTTCGGGGGTCCTGGGGAGGGATCGTTATGGTTGTTTATCCGTCTTTTGAATGTCCAGCAGGGTGATATTATAGGTGAGATTATGGCCAGCCAGGGGGTGGTTATAGTCCACCGTTATCCGTGAGCCATTGACTTCAATTACCGTTGCGGGCACTTTTTGTTCCACGCCGTCTTTTTCAACTTTCAAGGCCAGCACCATCCCCGGCTTTGGTTGCAGGGAAGCAATCATTTTGGGGTTATCGATGGTTTGGAGCAGGTCTTTTTGTCTCGGCCCGTAGCCTTCATCGGTGGGCACGGTAACTTTTTTTTGTTCACCAACTCGCATATGGGTTAACGTCTGTTCGAGGGTAGGTGGTATGTCGTTGCTGCCTATTATTACCCGCATGGGGTTTTTTTCGTTGGTGGTTGAAAAGACCTCACCGTTGTCGAGGGTTCCGGTATAGGTAAAGGACACTGTATCGCCAGGTTGGGGGTGTGACATGATATACTCCTCGTTGATGGTCGGTGGGCTGTTTGGGAATGGGTCTCTATCCTATTTTTCGGTATATACTGAAAAATATCCGCCCAGCCCCCTGGATTTTGGTGTTGATTAAACTGCATAAAATTATTTTCTAAAATTCCGTGTGCAGGATCTTAGGTGATATCAGATTTTTACGAGATTGCCGATTTTAAAACATTAATGGTTATGGTATTCTGAAATTCGTTTTCTTAACGGCACCATCAATATAAGAAATGAAAACAGCAATGCAAGCGTAATGTAAATCAATATTATTAATTAAGAACGAAATGGTATGAAAAGTACCATTCTGACTTTAATTTATATGAAAGTGGTTTCACTCTTAATTCGCTTTCATTGTTCGTTGTGGCTGTGGCCTGCCGGATCTGCAGTAGTAAGTGGTGACTCCGAACTAGTTAAATGCAAAATTCAGGTATAGTAAAATATTGTCTGTGCTTGACAAAATGGAGAGAGCTGTCTAGTTTAGCCCCTATTTTTGATCGATCCCCTTTTGCTGTTTTGCTGGTAGATATGGAGTTTGGGGCGCATATTTAGTGCCTCACTCCATAAAACCTGTAAAGAAAAACAAGAAAATAAAGGTAATGTTCAACTTAACGGGTTCATAGCAGAAACAAGGCACTTACTTGCAGCTTGTCTGCGTTAGTTATTTTAGTAGTAGATCAGTCTATGTGTGCAATATCAAAGGTTGCGCTATCCTCGAGCATGAATTATCCGAATAAAATGAAGAGTTGGCTGAAAATGCATTTTCGGACAAACTCCCAAGCGTAATATAAACAGGAATGGTTATGGTTTCATTGAATTTTGGCAAAGCATCCGATGGCTTACTGCCGGCAATTGTACAGGATTATAAAACCGGTGAAGTACTTATGCTGGCCTATGTAAATAAGGAATCCTGGGGAAAAACTCTGGAGACCGGTAAGGCGCATTACTGGAGTCGTTCCAGGAATGCCCTGTGGTTGAAAGGTGAAACATCGGGTAATGTTCAGCTTATCCGGCAAATCATGGTCGACTGTGATGAAGACACCGTGGTTTACAAGGTGGAACAGTTGGGTGGAGCCGCTTGTCATACCGGTCACCGCTCTTGCTTTTTCAGGCGGGTCGACGGTGACGAGCTGGTTGTGATGGGAGAGAGAGTCTTCGACCCTGAAGATGTTTATGGATAAAATTGGTGTTTTTGAGCATTGATGTTAAATGTTAGGGACGTGTCTCGGTGCTGTCTATTCGCTACGGTTATTTGTTTATAGTGAAATCAATGAGTTAGGATAATGGACAGAAATTTGTTGGCAGTGGTTTGAAGAATTTTTTTATACGTCGGTGTTACTGGTCGCTCATATCTCCAGGGAATTGCCGATTGTAAAAATTCGGGTTGTAATAAGATATGGATGGTGACCATTATTAACATGAAAAAAAATCAGGAAATTTTGTGCAGGAGAATATAGCAATGAATCAGTTGAAACTCGGCTTACCTAAAGGCAGTTTGGAAAATGCCACCATAGAGCTTTTTGAAAAGGCGGGGTGGTTGATTAAACCGGCGGCCAGGAATTATTTTCCGAAAATCGATGATATTGAACTGGACTGTTCGATATGTCGTCCCCAGGAAATGTCCAGGTATGTTGAGAGTGGTATGCTCGATGCGGGAATTACCGGTAAGGACTGGACCATGGAAAATCAATCCGATACGATACTTGTCTGCGATCTTATCTATTCCAAGGTGAGCAGGAGGCCCACCAGATGGATTATTGCGGTTGCCGGGGATTCGCCTATTAAGACAATTGAGGATCTTGAGGGGAAAAAGATTTCCACGGAACTTGTAAACGTTACCAGAAGATTTTTTGTAGAAAAGAAGATTAGCGTTGATATTGAGTTTTCATGGGGTGCGACGGAGGCAAAGGTTGTTGCCGGTCTTGCCGATGCAATTGTTGAGGTAACGGAGACAGAAAGCACTATTCGTGCCCATGGATTGCGTATAATATATGAGTTGATGGAATCAAATACCCAGTTTATCGCCAATAAACATGCCTGGGAGGATCCCTGGAAACGTGAGAAGATAGAAAATATAGCTCTACTATTGCAAGGTGCCTTGAAGGCGGACAGAATCGTCGGCCTGAAAATGAATATTGCCCATGATAAACTTGAGACCATTGTTTCCCTTTTACCAAGCATAAATGCGCCCACTGTTGCCAGTCTCTATAATCAGGACTGGTACTCTGTTGAAACCGTCGTTTCGGAAGATATAGTCAGGGATCTTATTCCTAGATTAAAGAAGCAGGGCGCCGAGGGTATTATTGAATATACACTGAACAAGGTTATTTAGTATTCGTTCAGAAATGGAATATTTCCAAGTCTGCGTTATCTACCATGACTCTTTGATATTTGTTGGAAATATGAAGTGTTAGCGCTGTGAAATTTTAGGGTCGGTTCACTTTTAAACGGGGTTGTGAAAATGGATTTTTCCGATGTAAAGTTTCTTTTAAGTGTTCATCGATTACAGCAGTTGCCGGCGCCTGAACTCCCCGAAATTGCCTTTGCCGGGCGATCTAACGTCGGGAAATCCAGCCTGATAAATACGCTGGTGCATAGGAAGGGTCTTGTAAAAGTGAGCGGCAAGCCGGGGAAAACCCAGGGCTTGAATTTTTTTACAGTTGCCGGTCGCTTTTATCTGGTCGATCTGCCGGGATATGGTTTTGCCAAGGTACCGAAGGGTATGCCGAACAGTTGGCAATCTTTGATTTCGACTTACCTGGAACGCCGTGAAACACTGCGGTGCGTGGTGGTTATCATCGATATCAGACATGGTGCGAAAACCCAGGATACCCAGCTTATTGAGTGGCTGCGCATTAAAGGAATACCGCGTCTGGTCGTCTATACAAAAATTGATAAACTATCCGGCAGCCTGCGGGGGAAAAATGCGGCAATGCTCGATGCCGGTCACGGAATAAAGGCCGGAGAAAGAATCCTGTTCTCTGCGAAAAACGGCCAGGGAAGGGATGATCTGTTGCACAGTCTCACTGTACTAATATCGTGATTTTCGGTCGTAATCCGTTCTGATAACGTAATCATCTCCCGGAACATGTTGAGTTTGAGCGGCTGCTAAAGATTTTTACGCGCGAAGTTTGGCTGGTAATTAACTAACGCAGATAAGCTGCAAGTAAGTACCTTATTTCGTGTTTTTTTTACAGCTTTTACGTAGTAATGCACTGATATTTGCGGAAAACAGGTGCTGACTGTCAGCTTGTAGGAGGAAAAATGCAGGAACTTTCTAAATCGCAAAAAGCTCGTTTTGCCATACGTACTTTTAAAATACTGGCGGATTCTCTTACTTTGCAGGGGGCATACAGGCCTTCGGGGATAGCTGGCGAGAAAATGGCCGAGGCGTTAAAACAGTTGAGTCCGGAGATATACGGATCGATGACTGATCCCCGTATAGTTGAACTAAATGGCCTTGAATACGTCATTGACAGGATGCCGAAGGGGATAGAAAATTGCTCAAAAATCGTCCTTACCGCCCAGGAGGATTTTCATGAAACCTCCTTTGAAAAAATTGTTCCCCTCAAACGGAGACGGTTTTCCTACGCGGTATCTAAAAAAGAGATCTGTTTTGTTATTACCACCGGCAAGAGTGAGATCTACGATATTTTAACCCATATTACTTTTTTAAATATTGAAGCCCAGAAGATTTACAGACAGGTGCGTAATAAAGTCGGCGGGCTTCGTTCCGAGTGGCATGACCTGGAGCGGGTTGTGGCAAGTAACAGATCTCCCAAAGGGGAGGAACTGGATAAGGCCATTTGGAACTTGTCAATTATTCTTGGTCGAACCTATAGGGAAACGAAAGAAACTTATGAAAGCATAGAAAAAAACAGAATGGATCATGATTCGAATAACGGTCTGTTCAGGATAGTGTACGGTATAGGAAAACGGATAATGGCTGAACAGGACGAGGGGGAAAATGAACTCATGGTTTATTTTACACCCTCACTCCATGAGATGATCGACCGTCAGAAATATGCGACCCGGTGGGCCGAAAATCTCAAGATTGAGCTGTGTCGTTTGCAGTTACAGGATAGGCCGATCCATGTTGTCAGCGCTAATATGCATTCTATGAGAAATATCCTCTATGGTGCCGGTTTCCTGGCCCATGCGGGAGACAAAATCCCCGATGATCTTTATGAGATGATTCGAGCTGTCAAGGACAGGGAAGAGGGAGTGGAGCACTATGCGCAAAAATACGGGTTTAATTTTTTGGAGGATGTCTCAGGCTCCAATATCAATATCCATATCATTGATATTGCGGCAATTAATGGATCTGATATTCATCCGGCAATAGGCGTTGATCTGCAGTTGATCAGGGAAAGTGCACCGGTATTGATCGTGTTTGACTATGCCTTTGGTACCCAGGCATTTGATATTATGGATGAATTACTATCTCCTTTTCGGCTGCAAGGAGAGGATATAGCCTTTGGTATCAATTCTATTTCCATTATGGGTAAGGCTGGAGTGTTGCCTGGTAAAAAAGGCGACGTGATGATTGCCACCGCCCATGTGATGGAGGGAACGGCAAATAACTATATTGTTGCAAATGACATGTCGGTTGCGGATTTTGATGGTTCAATTGCCGTGCATGTCGGGCCGATGCTCACCGTGCTCGGCACGTCTCTGCAAAACAGGGATGTGTTGCAACGGTTCCACTCTTCAAGCTGGAAAGCGGTGGGGCTCGAGATGGAGGGTGGACATTACCAGAGGGCCATAAGTGGTGCCATTATCCAGGGTCGTATCGCCGCTGATATGAAGATTCGTTACGCCTATTACGCATCTGATAACCCGCTGATCAGCGGTCAGACCCTGGCCTCCGGGCCAATGGGTGAAGAGGGGATCGTGCCCACCTATATGATTTCCAAAATAATCCTTGAAAAAATCATCAACTGACGGCTGGGTTCTGAGCTTTTGCTCACCTGCAATCGGAGCCATGGTGGCGTTGATGCGTAAATATGCTCCAGCATGTTGCAAAAACAGTAAATGTCTATCCCGTCCCCTTTGCTATTGTCGGTACCATGAGAATTGCTGAAATAATAGCGAAAAAATGTCCCTGGTGGGAGTCAAAAAGAAAAGAGTTCATCAGGCAGCCGCAGGCCATGGCCATGGTAACCCCCTGCAGCAGATATTTTTGTGGTGTTTTGAGCCTGAAAGAGTAGATGACTTGCGTGGTTAGAAGGGCGATAAAGAGAACCATACCGATAAAACCCGCCTGAACCCCGATAAAGAGATATTCGTTGTGGGGGTTGTCTGATATCTTTGTGTGTTTTTTCTGTCGTTGGATTAGTTTTTTCTGGGCCGGGAGAAACGAGCCGATGCCATGTCCGAAAAACGGTTTTTCTGCGATGAGATCGACGCTGTTCCGCCACCAGTCAAAACGCATCCCCAGGGAAGTGCGGGATGAGGAAGAATGGTAGGTCTTAATTTCCTGGATGGCGGTGGACACCCGCGATGAAAAATTATGTGACAACATAAAGGTTGCGGCGATAAGGATTGCGATCAATATTGTTGCCAATATTGATTTTTTAAGAGATAACCGCTGGTAGGCGGTAAGGGTAATGAGAATGATATAGATCAGCATGCCGGTCCTTCCCGGGGCGATAAAGAAAAGATTAATAGTTGTCAGGGAAAACAGGGCCAGGTACAGGTAACGTTTTTGATGGAAGGAGCGGTGCAGACACCAGAAAGCCAGTATGGCCATAAAAAAGCTGTGGGTTATATGGTGGACAACGGAGTACCCCAGCTTTTCCATGGGGATAAGAGAAAAATAGATGCCGTAGGAAACGACGAGCAGAAGGCAACATCCTGCAAAAAATGAATTTTCGGCAATGGTTGCCGCGCGTTTACTGCTGGTAAAGAGGGATAGGACAATTGCAAAGAAGAGTAACTCTCGGTATTTTTTTAAGACCGCAAAGGCATCTTTTAGGGGGGCGGGGGAGTAAAAAAGGCCTGCGCTCAAAAGGATTAAAAGTAAGATGGACAGTAATACCGGTGGGTTGATTACCATGAGACGGGGCAGTGATAGTGGTTTTCCGGTAAATAGCCAACACAGGCAGCCGAGTAGGGCGGTGGTGCCCATAAGAGAAGTGGAAAAGGGTATAAAAAAGCAGGAAAGAATAATGAAGAACAGCCCCGCCGAGTTTGCCCGTTTACTAATATTGATCTGCATCTTCGTCCTTCCAAATCTATTCTACTGTCTGTTTTACGTGCTTAATCGTTCAATATTCAAGCATAATAACTCTATTTATACTGCATATTATATAATAATTCGTATTCACCTTTTTGGGCAATCAAGGTGTCGTGTGTTCCCTGTTCCACAATAACTCCATCCTTTAAAACAATTATCCTGGCAGCGCTTTTAATGGTTGACAGTCGGTGGGCGATAACAAAGGTTGTCCTATCTTTTATAAGGTTTTCCAGGGCCTTTTGTACCTCCCTTTCCGATTCGGTATCGAGGGAAGAGGTCGCTTCATCAAGGATAAGGATGGGAGCGTTTTTAAGAATGGCCCTGGCGATGGAAATACGCTGGCGTTCACCCCCGGAAAGTCGCGCGCCCCCTTCGCCGATGAGCGTGTCGAAACCGTTGGGCAGGTTTTTGATAAAAGTGAAGGCGTGGGCGGCCCTGGCGGCTTCGTGAATTGATTCGTCATCGGCGGTTTGATCGCCGTAACCGATATTGTTGCGAACGGTGTCGTTGAACAGGATGGTTTGCTGGGTAACCATGGCGATCTGCTTCCTTAACGAATGCATGGTCACATCTTTGATATCGATACCGTCAATAAGAATGTTCCCGCCGTTGATATCAAGAAACCTGGGGATGAGGTTGGTAAGTGTCGTTTTGCCGGCACCACTGGGTCCGACGATGGCCAGTGCCTCACCCACGGGAACGGTGAGGTTGATATCCTTGAGTACATGGGTGTTGTCCGGGTATTTAAAGTTAAGATTACGGAACTCGATTCTCGATGTAAAGGGTGGTAACTCTACGGCATTTTCCTTGTCTTGAATCTCCGGTTCCACGTCGAGAATTGAAAAGACGCGGGTTGCGGCGGCCAGTCCCTGTTGGATGGTGGAGTTAACCCTCGTTACCCCTTTTATCGGTTCATAGGCGGCAATAAGGGCGGTTAAAAACGCAAAAAACGTACCGGGGGTGGAATACCCCTTTATTACGCCAATGCCGCCAAACCAGATGATTACGGCTATGGCCAGGCCGCCGATGAGCTCCATAAGTGGGTGCTGGATGCAACGATATTTTGCATCTTTGATGGTCAGTGCAAACAGGTTTTGGACCTGTTTCAAAAAGCGCTTACTCTCGTATTGTTCTTTGGTAAATGCTTTGACGATCCTGTGGCCGGTGATTGTTTCATGGAGAATATTTGATATATTGGCCACTTCCTCCTGGGTTGATGTGCTGAGACGCCTGAATAACCGGCCGAATTTTATAATGGGATAGGCGGCA
The DNA here is from genome assembly GCA_964594945.1 of uncultured Desulfopila sp. Classification (GTDB taxonomy): domain Bacteria; phylum Desulfobacterota; class Desulfobulbia; order Desulfobulbales; family Desulfocapsaceae; genus Desulforhopalus_A. The sequence continues at coordinate 22,619 of CAZQOD010000039.1, forward strand.
ATCGGCATAACTATAAAGGAGATCATAGCAAGTCTCCAATTCATAAAGAAGACAACGCCCAGTAAAAAAAGGACCTGGAAAAAATCGCGGACAACACCCACCAGGGCGTTGGAAACGGCCTGCTGCAACAGTGTTACATCAGAAATAATTCGAGAGATGATGGTGCCGGTGGGCGTTGTATTGAAAAATGCCAGGGATTGTTTATGAATATGATTAAATATTTTTACGCGAAAATCGCGAATAACCGACTGCCCCACCTGTTCAAGCAGGAATGTATAGAGGTAATACACCACACCCTTTAAAAGAAAAATAGTTATGACGATAAAGGGTAACATCTTGAGGAAAAAGAGATTTTTTTCGATGAAAATCTTATCGAGCAAGTCTTTTACCAGGTATGCCTGGGCTGCGGTAAATGCGGCAACGCAGATCATGGAGAACATGGCGATCAAAAGTTTTAACCGGTAGGGTTTGATGACCTGGTATAATCGGTTGAGTATCTGTTTATTAGTCATAATTGCTGTATAGTTAACATGAAAAATCGCTACTGTTTATCGCTGGGATATCTGATTGCCCTGGTCGAGGTGTATTTTTAATGTTGGGGACAAACGACAATATTATTACACCAGAGATGTCTAATAATGAAGTTATATTTAGCCTAAAATCTTGTCGTTCCCAAAGGGCGCGGAGTATTGGAGCCTTACTCCGTATAAGCTGTAATAAAAAACAAGAAACAAGGCGCTTATACTGGCTTACTGGTTATTTCCGGTATTAGAAAAAAATGTCTTAGAAAATTATAAAAGAGTTTGTCCGGTAATCAACAGCCAATCTATTAATTTAATAAGATAAAAAATTATTTACCATATCCTGTGCTCATGTTTTAATCCTAGAACAATATCTGGCGCAGACTTCTTTTAACCTTTGGGTAGTCCTTTTTTGACCAGAGGCGGTGGAATAAGCTGAACCACTGTTCCGGATATTGTCTGATAAACGATTCGTAACTTCTGATGCTTCGTTGGGATATATTGTTTATATTTTCTTCGTTGGTCTCTTTGTAATCAGGTAGATCGACGGTGTCAAAATCTATATGGAGCCTACCGTCT
>CAZQOD010000040.1:0-23405 GCA_964594945.1 uncultured Desulfopila sp.
AGCCAATCTCCTGCCTGTGGTATAGTAGCATTACCATCGCCATTGGTATCTCCGCCATAACTATCATCCTTGGCGGAGGTAAAAATAATCTGTTCACTTTCAGTGCCATTGGCTACTAAAATGCCATTGACTAAAAAACGTGAGTTGGCTTCCATTTTAAAGATTGTGCCCGGCTCAATAGTTAGGGTGGCCCCGGTTACTACGTAAAGAGAACCCGAAACAATATATGGTCCTCCGGATTTTGTTAATGTAGTATCGGTGCTATATGTTTTATTGGTTAGGTGAGCTAGCGCATGGTTAGAGGTGGTAAATGACCAGATGGGCCCGGCCGTCTCCTCACCCAAGCTGTCTTTTGTTATAATTTGCCAATAGTAGGTGGTGTTTTCGCTAAGCTCGCCCACCGTATATCGTGATTCAGTAAGATTCGTGGCAATTTGTGGAGGGGTTGGGGTGGTTCCAAAATGGAGTGAATAGTTAACCGGGTCAGTTGTTGAATTATTGTTGGAAGCCCATGTTAGATAGACATTTTCATAGGCAACAGTGGCCCCATTTTTTGGATAAGGATCCGTTGCTGCGACGGGTGGACTATTTTTTGTTGTAAAACTCCAGACCGGCCCTTCCGTTTTGGCATTATGATTATCCTTGGCAACTATCTTCCAGAAATAGGTGGTATGGGGTTGTAGCGAAGCCACAGTGTAATTAAGCTCTTTAATACCACTGCTAAAAAGAGCGGGAGTGCTTTGTTTGCCAAGATAAATATCAAAGCTTAATGTATTATCCGGATCAGGATCATTAGCGCTCCAGCTAAATTGAATATTTGTTTGGGCAATATCAGTAGCCGAATTTTCTGGAGTGGTATATTGAGGTATTGTCGGCGGGGAATTAGTTATGGCCCCGTTTGTTACGGTCTGGGTGAGTTTATTGCCAAGGGCATCGTAAGTCTTTTCTATATGCAGGGTGTCATCAAAATCAATTTGCACAAGGCGGTGCATAGCGTCATAGCCGTAGTCAATTACCTCCGCATGGGCTGCCGGGTAATACAGACAAAGCACAGAAAACAGAAGAGCAATAATTCTAAATGATTTCATAGATAAACTCATTTGTTTTTATCACCATTTGCCCTTAATCCCGCTTAAGGGCAAGATATTGATGATATGAAAAAGTTATCACTACCGTATCAGAATGAGCTGTCGCTGCAATTTATGCCTATCATATTCTTCCCCATCATCTAATAAATCTTTTTGCAAAAGTAAAGCTTAATATTCAACGGGTTATAGTGTCGGATAAATTTATGCATTTTTGAAAATATTAGGACTCCCGTAATGCTGTAGCACAGGATACGATTCGTAATCGTGTAAAAGCAGGCTATAAAACAGATTCCAGGCTTGAGGTCGCTTTCATTGTTCGTTGTGGCTGTGGTCTGAGAATTTGCTCCAGCCATGATGGTTACTTGTTTTGGTGGTGGATAAATGGGTTAAAACTGATGTTTTGTCCAGTGCCATTTCTTAAGAGATGGAATAAATATAAATGTTAGAAATAATGTTGCAATGAAAATAATTAAGTAGAAGTGGCTGAAAGCGGCTGCTAATGATAAGAATATATCAATACCTTTGTCTGAATTTTTAATATATTGTAGAAATATAATTATTGTTACGGGCAGGCTGATAACAGTTGAGAGAAAGAGAGAAAAAATCAATCTTAATAATATGATTTTTGGTGTTGTTTTTCTTTTAATAATTGTTGCATTATTGTCTCTTGCGACTATTGAAAACTGTGGTTTTTTTTGGCCATTTCTTTTCTGATGGTTGGCCTGATCATTAACAAGCAAAGGGAAAAACTTGAAAGAAAAATTATATATATCGTAACTTTGATACTAAAAAATTGAAAAAGCAGCGGCCCCAAAAACCGGGATGAAAAATAAAAGATAATCAATAAACTAACACCGGAAATGACCGGTAAGCCGGTATAAGTGCCTTGTTGCTGCTACCAGCATTCGGGTTTTTATGGTCTATTACTTCTTGTTTTTTACTACAGTTTTTATACGGAGTAAGGCACTAAAAAAGAACCCAACGGCTACCTGCATAAGGACCTTAAGGGGAATTTTTTTTTGTCATGTTCAATAGTGTATGTTTTTTATCGGCGGCGCAGTTGTGCTTTTAACCGCTTCGGAGTCTGCCGGAGAAAGGGGCAGCGGGCCGGTTTAATCCGCCAGTTTGGCAGCTTCTTCAATGTTATGTACGCGATCATCGCTGATACCTTTGGCCACCTTTGCCTTTTCAATCGGTTTTCTTATATTGCTGATCGCCTGTTTGCCAATTTTTTCGGTTGTTTTCTCTACTGCGCTTTGTTGCTCCTCTTCTTTGGAATTGGAACAGGCAGCAAGCATAAAAATCAGGGATGCGGCTAGAATAATTCTTTGTAGCTTGAGAATCATAACGAATATCCTCCGGAATATTTAATATAAGAGTTGCAGAAACGGATAGCGCAATTATACTTTGCCTGACTAATAACATGTTAATATAATGAGCTGTAGTTGATGTATACACGATTCTTGAGGTTACCTCATCAATTTTTATTTAATCATCTCAACTATTGGTTTTTTTGAGATCATTCCTGCTGACTTGTTTTTTAATCACTGTTTCTCTAACTGGCTGCGGTGGCGTAATGGCACGTGTAAAAATATTGGAACCAACAGGTAATAGTCGCTCTGAATGTGTTATACTCGTTCATGGTTTGAGCAGAAGCTCCAATTCTTGGTGGCGAATGCAAAAGACGCTGGTAAAAGCGGGTTACCACACGGTCAATCTCGATTATCCATCTGCCCGAAAAAGTATTGAAGAGTTGGCCGTGGATTATATTCCCCCCGCAATAAGGAAATGCAATGGTTATCGCCCCGCTAAAATACATTTTGTCACCCATTCCCTTGGTGGAATTATTGTCCGCGCGGCCTTGAAAGACGACAAACCCGTAAATCTCGGCGGAGTTGTTATGTTGAGTCCCCCCAATGGGGGTAGTGAGGTCGCCGATGTTTTAAAAGATCGCTGGTATTATTTGCTGCTTAATGGCCCGGCCGGGCAACAGCTTTCCACCGCTGTCGATTCTCTTCCAAACAGGTTGGGGCCCGTCGATTATCCCGTTGGTATAATCGCGGGTGATAGATATGCTTTTTACGATTGGTGGTTTTCAAGGTTTTTTCACGGGGCAAATGATGGTAAGGTCTCGGTGGAAAGTACCCGCCTGGAGGGGATGGTCGATTTCATGATTGTCCATAACAGCCACTCATTTATTATGAACTCAGAGAGGGTTAGACGCGAGACGGTTTATTTTCTGCAGCATGGCTGTTTTTCCCATGGAATTACTGATAATAATTAATATTTATCAACAAGTCGTTACGGTTTTTGGACGTTGGGAATATATTGTAAACGTTGCGAAATTTACCGGGACCAAGGGGATAAAGAGTTTTTGTGACGTCGTTAAATTTAGGTTTCAAAAAGGAGATGCGATTGCTATAGTGTCACCATGAAAAATTCAAATAATACCAAACGGACTAAATTTATTTTTGTCACAGGCGGTGTTCTGTCTTCCCTTGGCAAGGGGTTGGCTTCCGCTGCAATAGGCGCCCTCCTGGAGAGTCGGGGACTCACCGTGACTTTTCAGAAGCTGGATCCTTACATTAACGTCGATCCCGGCACCATGAATCCCTTTCAGCACGGCGAGGTATATGTGACCGATGATGGCGCCGAGACCGATCTTGATATGGGGCATTACGAGCGGTTTACCAACGCCGTTATGGCGCAGAAGAATAACTATACCTCCGGACGTATTTACTATTCCGTTATTACCAAGGAACGACAGGGTAAATATCTTGGTGGTACTGTCCAGGTTATTCCCCATATCACCGACGAGATAAAGAGTGCAGTTCTGCAACTTGACGGCAGCGTCGATGTGGCGATTATCGAGATTGGCGGGACTGTGGGTGATATAGAAGGCTTGCCGTTTATCGAGGCCATTCGCCAGTTACGGGGTGATCTTGGCCGGGAATATTCTCTTTTTGTCCACTTGACGCTGGTGCCCTATATCAAGACGGCGGGTGAGGTAAAAACTAAACCGACCCAACACTCTGTTCGTGAGTTACGGGCGGATGGTATTCAACCTGATATCTTGCTATGTCGCACCGAAATACCCCTTGAAGACAGCCTGAAAGATAAAATAGCCCTTTTTTGCAATGTGCCAAAAGATGCCGTGATTACGGCCATTGATGTTGCAACAATTTATGAACTGCCCCTGCATCTCCATCGGGAGGGGCTGGATACCAAGATACTGGAATTGCTCAATATTTGGACAGGTCAGCCTAATATCAAGCCATGGGAAGAACTCGTTCATAATATAAAAAATCCTAAAAATGAGGTATCCATTGCTATTACCGGCAAGTATGTGGATTTAACAGAGTCGTACAAGAGTTTGCATGAGGCGCTGGTACATGGAGGGTTGGCCAACGGTACTAAGGTGAACCTGGTCTACATAAGCGCGGAAGATCTTGAATCTAAAGATGTTGCCGCTTTACTTGCCGGATGCCACGGCATCCTGGTGCCCGGTGGTTTTGGTAAACGCGGGGCGGAGGGGAAGATCAGGGCAATCCACTACGCAAGAAAAAACAAGATCCCGTTTTTTGGTATATGCCTGGGCATGCAACTGGCGGTGGTCGAGTTTGCAAGGGATATGCTTAATCTAACCAAAGCCGACTCCACTGAACTCGATGAAGATACGCCGGATCCGGTAATTTACCTGATTAAGGAATGGTTCGATTACAGGAATAACAAGATCCAGGTCCGTGACGAAAAGTCAGATTTTGGCGGTACCCTGCGACTGGGCGCCTATCCTTGCGTACTGGCGGAAGAAAGTAATGCCCACCGGGCCTATGGGAAAAATGAGATCTCGGAGAGGCACCGGCACCGTTACGAGTTTAATAACGATTACCGCAAGCAGTTGGAGGATAACGGTCTGGTTATTTCGGGTGCGTCTCCCGATAACAACCTTGTCGAGATTATTGAAATTGAGGATCATCCCTGGTTTCTTGGTTGTCAGTTTCATCCGGAATTTAAGTCTAAGCCCATGCGGCCCCATCCACTGTTCAGAGATTTTATCAGCGCCTCCCTTCTTTACAAAGAAAAGGGTTAAAAGATGGTTGAAGATTGTAGTGTGGCAATTAACACCCCCGGCGGGGTGCCGATTTTTGTTGGTCCCGGTCAACCACTGTTGCTTATCGGTGGGCCCTGCGCCCTTGAAGCGGACGAGATTGCCGAAAAGGTGGCCTCGACCATGCAAGAGATCTGTGCTCGGCTGGGAATATCTTACGTTTTTAAGGCCTCTTTTGATAAGGCTAACCGCACATCCCTTGATTCTTATCGCGGTCCCGGATTGAGTGCGGGACTTGCCACGCTGGGCAGGATCCGCCATGAACTTAAGGTTCCCGTTGTTTCGGATATTCATGACATAACCCAGGTGGAGGCCGCTGCAGAGGTATTGGATATTATACAGATTCCCGCCTTTCTCTGTCGGCAAACCGATCTGCTCACCGCCGCCGCCGCTACCGGCAAACCGGTTAACGTAAAGAAAGGGCAGTTTGTCTCCCCTTGGGATATGGAAAATGTTGTGCAGAAGGTAAGGGGCGCGGGTGGCAAAAAAATCATGTTGGTGGAGCGCGGCGCCTGTTTCGGCTACAATAACCTCGTGGTCGATATGCGATCCTTACCGGTTATGCGCTCGTTTGGTTGTCCTGTCGTCTTTGATGCAACACATTCGGTGCAGTTGCCCGGCGGTGCGGGGGGGGCCTCCTCCGGCCGACGCGAATTTATCTCCCCCCTGACGAGGGCGGCCATGGCCGCAGGAATTGACGGACTCTTTATGGAAATTCACCCCGATCCGGACAAGGCCCTCTGTGACGGCCCTAACTCCATGCCCCTTGACGGGGTGGAGGAGCTTCTTGTGTCGCTTTTAAAAATTCGCGGGGCCGTGTGTTAGTTATGGCGGACCAGTGTACACCCTCGAGCAGCGATTATCCTTCCGACTGCGAGGTTCTGGCCGGATACCGTGCCAGGAACAGGGAACGGCAAGAACAGAAAAACGATCCGTATCGGCAGCGTGCCATGGCCAGGGGTGCGAATATTAAACTCCTGCTCCTCGATGTTGATGGTGTGTTGACGGATGGTAATCTTATCTACAGCGGGGCGGAAGGAGAGGGTAAATCATTTAATACCCAGGATGGATTCGGTCTCCGTCTCCTTGGTGAGGCGGGTATTGAGACGGGGATTATCACCGCCAGGGAATCAGAGGTTGTGGCCAGGCGTGCCGTTGAATTAAAAATGAGCCATATCTATCAGGGTGCCGTAAATAAAGTTGAAGCTTTCAGAAAAATTATTAAAAGCTCGGCTTTAAAACCTTTTGAGATTGCCTATATGGGTGACGACTGGCTGGATATCGTCCTCCTGCAACAGGTTGGTTTGGCCGTAAGTCCTGCTAATGGTGTTAGGGAAGTTAAGGAAATTGTACATTTTATCACCGACAGACCCGGTGGTTACGGGGCGGTGAGGGATGTATGTGATTTACTCCTCGATGCCCAGAATCAGACTGAACTGTTATTGCAAAAATATAAAAACGGATGAATCTGCATAGAAATACAATCTGGCTTGTCCCTTTGCTTATCCTGGTTACTTTTCCCGTATGGTCGGTGCCCGTGGCCGAATTTCTCACCCCCCACGGTGGTTTTGATCCCGAACTTAAAAACAGAAAGACCGACGTTCATAAATTTACCATGGAATCGGTTAAAATACTTCAAAACCGGGACGGGAAAAACAGTGCAGTTATCCGGGCCGCCAGGGCGAGAACCGGTAAGACTCTCAACGTTTATATTATGGACGAAGTCGACGCCGATATTTATGATAAAGACTACAATATTACGAAGATCGTGGCAAAGACCGGGCAGTTTGACACGACCAGTTCGGTTCTGACATTGATCGATAATGTGATTGTGGATAAGAGCAGTGATCACCAGCTCCTGCGTACCGATCTCCTTGTCTACAATGGAAAGCTCCGCACCGTAACCTGCCCCGGCAAGACCAAACTGGAGGCCGAAGGTGCCACAATCGACGGTGGCAGCCTTTTTTACGATATTCTCAATAAAAGCTATATTATTGATAGGGGCGTTACTTGTATACTGACCAATTTCAGCAAACCGTGATTTTCAGCAGTTCCCAACGCAAAAAGCCCCCCTGGATGTAATCCGGAGGGGCCTTGACTGGCAAAGTTAATGACCAACGTTACTAACTTGTGCACTAACTTAAGCCCTTAAGTCCCATGCCGACCTTGTTCGGGGCAGGCAACGGGATTTTGCACATCGATTTATTCGGCTACCTTTCTAAGGGCATTTATCGATTCAGGCAGGCCGACCTTATCATCGTTATTCACATCGGATTCGATATGTATCTTACCCTGGTAGCTGATACTGTCCATCACCTGTAGGCCGACAATGGCGTCGGAAAGATTGACGGTACCGCTGCCGTCCACATCTCCAGGTATGGTGAACAGGGCCACATTAGAGTAGCCGGACGATCCGGCACTGTTCTTGGCATATACCCTGTAATAGTTGGTAACGGAGTTATCAATCTGGGTATCGTAGGAACTGGCATTGGCTGCGGTTTGAGCAATTTGCGTGAAACTGCCGTTTCCGGTGCGATGTTCAATGACAAAATGTTCCTCGTTATTGGAATTATCCTGCCACGTCAATCTGATGTCCACCGTCGCCGCAAAAACCGGTGCGGTTAAAAAAGTAAAAATAACAAGTAGAAACAATACATTAAAACGATATTTTAAGTTCATACACTCCCCCCTGACAATTTTGAAAATAAAAGCACTGTCTTTTCGCACAAAGCACCCTGTACGAATGTCGCCTGGATACTCAAAAATAGCGTCTCAACCCGCTTATACTCAATATCACTAACCAAGCTTTTTTACTTTAACCCTAAATTCACGCCATTGCATCTGCACTATACGTATAGTCGTCGCATAACATAAATGATTTATCATTTCAAGATAAATATGGGTCAATCGGGTAATGGGAAAAAGATGTTGCAAAAAGTAAAAACGGTCAAATTTATTTTCCAAGTTTATAAAAAAAGGGGCTATTTTTATCGGTATGGCTACCATCTAAATGTCGCTGCTGTTGATGCCCCGTATCTCTGGAAGCCAAGCGTATACCCGGAGATAGCTTGTTTTCGGTTAAACTCCAGCAAATAAAATCAGGAGATAATTTTTTTTGTATTTGTAACCTGTTTGTAACTACTTTTCTGTTAGAATACGTGAGTTGGAGATCGTTTTTGAGTATTATATATGTATCGGGGAGTCGTCTATGAAGCTATTTATAAAAACAGTTCTCTGCGTTGGTATGCTTCTTATTGCCGTTTCGGCATTGGCGAAAACGCGGTATCCAAAAGATCCGGTTCATTCACCCATTACCTTAACCGTTGCCAATCATCTCAAGGCCATCGTTGCAAACGGTAGCGGCCAGAACAATAATGTCTTTATGATTGTTGGTGATTCCCTGTCGACGGGGCGGACGGATGGGAAAAATTCCTGGTTTCTCGGTCAGTTCGAATATCCTTATGCAACCGGCAATGAACATAGCTGGGAGAGTGTTATGAGCTTGCAGGGGTATGAAGAGTTACAACCGGCCCATGCGTTTTTTTTGGGCGGTGTGGTTCCCCATCGTGACCCTACCTATCCGGCTACTTCCCCTTATGCCCGTTACAGTCTTGCCGCCAAAGTTAGTATGGTTGCCGGTTGGGCTATCACCGGAAACCCGTCACCACTGCAGCGGGAGATCGATGCCATTAACCCCAAATTTGCCCTTGTCATGTACGGCTCAAATGATGTTTCGGCCCATGGCGGTTTTCCCGGTAATATCGATGTTATTATTTCAAATATTCTGGAGATAGTAGATATCTGCATCTCCCAGGGTATTGTGCCGATTATTACCGCGCCCCATATACGTTACGATTACGATGATGCCAGCATCACACTGCAATATGCCCTGCGGGCCGCCTGCCAGGATCGACAGATCCCCTATATCAACTGCTTAAAAGCGATGATGCCCCTGCCCGACCACGGATTGGGACCAAACCATAACGTTCATCCTAACCCCCTGGCCTGGAACAGGGCCTGTGTGTTTCATCCTGAAGCATTGGATTACGGGCGTAATCTCAGGAATCTGGTGACCCTGCAAAGTCTTGACAGGATATATCAAATTTTTGAGAACAACCAATCCTTCCTTGACGAGGAACCGCCGATACTGGCGGGAAGCGGTACCCGGACAGATCCTTATATTATTGATGAAACAGCCTTTGTCGATGCCGGGGAAACTTCGGCTTCCGACCATGAATTCTACTATAAATTAACGGTCACGGAACCTTTTGATATGCGTGCCATGGTAACGGATAAGGGCAACACCGATATTGATGTGGCCCTTTTGGACAGTCAGTTCAACGTGCTGTCCGATGGTGAATTGCTGGTGGAGAGGAGTGTTACAGCGGGTACGTACTATGTGCTCATTAAAAATAACAGTGGAGGAGCGGCCCGTAGCGGTAGATATCAGCTAGTCGTGATGAACAGGGATATCCTGCCGCAGTTTGCATCTTTTCCGACGACACCGGGTAATTTCACAGCCTCCGCCGTTTCCGCGGGGAGCATTCGGCTGACATGGGATCCGGCCACTGACAACAAGGGTGTTAAAGGCTACAAGGTTTACAGGGATCGCAGGGAGATAGCCGTTACCACCGATCTCATCTTCACCGATTCTGGCCTGACTCCTGCGACTGATTATACATATATGGTTACTTCCTACGACAGGGCCGATAATGAAAGTGTGCGCACCCCGCTTCTTCATGTCGAAACGTTGGCGGGGGGGGGAGATATCCCTGCGCCGCCGGATAATTTAATGGTTATCCCCGTTTCTGCAAATTAGGGATTGTCCTCTAACTATAGCAAACGAATATCTTATAGAATTTATAGAAAAATTTTAACCGGGGGGGTCTGGGTTATGAAAAAGAGATTCAATTTGATATCAACAATATTGCTTATCCTGTTTTCTCTGACGGGGATTGCGCCCCCTGTCCCGGCGGCGGATGCGCCCGATGCGCCGACAAATCTTACAGTTATGCAGGTAAGCGGTGATTGCGTGGAAAATCCCAGCGAGACCTTTGTCGCAGGAGATGCCCCGGAAAACCGCACTGTGTCGGGCAGTTATCTGTTCCGAACACCGTGGGGATATAATAAGCAGAGCAACGCCACGCGCATTTATCCCACCGTGGTGATCGGTTGCTGGAATGAAGAGAGATTTTTCACGGAAGATGTGAAAAAAAAGTACCCGGCCTTCTATTATATCTTTAACCACTGCAACTCTGAATCCCAGGGGGTTGATATGGCCAATGCCATTGATGCGGCCATCGGTGAAGGTTTAAGAATCGATACGAACCGCATCTATTTAACCGGTTTTTCTAAAGGCGGCTCGGGGGGATATAAAATCATAAGAGGTTACCACAGTGCCGGGAAACTGCTTGCCGCCTTTATTCGTATTGCCGGGGGTTCCCAGTCCACGCTCCCCGATGAGATCGTTGAGAAGATCTCCATTTGGTATCATATCGGCCTTATGGATTCACAGGGCAGAATAAATACGGCCAATGCTGCCTATGCGTTTATTAAAAATCATGCCCATAACAGTTCGGCCGTGGAAACAAGTAATTCAGATAATATAACCGGTTATAATCGCACTACAAAGACGTTGAGCAAGGGTGATATTGAAATTATGAAATTAAGTAAATACGAAGGGATGGGACATACCCCCGGTCCGCCCTATTCAGATCCTTATCTTTTTGACTGGTTATTTAAGCAATCGTTGCAGTGTCGTTAAGAGATTGTGTGGAAATTAAAGCTGACCAACGGGAGTCAAGGTTATGAAAAGATCGATATGTTACTTTGTTACGGTGTTTTTTTCTATTCTTCAATTTAGTGTCCCCTGCCTGGGAGCGGTTACATTTACCATCAATTCCTCTTCGTCAACCCATGCGATTTCTCCTTATATTTACGGGCATAGTCTGTCAAAAATGTTGAGTACGGGACATAATTTAACAATGTTCAGATTCGGTGGAAATCGACGAACGGCTTATAACTGGGAGAATAACGCGTCCCATGCCGGATCCGATTGGAACCATTCAAACGACGGTTATCTTGGTGGGGGCAATATCCCAGGGGAGGCGGTTCGTCTAAACGTTCAATCAGCGTTTGATGTTAATGCCGCCGCCATTGTTACCGTGCCCATACAGGGTTATGTGGCAAAAGATAAAAACGGGCCGGTACCTGCGGGCACGCCGATTCTGGAGCGTTTTAACCATACCAGGCCGGTGAAGGGAGGAACCCTCCTTTTAAACCCTGATACCAGCGACCAGTATGTCTACCAGGATGAATTTGTCAACTGGTTGGAGACCACGTTTTTCCCAAACGGAAGAACGGAAAATGGTCACCAGGTCATGTATATGCTGGATAATGAACCGGGCTTATGGGCCTCGACGCACCCCAGGATTCAACATGCAAAAGTCACCTACGTACAATTGAGGGATAAATCAATTGCTACGGCGACCATGATAAAAAATATGGTGCCCCAGGCCGTGGTTTTCGGCCCGGTTTTATACGGCTATAATGCATATGTAAATTTACAGGGTGCGCCGGATGCGGGCAGTCACGGGGATTTTGTCGAATATTACCTGGATGAATTCCACCAGGCGCATACGACGGCCGGTAAAAGACTTTTGGACGTGTTGGATTTGCATTGGTACACCGAGGCCAAGGGGGGAGGAGTTAGGGTAACGAGTAATACCAATAACAGTGCGGCCGTGGTGGCGGCCCGCGTCCAGGCGCCTCGTTCGCTATGGGATCCGACCTATAGTGAAGACAGCTGGATTGCAAGATCTATAGGTGGGCCGATAAAACTTATTCCCAGGTATCGTGGGAAAATTGCACAACATTACCCAGGGACGAAGATTAGTTTTAGTGAATATTATTTTGGTGGTGGACCACATATTTCCGGTGGCGTGACCCAGGCGGATTTGCTGGGAATATTCGGCAGGGAGGATGTTTTTGTCGCAACTATTTGGCCCCTGGGGAATAGTGTTTCGTTTATCCATGCCGCCTTTGCCATGTACAGGAATTATGACACCAACGGCGGCTCTTTTGGTGACACCTCCATATACGCGGTGACGAGTGATATTGAAAAAACATCGGTGTACGCCAGCCTGGATTCTACTCAGGTCGGCCGGATGGTTGTGGTGGCAATAAATAAGAGTACTGAAAATATCACCGCCAATGTCAATATCGATTATCCTTTAACCATTAACAGTGCAGATGCTTACAGATTGACGGCCGCGGAAGCTAACCCTGTGGCCGTCGCCGGAACCATCAACATAAGTGGAAATTCATTTTCTTATGATATGCCGGCCATGAGTGTTACAACCATAGTTCTGCATGCGAACAGCGCCACGCCACCGGATGCGCCCGGCTCTTTGCGGGTAGAGACAAGGTAACGGTGCAGAAAAGACAAAAAACGGCAGTCCATTGCTGAAGTGTTGTCCTTTGGGCGTAGGGATTTATTATTTAAAGAGACTGTTAAAACCCTTTTGCAGCAGATCTCCACTTGAATTCTTCTTGGTTTTCGGTTTTGTCTTGGAGGTGGTGCTGTTTTTATTGAACTGGTCTTGTAATTTTTCGATAAGAAATGTTTTAGCCTCTTCTTTAAAAAGGCCGACGACATCTGCTTCCTCTTTTAAATCGGAAAAAGTGCCGTGAATTTTATAGGGAATAATAAATTTGCTGTAGGATGATTTCCCTGAAACCCGGTTTCTCTCCAGCCCTTTTGTTAGGGCGACTTTTAAAAGATAATCAACGTATTGCCTTGTAAAATCAATTTTTCCGGCCCCCGTGACATTCATTAACTCGGAGTCGGCCCGGAGATTGTTATTGTAGAGAATGCCTTTGACGATTTTACCGCCAGCCCTGATACGGGCAAAGCCGGTGGGTTCATCATCGGCTGTTTTCGCGGGCAGTTCTTTCTCGTAAACGGCTTTAGCCTGACGGACTACCTGGAGGATATGCAGCTTTTTGATAACACCGTTTTTAAGGGCTGTTTTCACGGAGCCGTCGGCGTTGCCGGTGAGTTGTTGCCGACTGTTTCCCTTCGTCCGTATCTGCATGGTAAAAATCGCGGTGCCGGTTACTTCTTCTTTCCCGGTTACATCCGTGAGCAGCGGACCTATTTGCACGTTATCGAGGGCAATGTCGGTATTTAACTGCGGCGTTTTGCCACGCACATCAAGGTGGGCCTTGCCTGTAATGGAGCCGCCATACAGTTTTGCGCTCAATGGTTCCAGGGCGAGCTCGCCGTTTTCCGCTGAACTATTTAAAGTTACCTGACTGAGGCGAGCGCCGCCTGCGATAAAATCATCCACGCCGAGGTCAAGGTTGAAATGCAGTTTGCGCAATAATTCCACGGGGAAGAGTGGTTTGGATGATTCTCCTGCCGATGTAGTTGTTTGTTTGGTATTATTTGCCGTTTCCCCCAGTTCACCGTCGGCGGCAATTTTATTATCCTGCCGGGTCCCGGTCGCATAATGATCAATGTCCAGACGATCGAAATGCATTTTAAAATCAAAGGCGGGTTGTGACAGGTTAAGAAACGCCAGGCTGCCCCGGCCATGGGAGTCATCCAGGATAATGTCCATGGCGGAGATATCAACCTTTTTCATATCACCTGAAAAACGGCAGGAAAAGGTGACTTTCTCCAGAACATTGTCGTTTTTCCAAGCGGGCAGGGGTAGGTCATTATCCTTTAGAAAGCGGGTGAGGGAGAATTGTGGAATATTTAATTTACCCTTGAATTCCGGTTTGGTAAAATTATTTATTTCACTATCGAGCTCTACTCTGATATTGGTGTCGGCCAGGACAAGATGCTCTAATATCAGCCTTTCTTCTTTGAGGTTAAGTGAGGTGTTGGCACTTAATTTAATGACATGTTCTTTATCGGTTAGTCCCTTGATAACACTGGTTATGGAGAGGTCGGTCAGTTGTAGAGTTTGTCGGGACTGGGAGATGAGAACATCGCTGTTGATGGTGTTTTCCACGGTCAGGGATTTATCGTCCGTGGTGGAGTTTATAATAAAACCGGATTGCAGGTGGAACTTGCTGTTATCGCGGATATTGTTGGTTTGAATGTAGAGATTTTTTATCGCAAATATCTTTCCCGCCTGTTTATCCTGGTAACGGATGGTTACATCTGAGAGATCAAAGGAGCCGAGTTCAAGGGCCGGTAATGTCACGGTTTTTGTGGAGGTAACGTTTTTTTTCTGTTGTGGCGATGCGGGTGCGGTTTTTACCTTGTCCGGATTTTCCCAGTTACCCCTGCCATTTTTATCACGGGACAGGGCGCAGTGAACGCCATGTAGTTTTATTCCCTGGATGGCCAGTTTCTTGTTACTTATCAGGGGCCAGAGGGATAACCTGACTTCAACTTCATCGCTTTGCAAAAGTGGGGCGTCGGAGGTGTTGTCGACCGCCTGCAGTTCAATTTTACCAAGTGCAAAAAGCACCTGTAACCTGGGGGAGACGCTGAGGACGATATCGCCGGGTATTTTAAGTTGCAGGCCGCTCTTTTTGTACACCTGTTCCGATATCTTGTCCTTGTAGTCATTGGGATTGAGCAGTTTGGGGAGAATAATGACTATCCCGGTCAGACAGATTACGAGAAATAAGATAATTACGGCAGTCCATTTCACCAATTTTTTCATGTCTATTCCTTGTCCGTCGGATGGATGCGCATGCATCGTTATGTTGATATGATTTTTTCGCAGATCTTGTGTTTTACGTCTTTTCCGGGTTGCTGATTACCAAACCCCGGATATTTAGTGCCTTACTCCATAAAACCTGTAAAGAAAAACAAGAAAATAAAGGTAATGTTCAACTTAACAGGTTTATAACAGAAACAAGGCACTTATACCGGCTTACCTGTCATTTCCGATGTTAGTATCTTCTCATCATTGTAGATACATGTCAAGGATGGCCATGTTGTTTATCTTCAGGGGGAATGGTGGTGCGGGTGGTCTCCGGCCTTATGGACATGACGGTGGACGTGGACGTGGTCTTCTTCGCAGCGGTGGATGTGCCCATGCTCAATTTTATAGAGGATGGAGGTGGTGTGGCTGAGGAAATCCCAGTCGTGGGAGATAATGAGTAATTGCAGGTCAAGGTTTTTGAGGATTTCAATGAGCCTGCTTCTTGTGGCGGGATCCAGGTTATTGGTGGGTTCGTCCAGGAGTAGAACCCTGGGTTGCATGGAGAGGATGGTTGCCAGGGCGACCAGTTTTTTCTCGCCCCCGGACAAGCGGTGGGTAATGCGATCTTCAAAACCGAACAGGCCAAGATCATGCAGGGTCTGCACTGCCATTGCCCTGGCCTTGGTCGGCGGGAAACCGAGATTAAGCGGGCCGAAAGCCACGTCTTCAATCACCGTGGGAGAAAATAACTGATCGTCTGAACTCTGGAATAAAAAGCCCACCTCCTCGCGTAATGAACGTAAATCATCCTTGCTGATGACCGTTTGTCCGTTATGGAGCAGCTCACCTTTATCCGGGTTCAGTAAGCCTATCAGCAGGTGGAAAAACGTTGTCTTACCGCTGCCGTTGGCCCCGATGATCCCGGTGCGCTGCTCTGCAATCGCAAAATTAAGATCTTTAAGAATTGGCTTGCTGCTCTGCGGATATGTATAACTTATATTTTTCAGTTCCAGCATGGTTATTATACCTTAAAGCGGATATTGAGAATATCGCCGTCGCAAACAATATACTCCTTACCCTGGAGGTACGTCTTTCCCGCTTTTTTAAGTTCGGTTTCGCTGCCGTACTCGATCAGTTCCCCGTACTTTATCAGTTCGGCGCGGATAAAGCCACGCTGCAGGTCCGAATGGATAACGCCTGCGGCTATGGGCGCGGCGGAACCCCTGCGCACCAGCCACTGTCGCACCTCATCTTCACCCACCGTAAAAAAAGATATTAATCCCAAGGCTTTCAGACAGAGGCGGGTCAGGATCCCCAGGGCAGGTTCCTCTATTCCCATATCCTGTAAAAACTCAGCCCTTTCTTCCTCCGAATCGAGCAGGACAATTTCTGACTCCACCTTGGCGCAGACGAGCATTGCTTCAATTTTTTCCCTGGTACAGGTGTCTGCAAACTGTTCCAGAAGAGTGCTGTCGGCGAGTTGGTCTTCAGAGACGTTAAAGGCCAGGATCAGTTCCTTGCGGGTGATAAGGGGGTAACTGCGTAGAAGGGCCTCCTCGTTTTCGTCAAAATTCATGAGCCGTAGGGGTCTTTCTTCCTCCAGGTGGGCGAGGATTTTTTGCATCAACTCAAGTTCCTTGGTCTGGGTCTCATCTTTAATCTTTTTTAACGAGGTTTCAAGACGCTCAATCCGTTTTTCGGCAAAGATCTGGTCATGCATAATGAGTTCGGCGTTGACCATTTCCGCGTCTCTAATCGGGTCCACCGTACCTTCGGCGTGGTAGATTGCCTCATCTTCAAACGTTCTGACCACGTGGCATAGTGCATCTACATCAGCAATATCATTGAAAATATTACCCTTGGCGATGGTCTCCTGTTCCATTTTGGGCAGCAGCATCAGATCCACCCTGGCCCTGACGTTTTTTTGCGGCGCGTACATTGCCACGAGTTTATCAAAACGGGGATCGAGAATCTCCGCGCTGCCGGGCAACGGTTTGGCCGGGCCCGATTGCTCCCGCGGTTCGTTACCGGTCAGGGTTTGGAATAATGTCTTTTTGCCCGTCTGGGGAAGTCCGATGATACCAACTTTCATTGTGTTTAAATACCTCGTATTACTAATGTTTATCCTGTATCGCAGGTGAGCCTGAAATTTGCTGCATCCAGGTGAATATTTTTACAAATGCGCAGAAGAGAGGTGTGTTCCTCGTTTGCTCTGCATTGATACCATAGGATAACATCATCGGGCAAGATATTCCGGGTGAGTTTATCGGCCGAGAAATGGCAGAAGGCATAAGGCAACGATAAAAAACAGTGAAACGGCGAGGAAATAAAAATCTTTTTTACCGATTTGTTGACTGTCAAGGGGGATGAGGGTGCCGTTAAAGCCACGCAGCAACATGGCCTGGTGAACACGGGCCGCGCGGTTCCAGCTTCTGACAAGAGTCATGCCGAACAGATAGCCGTAGGTCCTGTAGGTGTGGATATTCGTGGTCGCCACAAAGCAGCGAATTTTTACGGCCCTTAATAATTTTTGATATTCATTATGGATTACAAAAATATATCGATAAGAAAAGAGCAGTAGAAAACACAAACGTTTGGAAATACCCAGCCCGTCCAGGGCGTGGCCCAGGTCGGCAATTGTGGAGGTGCCGAGCAGGGCAATGAGGGCCAGGGTAATGGTATTTGCCTTTAGGGTTATAAGGGTGGCAATATATACTCCAGCCATGCTGATGGAGAGTGGTCCCAACTGCAGGGTCTTTTCGCCGCCGTAGGTTAAGGGCAGGGTGAGCCATAAAAAAAAGATAAAGGTATTCACGGCAAGAAGGCGTCGGATGATAATCCGCAGGGGGAGCCTGGCGATTAGAATGAGGGATATGCTGACGCAGAGCGCCACAGTTGCCACTGCGAAAACGTTGGATATGGCGACAACGCAGATAAACGCAGCGGCAACTATGATTTTTGCCCTGGGGTCTCTATCGTGGAGAAAAGATCTGTTGCGGGCAAAGCTTTCATCCATCATCTTTTGTCGGCCCCTGGCTGTTTATCGAGATATATCCAGAGCACGGCGCCTATTTCCACACCTTTATCTTTGCCGCTCGGGTCTTTGATGGTATAGTCGGCCTCGCTGAGTGCCGCAAAACCCCACCAGCCCGGCCAGGGGCAGGTAAAGGTAAAGACTCCGTTTGTATCCGTTTTGATCAATTGGGTTACATGGTAGTCGTCGACAGCTTTTAATGCACCGTCTTTATTGTAAAATTCCACTTCTACTTCCGCTCTCGGCACCGGTTTGCCCCGGAGGAGCAATCGGCCGCTGAAACTGTTACCGGCATAATTGCCGAAGGGCCTGAGCAGGGGCACTATTTCGGTCGGCAGGCCGATGGCCTTATCCCAGCCTTCATCATCGCCAAAAGCAGGGATAATGACCTTGCTATAGTGGATAATACTGAGATCTTCAGCCGCTTCCCAATAGGGGGTCGGGGTTAAGGCAAATTGATATACACCCGGTCTTTTGAATGTGTATGATGTCCGCCACGATTTATGATCCATAACGGTGGCGGGTTGCAGGGTTTGCAGAAGATCTATTGTTTTGTCATGTACGGTTACGGTGAATTTTTCGGGGCGCTTCATATCCATACCGATCCCTGCAAAGGGATGTGAGAAAGAGAGTGTCAGGACTGCTGTACTCTGCTTTTGATCAATGATACTGTGATCAGGGATAAGCATGCCGAAATGGGCCATGGCCCCCTGGGGGACAGTGCAGAAAAAAATTATGGCTAGCATTGCGAGTTGCTGCTGGATCCTGGTCATTTTGTAGCTCCTTTATTTTTACGAGATTGAAAATAGCCGGCGATTCCGGCAAGTCCGAAAATATAGCCTATACCGCCGAGAATATCTTGTATCGTCGGGCCCTTATCGCTGTTTTCCGCCAACATCCTGCGGATTGGTGTCAGTTTGCGATCCAGGGCGGCCTCGATTAATTCTGTTAATTTTTCGTTGTCGATGGTGACGGTGGTTGCAGGGGGAGATGACTTGGGCGAGGGGACGCCTGCGGAGGTTGTCGTATCTTTTTCGGCCGCCTGTGCGGGTTGGGGTGGGCGGTGCTCCAGGGCATAGTGCCAACTGCTCCTGTGCCCGTCTCCACCGTTGACGACAATATCAAGAGCGGGTGCACTGGTTTGCGGTACGGTGAAGAGAAACATACCCTTGTCGTTGGTCTTGCCGGAGAGGAGTTGGCGACCGGTACTGGACTCTATTACGGTGATTGTGACATTTTTCGCGGGTTTGTTACCGCTGAATTTTGCTTCAGTCATTATTGTATCGGCGGAGTTTTGCCAGGCAAATATACGAATTTTATGGGCAAAACAAGGTGTTGCCGTGGCAGTTAGGGCAATGATCAGTAAAAATGCGAGGCGAACAGTGTTATTTTTCATTATTTCTCCATTTGTAAAAAATCTGGTTGTACTTTGCCCAGAAAGGAGACAGTGAACATGGTGATGATTCCTTCAATTATCATAATGGGTATATGGGCCATAACCACAAGTTTGGCCACATTTACAAAGCCCTTATCCGACAGCGCAATGGCAAGAGCCATAAGTAGGGCGGAAAAGAGGATTGCGCAAAAACCGGCGGCAAAGGCGGCTATCTGTCGTTTTTTTCCTCCCTGTAAACACCAGGGACGAAAGAGAAAGCAGCAGAGCAGGGCGGGCAGGGCCATTACTGTGGTATTGGCACCAAGGACAATTATTCCGCCGTATTGGAAAAACAAGGCCTGGAGGAACAGCGCCACCAGTATGGCCGGGAAACACGACCAGCCGAGGATAAGGCCCAGCAGGCCGCCGAGAAGCAGGTGGACATTGCCCGGCCCCAGGGGCACATGGATAAGGGAGGCCACAAAAAATGTAGCAGTTAACAGGGAGACCGTCATAATCCTGTCGTAGTCCAGTTTTTTCAGACCAACGGCGGTGCCGATTGTGGTTACGGCACCGCCGATTAGTAGAACCGGAGGGCTGAGAACACCTTCTGAAATATGCATAAATATTTTCTCCCCACGGGGCGTTTTAGTGCCTTATTCCGTAAAAGCTGTAATTAAAAGCAAGAAATACCAGTCATTCCCGGTGTTAGTAACCAGCATGGCTGGGGCAAATTCTCAGGCCACACACAACAAACAGTGAAAGCGACTCAAAAGTGAAAACACTTTCATATGCAAGTTGTTGGCGGATTTTGGGTAACACAAAGTTTATTTTTGTGTTACAGTACAGCGCCGAGCGGGTTTGGTCAAGGAAAATAATACGAAATTAAAAATAGTATTACTAGATTGTAAAATCAAGCGGAGGGTGTGCGGATGATATCGGCGGAGAAACGGGGGGCGCTTTCCCTGCAAATTGAGGTGATTGGCGTTATCCATTCCTGCTATACGGAGAAATTTGGTATCCCGAGGCAGCCCGGCATGGTGGCGTCGGCCACGGCATATCTGGAACTGTACCCCGCCTATAACAGGGAAGAGATGTTGCGTTCCTTGACTCAGTTTTCCCATATATGGGTTCATTTTCTTTTCCATGAAATTGTGGGAGACGGCTGGAAGCCCACCGTAAGGCCACCCTGGCTGGGGGGGAAAAAACGGGTTGGTGTCTTTGCCACCCGCAGCCCCCATCGTCCCAACCATCTGGGTCTGTCCGTGGTACGTCTGCGGGAAATTGTTTATGAAGAAGGGAGGTTTTTATTGAAGCTTTCGGGCATAGATTTTCTTGACCAGAGTCCGGTGATCGATATTAAACCGTATATTCCCTACAGTGATGTTGTTTCCTCCGCAACCTGCGGCTATGCCCGTGGGCGGCAAGCGGATATAGCCGTGTTTTTCAGTGATTTAGCCGAGGAATTCTGTCTTGACTATGAGAAGAGAACGGGGCGAACCCTGCGGCTTCTTATTGCAGAACTGTTGGCCCAGGATCCGCGCCCGGCAAGCCAGAAAAAAAATAAAAATAGTTTTGCTATACGGTTATGGGACGTCAATATTAAATGGCGGGTTGAAAAAGATTATTTCCAGGTGGTTGAGTGTTGCTCTGATATATCTGAGCCGAAGAGCAAATAGTCATATACACATAACTGCGATATGGTTATTATGGGATCGGAAAAGGCTGGGTTATGGAAAATATGAGGGGTAAAATTTTACAATGGAGGAGTTTGACCATGCCGTTAAATGTAATTGTTGTTGGCGCTGTGGCCCTTGGGCCGAAGGTGGCTTGTCGTTTAAAACGCCTTGATCCCACGGCCGGGGTGACCATAATTGATCGTGATGATCTGATTTCCTACGGAGGATGTGGTATCCCGTATTATGTGGGGGGAGATGTGCCCGAGCTTGAGCAGCTCTACTCGACAAGTTCCCACGCGATCCGTGATGAAGATTTTTTTAACTCCTGCAAGGGGGTAAAAATAATTAGTAAAACCGAAGTTACCGCGATCAACCGCAAAGATAAAACTGTTTCGGTCCGCTATTTGACAAGTGGTGATACGGAAGAATTACCCTACGATAAACTGGTATTGGCCACGGGCGCGACCCCGGTGGTACCGCCGATTCCGGGTGCGGATCTGCCCGGTGTAACCGTCGTCGCCGACCTCCACCATGCCAAACGGATAAAAGAGATGCTGGCTGCGGGCAGGATCGGCAGCGTGGTTGTTGTCGGCGGCGGTGCCATAGGCGTTGAGATGGCGGAGGCATTTACCGATCTCTGGGGTGTTGAAACCACCCTGGTGGAGATGATGGACCAGCTTTTGCTACCGGCCTTTGGCAGGGATATGTCGGTTTTGATAGAAAACCATATGAGGGAAAAAGGTGTACAACTTCTGCTCTCCGAGGGGGTCACCGAGATTCTTGGGGACCGGGAAAACGGGGTTACCGGGGTTAAAACAACGCGGTCACAGATAGCATGTGACCTGGTTGTCCTGGCAATCGGGGTGCGAGCCAATACCCATCTTGCCCAGACGTCGGGCCTGGCCACCGGTGGTTTTGGCGGTATCCTGGTGGACCAGTGTCTGCGCACCAGCGACCCCGATATATTCGCAGGCGGGGACTGTGTGGAATTAACGCATCTGATCAGCGGTCGACGTGTCCCCATGCCCCTGGGCTCACTTGCCAACCGCCAGGGTCGGATAATTGGTACCAATATTCACGGCGGTTGTGCCCTTTTCAAGGGTACCGTCGGTACTTTCTGTCTTAAGGTCTTTGAGCGGGGTATTGCCAGGGCCGGCCTCACCGTTCGTCAGGCTAAAGAGGCCGGTTTTGATCCCGTCCACTCGATAGTGGCCCAGGCGGACCGGGCCCATTTTTATCCGACCCATGAACTCATGTATATGAAGTTGATAGCCGATCGATCCAGCCGCAGGATCCTCGGCATTGAGGCGTTTGGTGCAAACGGTGACGCGGTCAAGGCCAGGGTTGACGCCGTTGCCTCGCTGCTGGCCGGTGGCGCGGATATTGATGATATCTCCAACCTGGAGGTGTCCTATGCTCCCCCCCTGGCCTCCGCCATGGATATCGTAAATAACGCGGCAAATGTCCTGGATAATATAGTCAGGGGCTATAATGATCCCATTGATGTTGATGAATTTGCGACACTGTTTGCGGAGGGCAAGGTAAAAGTCCTGGACGTGCGTTCAAAAAGGGAAGCCGAACCTTTTCAGCAAAAATTTGCTGAAAAATGGTTGAATATTCCGCAAAATGAATTGTCGGCGCGGCTTAATGAGCTGTCGGGTGATGATACCTTTTGTCTACTTTGTGATACCGGCCCCCGTTCCTATGAAGCCCAGTTGCTCCTGCGTGCAAACGGTATAACTAGAACACGTAATATTCAGGGTGGCTACGGTATGCTGAAAAACAGTAATAAAGATTTTATACCGGTTTAAGCGGCTGACTTAAATGGGGAGAAACAATATTTTTTATGACAGGCACCATTTTTTTTGGTATGTTTTGCTCCTTCTGGTTTAATGTTTTTGCTAGTTATTTTTCGGGGTTGTATGATTATTCGTTTCCCCGGTTTAGGGTTTTCCTGCCCGCCGGAGGTGTCGACTGCCTACGGATTTTTGGTGGTTATTAATTCAGTTTTAGGGGGATACTATGAACAGGTTTTTTTATTGGTGCCGTGGGTCGCTGATGTTAACCGTATTTTTTTTGACGGCGCTGTCGTCTGCCTTTGTTTGCGGTATGGCCGGGCCGGTTTTTGCGGGGGATGAATCGGCGGAGAAGCAGGAGAGTGGTAATAATTATTTTACTGTTAATAGCGTGTCTGCCGGTGGTGTGGAACTGGACGAATTTATAATCAACGGCCCACCCCAACCTCCGCTCGGTTATGAGCATGAACGTGCTTCTGTTAATGCTCTTGAACTTAATAAGACCATGGGCGTTAAGATTTTACAGGTGCCGGCATTTAACTGGGTCTTTGGTTGTTCTGCGGTTTCCGGGGCCATGATCGCCGGTTATTATGATCAAAACGGCTTTGGTAATATGTACAGCGGGCCCACCAACGGCGGGGTGATGCCCATGGA
>CAZQOD010000041.1:0-23391 GCA_964594945.1 uncultured Desulfopila sp.
AAAGAGAAAAAAGGAAAAAAAATCTATGGCCTCGCCTTTCTCGATGTCTCCACCGGCAAATTTTTACTCGGCCAACTCTCCCCGAGCGGAGAGTCCCTTGACGATATACTTGACCAACTCACCCGCTTTACCCCATCCGAACTGATCATTTCCGAAAACGAATACGCACAACTATCTGAATTACTGGCAGATATTAACAATATTCTCCCCGGAATATGTATCACCAAACGACCCAATACCAACTACCACCAGGCAGGTGCCGAAGAACTTCTACACGACCATTTTGGCGTGGTAACCCTCGACGGCTTCGGATGCGCAGGTTTTTCCTCGGCCATAATAGCAGCGGGGGCACTCCTGGAATATATACAGGATACACAAAAATCGGCAATTGACCATATTGAGACCCTGACACCGCTTGATATGGACTCGATCCTTCTCATCGACGATTCATCTCGACGTAACCTGGAGTTAACCCAGACCCTGGTTGGTGAACAACGACGGGGATCCCTCCTGTCAATTCTCGATAAGACCTGTACCCCCATGGGGGCACGGTTACTCAAACAGCAGCTCCTGTCACCTCTCCAGGACAGTAAAATAATAAATGATCGCCTCAATGCAGTTACGTTTTTCTTCAAAAACAGCAACCTACGCAAGACATTACGGGAATCGCTGGAGAAAGTCTATGACCTTGAACGGCTAAACAGCAGGGTAATACTCGGCTCCGCCAATGGTCGCGATATGCTGGCCATGAAAAAATCCCTGGCCAACCTCCCGGCAATTCACGCCCGGCTTGCCGAATGTAACACCAGTAAACTTCTGACAATTCGTGACGATCTTGATCTGTTGTCCGATCTCCATGATCTGCTCGAAAAGACCATCCACCCGGAATCTCCGGTAACCATCCGTGAAGGAAACCTTATTAAAAGCGGTTATAACCGGGAATTGGACGAACTGGTTGAAATTTTACAGAACGGTAAACAATTAATACTCAATCTTGAGACCAAAGAACGGGAAGCAACCGGCATAGCTAAACTCAAGATAGGATTTAACAAGGTCTTCGGCTATTTCATCGAGGTGAGCCGACTCCATGCCGCCAAGGTCCCCGAGCACTATATCCGCAAACAAACTCTTGTAAACGCCGAACGATTTATCACCCCAGAACTCAAAACATTTGAAGAAAAGGTACTCGGCGCCCAGGATCGACGCATCGAACTTGAATACCGGCTTTTTCTCGATATTCGACGTCAAATGGCGGCAAACAGCAGCAGGATACTGAAAACAGCCCATCTCTTAGCCCAGCTCGACGTCATCTCAAGTAACGCGGAAATTGCCCACGCCTACAATTATCGTCGACCTGAAATTGATAACGGCGACGATATTTACATTGTTGAAGGTCGCCACCCGGTCATTGAAAGGGCACTCCCCGCCGGTAAATTTGTGCCCAACGATATTCACCTGAACCAGAACAACAACGAGGTATTAATTATAACCGGCCCCAATATGGCCGGAAAATCTACAATTCTCAGGCAGACCGCGCTCATTGTTCTAATGGCGCAAATGGGGTGCTATGTCCCCGCCGAAAAGGCAAAAATCGGCATTGTCGACCGCATTTTTACGCGGGTCGGCGCCATGGATAACCTGCGACGGGGCCAATCGACGTTTATGGTTGAGATGAGTGAAACCGCCAATATTCTCAACAATGCAACGCCCAAAAGCCTTGTTATTCTGGATGAAATAGGCAGGGGTACCTCAACCTACGATGGTCTGTCCATTGCCTGGGCCGTTACAGAAGAACTTGTTCACAAGGAGCAAAAGGGGGTGAAAACTCTTTTTGCCACCCATTACCACGAACTTATCCAGTTAGCCAAAGACCACAAACGCGTACAAAATCTTTCCATTGCCGTCCGGGAATGGCGGGGCACCATAATATTTTTACATAAACTCATAAAAGGCGGCACAAACAAAAGTTACGGCATCCAGGTGGCAGGTCTTGCCGGGGTACCGGAACATGTCATCGCCAACGCCCGCGAAATATTAAAAGATATTGAGCAGGCCCATCAACTGAAAAACAGCGGGACAACATCCCTTGTCAAAAAAAAGACACGCAGAAAAAAACACCCGGATCAGCTATCGCTTTTTGACCCTCCACCCGACCCGATACGGGAATTTCTCCGTACCCTGAATATCGATGAATGCACCCCCCTTGAGGCACTTAACAACCTACATACCTTAAAGAAACTTCTCTAAGGTATGCCCTTGTACCTGAAACCTGAATTTTTACAATCACCAAATTCACCGGAGATATGAGACATCAACAACACAGGGACATACAGAAAATAGCCACCCCGGTTGACCGTGATGAATAATCTTAATATTTCACCTCCGATATTATCAGGAGTGTCCATTTACGATATGGTAACAGCTGTTCATTTTCGACAATACCCACGGTGAATGCGGGCTAACCCCTTTAAACATAACTACTATTTACTTTGCTATGCCTGTATATTTCCTGTATACTGCTTGCTGCAATCAGAGAGTGCTCTTTATTATATGTGGGGATTGAGGAATGAATTCAATCACCATAACCAACAAACAGCACCGGTGGTATGGTCAACCTGGGTATCCAATCGCCCTTTCAATACCGCCACGGCACTTAAAATATAATCAGCATATCAATTAGTTACTTGCGATGAAATTGAGACTTTTTTTTTACCTCACACTGATGGCACTGCAGTTGTTTGTACCCTGCAACCCCGCGTTTGCCACCGGTAAAGGGTTGACGACTGTTGAAAAACCGCTCCCTTTGCGCAAAAGATACGATGAGGCCAAATTCTATTATAATCAACTGCAGACCAGCTCTCCCCTGGCAAATTCCAGGGAAAACTGGCTGAAAGGGACAAGAAATTTTCGCCGGATATACCTGTCGAGCCCCAAGTCCAAGTACGCCGCCAGTTGCCTTTATATGCTGGGTCGTATCTACGGGGAGATGTACGATCATTTTAAAAAAGGAATCGACCTGGAGGAGTCCGCCTCATATTTTAAGGATACGGCCAGACTTTTTCCACAACATCGTCTGGCCGATGACGCCTATTACGGACTGGCGCTTCTCTTTTTAAAACAAAAGAACAATCCGAAAAAGGCTGCGGAGTACCTTACCAAAATAGTTACAAAATACGGTAATGGCGATATGCATGTCCAGGCGGAAAATCAACTTAAGATACTCTCCAAAGAACATAATATTCCCCTCCCCAAGATCATGGTTTCCTCCTCCCAGGAGAACAAGTTAAACTATGTACTGCCCGTTAAATATTGGTCTTCGGATAATTATACAAGGGTTGTTATCATGGCCTCCGGCCCGGTTAACTATAAGGAAACGTTACTCGATAAGACCGACAACAAACCGCGACGCCTCTATCTGGATTTTAAAAAAAGTTACATAGAACCCCGCTACCGCTCACCGGTGCCGATTGAAGACGGCCTGCTGAAACGCATCAGAACAGGGCAATTTACCCCCGATATCGTCCGTGTTGTCCTTGATATTGAATCCATCGACAACTATAAAATTTTTAACCTTCCCGACCCATTCCGGGTTGTAATCGATGTCCGCGGCAAAACTGAGCAGGCCCCTGAAAAAGAAACACCGAAGACCCATGTGGCTATCGTACAACATAAAAAAAGAGTAAAAAAACAGATCGAGGCCAGGCATAAACTGCCCATTCTCAGGGATAGAAAGAAAGTTGCCATCACCACCAGAGGAAAGAAAACCCGCAGCCAGGTGGCAAGAGTACCAAGCAGTCATACACTGACCCTTGCCCAGCAGCTGGGGCTCGGTGTCAAGAAAATCGTGATCGACCCCGGACACGGCGGCAAGGATCCAGGCGCCATGGGTTTCGGCTTAAAGGAAAAGGATATAGTTCTTAGTATAGCCAAGAAACTGGCCCCGGTTCTACGCAAGGAACTTGGCTGTGAAGTTATCCTCACCAGGAGCGATGATACATTTATTTCCCTGGAAGAAAGAACGGCCATCGCCAACACCCAGAACGCAGACCTTTTTGTCTCGCTGCATATTAACGCGCATCCGTCCAAAAAAATTCATGGTCTCGAAACATATTTTCTCAATCTCTCAACCAATGCCGAAGCCATGCGTGTTGCAGCGCGTGAAAACGCCACATCCACCCACCAGATGAGTGATCTGCAGGATATTCTATCGGATATAATGAAAAACTCCAAGATCCTGGAATCTTCTCGCCTTGCCCAGCAGGTGCATGACTCAATACTGACCAAGGCCAGGCACATGGGCTATGCCGATATTAAAAATTTAGGTGTTAAACAGGCGCCGTTTTATGTACTCATCGGCGCCCAAATGCCGGCTATCCTGATAGAAATTGCCTTTATCAGTAACGAGGATGATGTGAAAAACCTTAAAAATCCCAAATTCAGTAATATGCTCGTTAAAGAAATTGCCAGCGGGATTAGAAATTATGTTACCAATACCACGGCGCAACTATAACCGATCTTTTTAAAGTTTTTAAACAAAAAAAAGGGGCCTTTCCCTGTACCGGAAAAGCCCCTTTTGACAGCCGCTTATAAAAGCTACAACTGTTTCGTGACCTTTAACCTGGCCATTGCCCTCTGCAACGCCAGTTTAGCTCTGTCATGGTTAAAATTTTCAGCCTGTTGAGTGGCCTGCCCAAGGCGTCTTTCCGCCCTCTCTTTTGCCTTCATGGCTCTTTCGACATCAATGTCACTTGCAACTTCAGCACTCTCTACGAGAAAAGTAATCTTATTATTCGAAACCTCGCAAAAACCCCCACTCACCATCAGGGATTCCCTCTTATTGCCGTTCTCATAGGTAAGAGTACCGATTTTGATTGTCGACAGAAAGGGGGCATGATTGGCAAGCACACCGAAGTCACCACCAAAACCCGGTGCGTTAACGATATCCACATCTTCGTCAACTTTGGCACCAGCAGGTGTTACAACCTCAAGTCTTATCTGTTGTCCCATCTAAATGTCCTCTAATCCATATTATTCTGTGACTCAATAATTACACGCATACAAAGAATACGTGTAATTACTCTTCCATACCGTTCCCATATAACGATTAGCCCTGGGATTCAGCTTCCTTGGCCACAGCTTCATCAATGGCGCCCACCATATAGAATGAGTTTTCATTGAGGGAATCATGCTTACCTTCAAGAATTTCCTTAAAGCCCTGGACGGTATCTGCGACCTTAACAAACTTTCCGGGCATACCGGTGAAGACCTCGGCCACGGTAAAAGGCTGGGAAAGATATCTCTGAATCTTTCGAGCGCGGGAAACAAGTTGTTGATCTTCTTCCGACAACTCATCCATACCAAGAATTGCTATAATATCCTGGAGATCCTTGTATTTTTGCAGCGCAACCTGGACACCCCGGGCAACCTGATAATGTTCTTCGCCAATAACGTTGGGATCAAGAATTCTAGACGTCGAATCGAGGGGATCCACGGCCGGATAGATACCAAGCTCAGAAATCTGCCGGGAAAGAACAACCGTACCATCCAGATGGGCAAATGTCGTGGCCGGAGCGGGGTCGGTCAAGTCATCGGCGGGCACATACACACATTGAACTGCGGTAATAGATCCCTTGGTGGTTGAAGTAATACGTTCCTGCAGTGCGCCCAGATCGGTCGCAAGGGTCGGCTGATAACCAACAGCGGAAGGAATACGGCCAAGAAGGGCCGAAACCTCAGAACCAGCCTGGGTGAACCGGAAGATATTATCAACAAACAGAAGAACGTCCTGCCCCTCTTCATCACGGAAATATTCAGCTGCGGTCAAACCGGTCAGGGCAACACGGGCCCTGGCGCCGGGGGGTTCAGTCATCTGTCCGTAAACCAGCGCCGCCTTGGGCAGAACACCGGAATCCTTCATCTCGTGGTAGAGATCATTACCCTCACGGGTCCTCTCACCAACACCGCAGAAAACAGAAATACCACCGTGGTGCATGGCAATATTATTAACCATTTCCATCATAATAACGGTCTTACCGCAACCCGCACCACCGAAGAGTCCCATTTTCCCACCCAGAGGAAAGGGAACCAGAAGATCAATAACCTTAATACCGGTTTCAAGGACACGAACCTCCGTATCCTGCTCTGTAAAGGCCGGTGCCTCACGGTGGATGGGCAGTTTCTTATCCGATTCAATCGGACCCATACCGTCAACGGGGCGACCGACAACATTCATAATACGACCAAGAGACGCCTCACCCACCGGAATTGTAATGGGTAAACCGGTATCTCTTACCTCCATACCGCGAACAAGCCCATCCGTCTGGTCCATGGCAATACAACGGCATGCGTTGTCGCCCAGATGCTGGGCCACTTCAATAACCAGGTTATCTTCCTGGTCATCAATACCGGGATTTGTCACCATACACGCACTCATAATAGACGGCAGGTTACCGGGCTCAAACTCCACATCTACAACAGGTCCAATAACCTGTGTAATTTTTCCTATTCTTTGCTCACTCATTGGGCCTTACCCCTCCTCAAAAGTCTTAGATTATCAAATGATAAGTTATTATTTCAGGGCTTCTGCACCGCCTACAATATCCATCAGTTCATTCGTTACCGCCGCCTGACGGGCCTTGTTGTAAACGACAGTCAAGTTCTTCACAATATCCTTACATGCACTCGTTGCATTATCCATGGCAGTCATACGTGCCGCATGTTCGCATGCACCAACTTCGAGCATTGCGTGATATACAAGAACATTGAGGTACAGTGGCTGCAAAACATCCATGATCTCTTCGGAAGAAGGTTCATAGATATAATCGCCCGATGCCGATTTTTCCGCACCCTCTTCCAACTCAACCGGCTGCACAGGAAGAAAGGGTGCTGTTGCGGGGACTTGACGGGCAACTGAAACAAATTGTCCATAGATAATTTCAACCCTGTCGGTCACACCATTCAGGAACTGCTGGGTAATATCCGTGGCAATTTCCCTGGCATTAAACATCTGGAAACTGCCCATGATTTCGGTATAGTTTTTCCTAACTTTACCGGTCTTTCTTAAAAGCTGATAACCTTTTTTACCAACGCAGACAAAACTGACTTTCTTCCCTTCAGCCTCGAGAGCCTCCATAATTTTCAATGCCATTTTTACGATATTTGCATTGAATGAGCCACACAGGCCGCGATCCGAAGTGACTATAACCAGCTCCACACTTTTTTCTTCCCGTTTTGCCATCAACGGAAAAGCGTTTATGTTGGCACCACCGGATAAATTTGACATGGTCTCGTTAAATTTATCCGTATACGGTCTAAAGGCCTCCATTTTTTCCTGGGCACCGCGCAGTTTAGCAGCCGCGACCATATTCATGGCTTTGGTGATCTGAGCGGTCTTCTTCACACCCGTGATCTTGGTTTTTACTTCTTTTAGACTCGCCATATCTTGACCTTTATAATTTAGTTAAGACCCTGTGTCGCTTTGAACGTTTCACCAAAGCTGGTCAGTACTTTATTGAGTTTTTCCTTAATGGCGTCGGTGAACTGCTCTTCTTTCACCAGATCGGAAAAAATAGTGGCCTCGTTAGACTCAATATAGTTATAAAGCTCGCTCTCATAATCAGCAAGAGACTCAACGGGCAAGGCATCCAGATAACCATTGGATCCCGCGTAAAGGATAACCACCTGCTTTTCCATGGGCAATGGTTGATATTGGGGCTGCTTAAGAATTTCAACAAGTCTCTCGCCACGGGTAAGCTTGGCCTGGGTGGCGGCGTCAAGGTCGGAACCGAAGGCCGCAAAGGCCGCCAACTCACGATACTGGGCAAGGTCGAGACGCAGGGTACCTGCAACCTGCTTCATGGCCTTTACCTGAGCGGAACCACCAACACGGGAGACCGAAAGACCAACATTAATGGCCGGTCGTACACCCGAGAAGAAGAGGTTCGGCTCCAGGTAAACCTGACCGTCGGTAATGGAAATAACGTTTGTCGGAATAAAGGCTGAAACGTCACCCGCCTGGGTCTCAATAATCGGCAATGCCGTCAGTGATCCAGCACCGAGGTCATCGTTAACCTTTGATGCCCGCTCAAGAAGGCGTGAATGGTTAAAGAAGATATCTCCGGGGTATGCCTCACGTCCCGGCGGACGACGAAGGAGAAGGGAAAGCTCACGATAAGCAACCGCCTGTTTGGACAAATCATCATAGATAATAAGCGCATGTTGACCGTTATCCCTGAAATACTCGCCCATGGAACATCCGGCAAAAGGAGCAATGTACTGCATGGGTGCGGGGTCGGAGGCACAGGCTGAAACAACGGTCGTATACTCCATTGCCCCATGCTTACGCAGGGCCTCAACGACGAGGGCTACAGTGGATTTTTTCTGGCCCACCGCCACGTATATGCAATGTACATCCGTATTTTTCTGGGCAATAATTGCATCGACACAGAGGGCGGTCTTACCAATCTGTCTATCACCGATAACGAGTTCACGCTGTCCCCTGCCCACCGGTGTCATGGCATCCACTGCTTTAGCCCCGGTATAACACGGCTCATGCACACCCTTTCTGGAGATAACGCCGGGGGCAAGCACCTCAATTTTGGAAGTCAGGTCCGATTTAATCGGTCCCAAACCGTCTATCGGCGCACCGATCCCGTCAACAACGCGACCTTCCATGGCCGGACCCACCGGAACTTCAGCAATTTTTCCGGTCCGTTTAACGATATCTCCCTCCTTGATTCCGGCCACGTTACCGAGAACGGCACAACCGACGTTATCCGCTTCGAGGTTTAAGGCCAGGCCCATGATACCCCCCGGAAATTCGAGCAACTCCATGGCCATACAATTTTGCACACCGTAGATACGGGCAATACCATCACCAACCGAAATAACGGTACCGGTTTCATTCAGGTCAATGCTGGTCTCGTACGCTCCAATCTGGTCCTTAATGATTTGACTAATTTCTTCGGCTTTGATCTGCATCTATTCTCTCCCCTTTATGGAATCTTTTAAACCTGCAAGCTGGGTCTTTATGCTGCCGTCCAACACCAGATCCCCAACCTTGGCGATAATACCGCCAAGAATCGAGGGATCGACACTGGTCGTCAACTCAACCTTCTTGCCTGTTAACTTTTCTAAAACAGTCCGGACATTTTTCTTCAGTGCATCGTTTAGTTCAACCGCCGAAACAACGGTGCCGTGGCTGACATTTTTCTCTTCGTCAACCATGACCTTGTACGCTTCCGCTATCTCCGGCAGTATCTCAGCACGTTTTTTCTGAACTAAAAGATTCAGAAAATTGCCCATTATCTCGTCCACACCCATGGACCCGATCATTCCGCTCATAACCTTTTCTTTAATATCCATGGGATAAAGAGGGTTGGTCAGGGCATCGGCAACCTCAGGATGGTCGGCGTACAGATCCGCTACCCCCTGCAGTACCTCATTGTACTCTTCATATTTTTTCTGTTCCTGACCGACGGTAAAAATCGCCTTGGCATATCTTTTTGCGAGGATTGTCTGTTTCACTGTACTGCCCCCACTTTAGCTAAGTAATCTTCTATTATCTTCACCTGATCATCCGCAGTGAGATTCTTCCTAATAAGCTCTTCGGCCATTACAGCCGCCTGTTCGGCCACATCATCTTTCAATGTGCGCCGGGCCAGGACTATCTCGTTTTGTATGGCCTGGTCGGCCGCCCGTTTTATGTCCTCAGCGGCCCGCTCGGCTTTTTCAAGAATCTTCGCCTTTTCTATTTCGGCCTGGGCAACAGCCCTCTCCACGACCTTATCTATTTCGGATTCCACGGTCGCAAGTTTCTCCTGGAACTCGTTATAGGAGTCCTCCGCATCCTGTCTCTGTTTGCTAAGGGTGGCGATTTCGTCCCTGATCTTTTTCTGCCGATTGGCAAGACCAGAACCTATGGGTTTGGCCATGAATTTCACCAGGATGATCATCAGAGCAATAAAGTTGACGATCCTCCAACCAAGATCCTTTAGTTTTTTCGTGGACAAACTTCCACCATGCTCTGCACCGCCACCGTGTTCGGCGGCGACATCCCCGTCGTGCTGTGCGGCCGTGGATACACTTGCATGCTGATCAACATCGGCGCCATGGTCGGCGGAGACCGCATGTTCAGTGGCGAAGGCCGTGCCAAAAGACAAAGCAAACCAAAGTGCCAACGTAAGCAGGCTAATATGCCGCGCAATCTGTTTCACTCCATTCATTGTCAAAGACTCCTCCCCAGAATTTTACTGGCCATTTCGCTTGCAAAATCATCTAAACTAGACTGCAAACCGGTTCTGGCATCCTCTATCTGAGAACGGATTTCAGCAAGTTTTGACTCTTTGCCGACATCTGCCTCCGCCTTGATAGCTGCAAGTTTTTCTTCCCCGGCGGCCTGTGCGTCCGCTCGGGCAGAATCCAATGCCCGTTTTGCCTTCCCAGAAGCCTTTGCCATCTTTGCATCAACTTCTTCCTGGCGAAGCTTGGCATTTTTCTCAAACTTCGAGATTTCCCCCTGCATTCCCCGCAGTTTTTCAGATCTCTCCTTAATGATTTTCCTTATGGGTTTATAAAGAACACCATTGAGAAGAAACATGAGCACAATCATGTTGACAATCTGAATAAACAAAGTGATATCCGTTGTAATCATGCTGGTTACTCCCACTTACCTAAAAATAACGAAAAAAAATGAACATCCATCACCACAATGGATGATAACCGCAATGGGGTATACTAAGTATCTTTACGGAACGTGAACACAACATGCAGCCAATAAATATTTGCCGCAAAATCAATAAGTTGTTTATTATATAGGGGACAACTTCGCCCACGACCCCGGTGAAAATCCCTTTCCGTACTCCGCACCCACCTGGGGAATACAGCAGAACCCAGGGGCGCAAAACCACTCAAGAGAAAATGAACGACCATTCACAATCTCGAAAATTCTTAACGTAAATATGGTGTACTGTCAACTAGTTTATCTATTCAACCCCCCGGCGTCGATGCACCACGCCGGGGGGTCGGCTAGGCATAAAAACAAGCTGTAAACTAGATATCTTGTTTAAATAACATCAATAATGTTATTTATCCAACAGTTGAGTGACAATTTCCGGCACACCCTTAATGGCCTCATCCAGTTTGTCCAGCATGGGTCCTCCGGCCTGGGCCATATCCGGTCTGCCCCCACCCTTACCACCAACAACGGCGGCGACCTTATTGACAATTTCCCCGGCTTTAAGTCGTGCCGTTAAATCACTGGTTACAATAGCTAAAAGAGCGACCTTGCCGTTAATACCTCCCCCGAGAACCGCCACCCCTGAACCGATATTATCCCGCACCTTATCACCAATTTCCCGTAATGTTTTCGGGCTATCCAGCGGAATAACGGAGGAAATAACCCGCACATCTCCAATTTTCTTGGCCCCGGCAAACAGCCCTTCCAGGTCGGCACCGGCCAGCCGAGCGGAAAGATCCGCCACCTGTTTATCCCTGGACTTCAGGCTGGTGAGTAGAGCCTGTACCTTTGTTACCACCTGTCGACCGCTTCCCGCACTGAGCAAGGAGACAACCTCCTCTTCACGCCGGTACAAAGACCGGATATCATCGTAGGCGGCTCGTCCGGCCAGGGCTTCGATCCTTCTAACCCCCGCCGCAATACCCGTCTCCGAAATAATTTTGAAAATACCTATTTCACCGGACGCGGTGACATGGGTGCCCCCGCACAGTTCCTTGCTGAAGTTCGCTATGGAAACAACACGAACAGCATCATCATATTTTTCACCAAAAAGCGCCGTCGCCCCCTCCCTAATAGCATCGTCTTTGCTAAGAATCCTGGTTACAAGTGGTATATTCTGCCATATTTTTTCATTCACCAATGTTTCAATCTCCCCGAGCTCTTCCCGTGAAAGTGGTGAAAAATGGGTGAAATCGAAACGCATCCTGTCGGGACCGACCAAGGAACCGGCCTGTTTGACATGGTCTCCCAGGATTTGCCTTAAAGCGGCCTGCAGAATATGTGTTGCCGAATGGTGTGCCGCCGTGGCACGACGCCGTTTGTCATCCACGACCATGTGCAGTTCCTGCCCAGTACCGAGGTCTCCTTTCTCAACAATAATTTCGTGGAGGACAATTTTATCCCCTGCCCCGGAAGTGGCCACCACCCTGGCATGCCCACCGGGCCAGCTCACCTCTCCCGTATCACCCACTTGGCCGCCCGATTCGGCATAAAACGGTGTCGTTTCCGTTACAATCCGTCCTCTTTCCCCGGCCCGCAGAGCCTCCACACGAACACCCGATTCATCCAGTATCCCGTAAAGAGAGCCATTCTCCTCAAGCCGATCATAACCGACAAAGGTATTCTTCCGCCCCGTCTCGATAATAGACTTCAGACCATCACCAAAAATCTTTACCCCGTCACCCTTGCGGGAAAGCCTGGACTTCTCTCTCTGTTGCTCCATTTCCTTGATAAAACCCGACTCATCAAAGGCCAGGCCCTTTTCAAGGGCAATATCCCTGACGATATCAAAGGGAAAACCAAAGGTATCGTACAACCTGAAAATAAACGTACCTGAAATCAGTTTCGAGCCGTCACCCTGCACCCTGGCAATTTCCTCGTCCAGCAGGGTCAACCCGTTTTCCAGAGTTTCTCGAAAACGCTCCTCTTCATTATTAACCACCTTATCCAGAAGAGAGGCTGTATCCCTCAAATGGGGATAAGCATCCACCATTTCGGCAACAACCGTATCGACGACCTTCTCCATAAATGGTTTATTGAGGCCCAGATGTTTGCCGTAACGCACGGCACGGCGCATAATCCTGCGCAAAACGTAGCCCCTGCCCTCGTTAGAGGGTAGAACTCCGTCGGACACTAGAAATGTTGCGGCCCTGGCATGGTCGGCGATAACGCGCATCGCCGTATCGTCCTGTCCGTTGTTGCCGTAGGTTTTTCCGGATAATTTTTCAAGCGTTGCAATAATCGGAGTAAAAAGATCAGAATCATAATTATTCAATTTACCCTGCAGAACCGCAGCGACCCGCTCAAGGCCCATGCCGGTGTCAATACTCGGTTTGGGCAACCTGGTCGTGTTACCGTCATCATCCCGGTTAAATTGCATAAAAACCAGGTTCCAAAGTTCGAGAAAGCGGTCGCAATCACAACCCAGTGCGCAATCGGCGCGACCACAACCAGCCGCAACTCCCTGGTCTATATGGATTTCGGAACAAGGGCCGCAGGGGCCGGTATCGCCCATTGACCAAAAATTATCCTTTTCTCCCATGCGCACGATACGCCCCTTGGGAAGATCGTCAATCTTCAGCCAGAGTTCCTCGGCCTCATCGTCGTCGTCAAAAATGGACACCCAGAGTTTTTCAGCGGGAACAGCCAACTCCACCGTAAGAAAATCCCAGGCAAAACGAATGGCCTCTTCCTTAAAATAATCGCCGAAGGAAAAATTACCGAGCATCTCAAAAAAAGTATGATGGCGGGCCGTATAACCCACATTCTCAAGATCATTATGTTTACCACCGGCGCGAACACATCGCTGGCTGGTTACAGCCCTAACGTAATCGCGTTTATCTTCCCCCATGAAAACCGTTTTAAACTGTACCATTCCCGCATTGACAAAGAGCAGGGTGGGGTCATCCTTGGGGACTAAAGAGGAACTATCGACCACAGTGTGACCGTTTTTTTTAAAATATTCTATAAACCTAGTCCGAATCTCATTACCTTTCATAATTTTCCAACATACATTTTCATTAATAGATCCGCATCTGGAGAAATGATTACGGATACAAAGCAACCCACTGTTTTTTCACCTCTATCCACCCGACAACAGGCCGTTTAATGCCTGACTCCGTAAAAGCTGTAATAAAAAGCAAGAAACAACTTATACCGACTTATCGGTCATTTCCGGATGAACACTATCTATCGACAATATAGGGCAAAACCTGCTTGAAATGAGGCGTACCAGCCTCGGCAAGCAGCTCATAGATCAACATTTCAGCCGAACCGACAACCACACCTTCCCGGCCCATCCTCGTCAGTCCGTACTTATGATCCGCATCTTTTCTAGAACCGACACCGTCGGACACCACCCAAACAGAAAATCCCCTGCTCAACAGACCCATGGCGGTCTGATAAATACAGATATGGGTCTCGACACCGACAAGGACCATTGTGGTCACGGATTCCGGCAGATTATCCAAAAATGCCTCCGTATCACCGTTTTTCGTACTGTTAAATTCAACCTTGTCAAAACAGGGGATATCGGCAATCAAGGGTTCAATACTCGCCACAAAGGGCCCCAGACCTTTGCGATACTGGGTATTGGCAACCATCGGAATATTCATGATCCTCCCGCAATGGATCATTAAGGCCACCGTTGCCGCAATATCGTCGGCATCGCCAATCTTCGCCATAAGACTCTGCTGCACGTCTATTATCTGCAGACAGATATTTTCCGGGGCCAATAATCTCTTTTTCATAGTCAACCCTCCTTTTGCAAGACGAGTATTGAAAAAACCACGCCCAATAAGCCAGTTAAAATTACGCCTGAATCCTGCCCGCGGATTAGGGAGAAACAGCCTTTACTCCGACACCTGTATTTTGCAATATTAAAGTTCAATTCCGGCCGGGCCGCACCAAGTCTACCCCGAGCCAAGACGATAAAAACTACCACCCCATACCCTGGAGAACCCGCCGGGCTAACGAAAATCACGGCTTAACCTACCCAGCATCGCCGGGCAAATCAAGAACATTTTGCCACACCTATCAACTATTTTAACCGGGACAATATGCGAATAACAGATCATATTTACCTGATACCCGCGCCATTAAAAACAACGTCGTCCCCCTGTCTTAAACTTAGGGAGCAAGCAAAATTTATATTGCACCCCCACCGCTTTCAGCGGTATGGTGCAGGGGATTCAGCAATGTTTAAGCCAAAAGAAAAATCAGGGTCGCTGCACTTTACGGTAGTCGCAAAAAAAGGAAGGTTTAGATACAGAAAAAACTTTACAAAGTGGCTAAAGCTATTAATTTAAATCATGAAATGATTTTAGAGGAGCTTGTTCGAGAGTAAGAGTTTATTCAAATTTGGTTTTTAGGGAAAAATCGGCGCAGCCGTATGGGTAATACTGTGTATGCATTTTCTCCTAACATTCTGAAATGTTTGGTAAAAATACGTTCTCGCACAGTCTCCCAGAACACTTTTTGCCGGGGTGATTGCCCCCGCATGGCAGAATGGGAATGGTATTTCTCGTTTCATGAGGTTAGGGAGAGATTATGCAAGACGAACAGATAGACGCGATGTCAAAACTTCTTAAATCGATGTCCCATCCTATTCGGCTGAAGATCCTCTGTCTGCTCCAGGACAAAGAACTTTCCGTTGGCGAAATCAGAGACCAGGTTCAGACCACCAATGCCAATGTTTCGCAACATCTGAATATCCTCCGTGGTCAGGGTATTATCGATTACCGAAAAGACGCAAATTTTATCTACAACAAGATAACGGACCACCGCATTCTTGAGCTTATCCAGAAGATGCGCACACTCTTCTGCCCAAACTTTTAATAACGGGGGGAGGAATATCTTTTCCCGCTCCCGACAACCAGGAATGATACTATGATTATTTCAGACTGGATACACGCCCTCGCCGGATTTTTCATTCTCCTCAGCCTTGCACTGGGCGTTCAGGCAAGCCCGATCTTTCACAGCCAGTACTGGCTGTTTTTCACGGCCTTTGTCGGTCTTAACCTCTTTCAGTTCGGGTTCACTAAATTCTGCCCGCTGGGCCTTATCCTTAAAGCCATGGGCGTCCCCGAAGAGAGGTCATAACCGGGGAATCCGTTGGGAATATGTCCCAGCAAACAACAGTAACCTTCAGCGCATCGACAGGGGTATTGATACCGGGACGAACGGGCCCGCCACGGGCCCTACACCGTATTGGCTATCATATCGGCAGGATATGATACTCTTCACGGATGGGGTGCATACCGTTTAATACCTGACCGTTTCTGCCGTCTATGGAGACCGGATCACCAAAACCAATATGCACGTCGGCAATGGTGCAATATTGTTCGGCCTCAAAAACTTTCAGACTGCGACAACCGACAACACAGGTCTTCTCAAGACGAACGGCCACCACGGAAGCATGGGAGGTCTGACCGCCGCGTGAGGTGAGGAGGCCGTCGACCATGCTCACCACTTTTATATCCTCGGGAACGGTATCCTGTCGTATCAGGATAATCGGCGTCTGCGGATCAGACTCCCGCATAACTCGTATATTATCCTCGGTGAACACCGCCCTGCCCGCAAGCGCCGAACCTGAAACACCGATGCCCTTTCCCAGGTGCGCCGCGTCCAGGGCAGCACTCTCCACGAAAACGTTGAGGTGTTCCTTCTTTTTAATGGTAATCATATCCCGCGTCTGCAGAATATACAACTCTTCCCGACCAGGTCCTTCAAAGGTAAACTCAATTTCCTGGGGATTCCAGCGTTTTTCGTAGACTAGTTCCCGCGAGATATCGAGTAGTTCCCGGTATATTTCGGGGAAACGCACCTCCATTGTCTCCTCCACCGATCGCCCGTCGAGCATGGCCTGTTCAACGGAAACAGCACGGCTGGTAACCAGGCCGGAGACGATATCCTCCCCCTGGTCCCCGTAGGCGTAATCACCCCACAGTGCCACCCTCTGCACCTTACGATACGGGTGAGCGGTAAAAACAACTCCGGAGCCTGTATTCTCGCTGCGATTACCAAAAACCATGGCCTGGACAATCACCGCCGTACCCCATGAATCCGAAACATCCATAATCCTGCGGTAATCGACCGCTTTTTCCGTCTCCCAGGAGTCAAGCACCAACTCCACCGCGTTAACCAGCTGCAACCACGGATCATCCGGTATCCCCAAACCCCGCTGCCGGATAAGTTTCTGGTAGGAAAGGGCAAGCTCCCTCATCTGTGCCGGGGAAAAATCCCTTTTCAACTTCACTTTATACTTGGCCTTGGCCTCGTCCATCAACGTCTGAAAATCTTCCCTGCCCACCCCGGAAATCATCGCCCACGACTGTAAAAAACGCCTGTAATTATCCCAAGCCAGGTACCCTTTGCCATGGTTGGCAATACACCCCTCAATCAGCTCTTCATTAAAACCCACGTTATGGATGGTGGCCATCATGCCCGGCATGGAGATGGCACTACCGCTTCTCACCGAAAGAAGCAGTGGCGTATAGGGTGAACCAAACAGTTTTCCGGTTATTTTTTCTATCTCATTTAGGGCCTCGCGAATACGATACATAAATTCCTTTCGCGTCTCCGAGTAACCAAAAACAATCTCCCGACAACGAAAAATCTCGGTGGTGATCACAAAGGCCGGGGGCACCGGTTTATGATCCGAGGTCAGCGTCGCCAAATTAAAACCTTTATTCCCCAGGTGGATAAGATTATTGGTATAGGGATTTGGATCGTGGAGGAGGGACAGGGCCTTGTTGGGATTATAGGTCATCAACAGATCCAGTTTCTCCTGGTCGAGAATATTTTTCTGATTCTCCATGGTCTGCAGGATACGCAGGATAAAATTATCAAGATGCTGCAGACCGAACGTCGATGAGATCAGATCCCTGAAAAAGACCTCCGATAACCGTTGAACCGATGTACCGATCTCTTTCTCATCGTAGAGCCCGCTGAATTTTTCCAGTAAATTTTCCGGACCGATCTGAGGGATAATAATCGACAGATTGTTCTGGTGAATATTGGTATAAGACGAGTATATAATATCCT
Organism: uncultured Desulfopila sp.; assembly: GCA_964594945.1. Lineage (GTDB taxonomy): Bacteria > Desulfobacterota > Desulfobulbia > Desulfobulbales > Desulfocapsaceae > Desulforhopalus_A. The sequence continues at coordinate 17,780 of CAZQOD010000041.1, forward strand.
TTACCCCCTCCGACATCCCCCGGAAAATATCCAGATACTGTGTATAGGAAACACGGCGAACTTTCAGTGAATTTTCAAGAAGAGACAGGTAGGTGGATAATTTTCGTGAGGTAATGCCGTCGATGGACAAAGCCCTCATAAAGAGCTTGATACAGCGGACAATATTGTAAAAAGTCGCCTGGGTTATAATGGATAAATTTACAGTCTCGGGGAGCTTTTCCAGATAGAGATTGGCAAAATTTTCCAGACGGAAAGTAAGGCTCAGGGCGTCGAATTTCCGTTCCCGGTATCGACCGTATACGGAAGGGATATCAACGGCAATATGCCTTTTATAATAAATATCTTCCCGCGCTTCAAAGCGCTGTGGTGAAAGGATGACCTCCTTCAACCCTTCAAGCGTTGTGAGCAGCGCCTCAAGACAATGTTCCGTATCCGAATTTTCAAGATCCGCCAGGAGATTTTCCATCTCCGGAAAGCCATCGTTTACGGCCTTTAATATCTCCGAATGCATCTGCTGAAAACCGAGCTCATATTTTCGATTTAACAGTTTATACATACGAATAAGTAACCTGAAACGGTTGATCTCATCCGCACTCAAATCGTGCTGACGGTCGAGAAAAGATGTAACTTTCTCATTGTCCTGCGACAGAATATCACGAATATTACCAATTTTCATTTCCCGCCAAAACCGGGTACTGAGGACATGCTGTTCGTCTATAAATTCACCACTGGTCTGCACCTGGCTGTACACTTCTTCAGGGATATAACGAACCAGGCATGATTTATCCCTGGTTTTCCAAAATATAAAAATCGCCTGGATGAAATCAACGATAAGGTTTGAACTCTCCACGTGCCCCTGTTTACGTAAAAAATGGATCAACACATCCCGGCGCTTATGGAGTTCATCGAGCTCGGTGGAAACATCACGCAACTCACCTTCAGAACCGATTTCATTGAAAAAGACCGGCATCAGTTTTGCGAACTGCTTGGAAAGGTTGTAGATAGGCTCAATCGGATGATTTAATAACTCACTGATATCGCGCTGAAAGAGATCGGTATCCCGCACGCAGGTACCGGACAGCTTAAGGTGAATAATTAAGGCCGACAACAGCGTCGAACACCATTTTGGTTCCTGCATAATCAGATGCAGCCAGACCCGAATATTGGCAAGGTGGGCCGGGTTGGACAGGGGCTGCCAGTTTTCATCAACTCCGACAACATTGGCATGCTGGAAACCAAAACGGACAACCCCCCAGAGAAAGGCCTCAACCATCCTACTGTTGTTACGGTCAAAGACCTCGCCGCCTATCACCTGAATGCACTGGAGCGAAGTATGGGGATATTTGCGGACATTCGCCTTTAGCAGTTCAAAGGTCGTTAACAGAAATTCTTCAATTTCCTCGAAACTCTGCTGCCTGATAAGCAGGACCAGGCTCCTGTTGATCTCCCTTAAAGTCTCTTCATGGATAAGATATAACCCCTTGGTGTCCATGATTTTAAATAGAAACAGTAACTTTCTGTTCTCATGAAAATAGTGCAACCGTTCGCAATCACTCTGCTCGGTCTGACAAAACAGCTCTTCAACCTCCACCAGTCTATTGGGCATTGCCCGGTAATATTTAACAATATCAATATGGGTCGGCAGACTCGTCATCCGTCTTAAATCGGCATAACCATCACCCTTAAAGGTGAGGGACCGCACCTCATCAAGATGCTCTTTGATTGTCCCGTGCGATATTTCCACAAAAAGGCGAGACGAGTGAAAATCGGTATGGGGAATACTGCAGCGATCAAGGAACCAGTGCAACGGATCATCTTCATGCAGCCAGTAATCATAACACCTGGCCAAAACGGTCTTCACCAACATGGCCAAAGGGTATAGATATGTTTCAAAATCAATCCGGTGTATCTCGCTGAGGGCCCAGAAATGACGGGCAATTTTAGTTACCGGATGCTGACCGTGAACAATTTGCATCATAACTGGACGATTGGTACGGTCCAGTTCGGCAAGTTCGTTGAAGGTATTATTAAATTCCGGGCCGAATCGCTGCAGATCCTCTATACTCAACTGCGCCGCCGCCTTATCCAGCCAAACCATCATCGCCCCTATACCCTGCGTCAACAGGGCGGGATCCCGCTGGGTTTCCTTTAAAACATCAAAAAAGAGCCGAGAAAAAAGCCTGAACGCCTCCGGGCCCCGCTTATGATTCTTATAGCGCGTGATATTTTTCAACGCAAAACTGCGTAACTGGGGCAAAACGATGCGCCAGTTACGAAACGGATGACACACCTCGTACAAGAGTTTTTCCAGGGTTGAATGCAACCCTTTAAACTGTTCAACCACCTCAAGCAACACCAGCAGCTCTTCGTCTATAACCACTCGTCCCGCCGTCTCCAGCAAATTTGCTTTCAGGGCGTCAGACTCTATGGTGTCCACCGTTTGATTATTATCCATTTTCGCCATGGTTCAGATTCGACACCCCCGTCCCCGTGAAAAGGCAGAAGTGTATTCTCCTCTGCTCATATTGCCTTATTACTCTCCATATGGAGAATCAGATCAAGCATCCGGTTGGAGTAACCCCATTCATTATCATACCAACTCATAACCTTTACCGTGGAGCCTATAACCTTGGTTGACTGCGCATCAATTATCGAAGAGTGGGGATTCCCCTGATAATCAATGGAAACCAGGGGCAGCTCACTATAGCCCAGATACCTGTCGGCCCCCTCTTTGAGAACCTGATTAACCTCCTCCACCGTGGTCTCCCGCTCAACCTCCATCACCGCATCAACAAGGGAAACGGTGGGAGTGGGTACCCTCACGGCAAGACCGTCAAACTTTCCTTTCAACTCCGGAATAACCAAAGAAACTGCGGCGGCGGCCCCGGTTTTGGTGGGAATCATCGACAGGGCGGCCGCCCTGGCCCGGCGGGGGTCGGAATGGGGGAAGTCGAGTAATCTCTGATCACCGGTATAGGCATGAACGGTGGTCATAAGACCCCTTTTTATACCAAAATTATCCAAAATAACTTTGGCAAACGGCGCCAGGCAATTTGTGGTACAGGAGGCATTGGAGACAACATGATGGACAGTGGCCTCATATTCATCTTCGTTCACCCCCATCACAAAGGTCTTCACGTTCCCCTTGGCCGGGGCCGAGATCACCACCTTTGCGGCCCCGGCATCAATATGCCCCTGGGCGGATTCAGCATCGCGGAAAATACCAGTGCATTCCGCCACGTATTCAACCCCGAGATCGCCCCAGGGAATATCTGCAGGATCACGGTGATTTGAAACTGCAATCGACTTACCCGCAACAACGATCCCGTTATTATCACCGACCACATCCTCCCCGTAAATACCCATTACCGAATCATATTTCAACAGATGGGCCAGGGTAATGTTATCCGTTAAATCATTAATGGCAACAACCTCAATATCGGCGAATTTTTCATCCCCGCTCAACGCCCTAAAAATATTTCTGCCGATGCGGCCAAACCCGTTAATTCCAATTTTTATCGTCATTATTATCTCCCATTATGTTTTTCGGTATTTTAAAACGGTTTTTCATACCTTTATTTTGCACTGCTATTGCCCCACATCTCCTGTAAATTTATCGTAGTGCCTTACTCCATAATTGCTATTGAAAAAACAAGCAAATGGAGAAGGGTATTTAACTACGAAAATAGTTAGATAGTGTCTGTCCATGGATGAGCAATTTTGCACTAAATCGAGGCGCTCGATAAATTTCAAGAGCAGCAAAAAAATTTAAACAAACAGCACAAACCCTGAATCCTGCAGGCAGGAAGACGAATCAGGATTTTACCATAAAACGGTTACAAGGGCCATTAACCTTTGACAGAAAAAATATCTCAATTACAATCAGCTGCAACTACCGTGCTGCCCCCAAAGATTCTGCGAACAGACCAATCAGGCAGGAAAACGCAACCAAAGAAAATTGGCTGCGGTTATGATCCCGTATGGTATACACAATATTTTAACAATTCAAACGGTGAGTTCCAATGTCAATTATTTGTGGAGTAACATTAAACAATCATATCGCAATATCATGTGACACCCAGTCAAGTTACGGCTCTTTAGCGGTTTCCGCAAGACACATTAAAAACGCGACAAAATTATACAGGGTAAACGGTAATATTTTAGGAATTGTCGGCTGGAGCGCAATATCAAATATCATAGAACACCTGATTAAGACCAATAAAAAATTATTTAAATTAAATAATCGAATGGAAATATTTTCCACCCTGTTGAGCCTGCATAAAGAAATGAAAAAAACATATTTTCTAGATACCAATGAAAATGAAGACCAACCCGTTGAATCAAACCAGCTAGACTTAATTATAATCAATAAAAACGGACTGTTCAGCGCCGCCAGTTATAGAGAAGTAAATCAGTACCATACATTCTGGGCCATCGGTTCCGGAAAAAGAATCGCTTTGGGGGCCATGCACGCCCTATACGATCTAAACCTCTCCGCAAAAGAAATTGCTGAAGCCGGAGTAAAGGCCGCTTCTGAATTTGACGATGGTTGCAGTTTACCGTTGGAAACAGAACTGATATCCATTAATCAATAATTATCAATTTAAGACGACGCTAACCAGACAGACACTGACTAACTACTTATAAACCATATGAAACCAATTTCATTAACACGACGGCAGCTACTAAGGACTATGGTCTATGGTTCGGCCCTGCTTGCAGGCGGAGTTGGTTATAAACAGAGCGGTTGTTTGCAAAAACTCGAGATTAATGTCCCTATCAGCGGCCTGGATAGACGACTTAACAATTTTAAAATCGGTATAATGTCCGATTTTCACGACGGATCATGGGGGAACAGCCGTTTAATCGGAAAAGCAGTTGGCCATCTAATGGCATTAAAACCGGATGTAATATGTTTACTGGGAGATTATGTGGATGGTGCGTCACATCTTCGCAAAAATACCTTAAAAGAGCGACCGATTTTCAATGAACTTGCAAAACTTTCAGCGCAACACGGTGTATATGCCGTTCTTGGAAACCATGATCACTGGATTGACGCCCCAATGGTTACCCGGCATCTTAACACTGAAAATATCCATGTCCTGCAAAATGAACATAAACAGCTCGCCAACGGACTGGTCCTTGCCGGCGTGGATGACTATTGGGAAGGACCGTCAAAACCTCGTCTTGCATTAAAGGGATTAGCAAAGCATCAACCAACCGTTCTTCTCTCCCATAACCCCGATATCAGCCACGAATTAGATAAAAATACACCCGTGGATATTATTCTTGCCGGTCATACCCACGGCGGCCAAATAAGAATTCCTTTTTGTAAATGGGCGCCATGGGTGCCGTGCAGCCCCAGATATCGCGGCCAATCCGGGCTTATTAAAGAACGTGATAACCTGTTCACCTTTATCACCAAGGGTGTCGGTACTTTTTTTTTACCGGTGCGTCTTTTCTGTCCGCCGGATATTGCCCTGCTGAAAATATTTAGAGCATAATGCCAGAGATCAGAATAGCTTAAATTCCCCATGCGTATTGCTATTTCATTAATAAATTTGGCACAAACATACTAATCGCAGGAATATATGTTACGAGCAAAAGGGTAA
>CAZQOD010000042.1:0-23244 GCA_964594945.1 uncultured Desulfopila sp.
GTTGAACATTACCTTTATTTTCTTGTTTTTCTTTACAAGTTTTATGGAGTAAGGCTCTAAACAGAGATCCTGTTCGCCACAATCCATGATAAAATTTGGCAGTTATATTAGCAGACAACCAACGAAAATATATCTTTACCGCCCGGAGATTTTATGTTCAGAAAAACGACCATTATTAAAACATCTTTTATCCTCGTGTTCTTCTGTTTATTTTTTACCGGCAACGGTTTTACACAGGAAATAATGGGTTGGGATAATATTGTTAAAAACAGCCGTGGTCAGACCGTCGACTGGTATATGTGGGGTGGTTCACCCGCCGTCAATGCATACGTCAACGGCTTTCTGGCCACCGCCCTGAAAAAACAGTACGATATTACCCTGCGCCAGGTCCCCGTCAAAGATATTGCCGAAGTCGTAAACAAACTGGTGGTTGAGAAACAGGCAGGTAAGGGGGATAACGGCGGTGTTGATCTCATGTGGATCAACGGGGAAAATTTCAGGACGTGCAAGCAAAAACAGCTCCTCTACGGCCCCTTTACAAACAATCTACCTAATATCCGCCTTGTTGATTCAGGCAACCCCACCATCAATAATGATTTTGGAACGCCAGTGGAAAATATGGAATCACCCTGGGGAAGTGCCCAGATAGTCATGATCTACGATTCAATTCGCACCCCGAACCCGCCCAAAAGCATACGAACGCTCGTTGGCTGGATAAAAGCCCATCCCGGCCGATTCACCTATCCAGCTCCACCGAACTTTACGGGTTCAGCCTTTCTTCGCCATATTTTCTACGAAGTTGCAGGAGACGTCGACAAATGGCAGGGACATTATACAAAACAGGAACTTGCGAAGGCGGCGAACAAGACCTATGCCCTGCTGAATGACATTAAAAATTACCTGTGGCGCGGGGGATCAACTTATCCCGAATCTCCACTGAAAATGAACACCCTTTTTGCCGACCACGAAATTGATTTTTCATTCTCCTACCAGCAGGGTGCGGCTTCCCGCAATATCCTGGAAGGACTCTTTCCCAATACGGTGCGAACCTTTGTCTTCGACCGGGGCACCATAGCCAATACCCACTTCGTGGCCATCCCCGCCAATGCCCGGGACAAGGCGGGGGCCATGGTTGTTGCAAATTTTCTCCTTTCCCCCGCAGCCCAGCTGGAAAAGGCCAAACCGGATGTGTGGGGTGATTTCCCCGTTATCAGTCCCGCTAAACTCTCCACCGAGTGGCAACAAAAATTTTCCGCCGTACCCAAGGGACCGGCCACCCTTACCGACGCGGAACTACAGAATCACCAGCTCCCTGAACTGCCAAGCAACATACTGATATACCTGGAAAAAGGCTGGGAAAAACATGTTTTAAAGGGCCAATAGTGACCGGATGTGAAGATACACGCACCGCGCCGTTTGCGACGGATAGAAAAACAACGTCCCTGCGTCCGTTCTGGCTGCTGGCTCCAACATTACTCACTATAACTCTCCTCTTCGGAGGAGGGCTGGGCCTCGGTTTTCTCCAAGCCCTCGGCTACCTGCCCGGCCAGGGCCTGAACCATATAGATTTTCATCATTTCTTCAATATATTTCATGATCCCGATTTTTTCAGGAGCCTCGTAATATCCCTGTATATTTCCATAACATCAACCCTCATTGGCACGGCAATCAGCATTACCCTGGCCCTAATCCTCACTAACCAGGCGGCACAACATCGTTTTTTCCATTTTATACTGCAGATCCCCCTGACCGTACCCCATCTGGTCGTTGCTATAGCCGTTATCCTGCTCCTCTCACCATCGGGACTTTTTGCCAAGCTTTTTTCCTCTCTTGGACTAATCGGCTCCCCCGCCGATTTTCCACTGCTTATCAACGACAAACTGGCTGTGGGCATCATCCTTGTCTATATCTGGAAAGAGGTACCGTTTATCACCTTTATGCTGCTGGCTGTCTTAAAAAACAACGGGCCGGAACTAAACGAAGTCGGGGCAACTTTAAACGGCTCCAGAACCCAGCGTTTTTTCCATATAACCCTACCGATAATCGCACCCAGCCTGGGGGCCTCCTCTCTCATCGTCTTTGCCTTCACCCTGGGAGCGTTTGAAGTGCCATATTTACTCGGTAGGACATACCCCGTACCCCTGCCCGTCCAGGCCTATAAAAATTTCAGTGATATTGATCTACTCACCCGCCCCGAGGGTATTGGAATGGGCATGGTTCTCGCTGCAATTATCATATTGATTATTATCTTTTGTTATTGCATCGTAAATATATCACCTAAATCTTGCGGACAGAGGTAATTGAATTATGAAAATCCGCCACCAGGTACTTTTCGGCTCTGTTATAATAACGGTGGCTCTGCCCTTTATCCCCCTTGTCCTCTGGGCAATCAGCGAAAAATGGTTTTATCCTTCTCTTTTGCCACGATCTTTTGGCGGCAGGGCCTTCCACTATATTTTCAGTACCGCCGGTGATCAGATTTTCACGGGATTATTACTTAGCACGGCCCTTGCCCTGACAACCACTTTTATCTCTTTACTCTTCGGCATCCCGGCTGGCAGGGCGCTGGGGCTATATGACTTCAGCGGCAAAAAACTGATCATCCTACTCCTCGCCCTGCCGGTTATAGTGCCGCCACTCTCCGTTGCCATGGGTCTGCATTTTTGGTTTCTTAAGCTGGGTCTCACCGAAACATTCGTCGGAGTAGTCCTGATTCACCTCACTTTCTCTCTACCCTATACCATCTTTGTTATGTGGGGGGTTTTCAGCGATTACAATGCGGACTTTGAAGAACAGGCCAGGAGTCTTGGGGCACCCGGTTGGAGAATCTTTCTCAACATCATATTTCCCATGATCCTACCCGCTATATCCGTGGCGGCCCTTTTTACCTTTCTCCTCTCCTGGTCACAATATTTATCAACTCTCATTATCGGCGGCGGCAAGATGCTGACACTACCAATCCTCTTGTTTTCATTAATGAACAGCGGAGACAGACCCGTGGCAGCGGCAGTAAGCCTGGTCTTTATTTTACCGGCTTTTCTGGCCCTTATGACCAGCGCCCGCAATCTCGGTCGCAACGGGCTTAGGGGAGTACGCCACTGATGGGGAAACTTAAGGTTAATAACTTAACCATTGCCTACGGGGAAACAGTCATTGTAAAAGATCTCAACTTCGAGGTGAAAGATGGAGAACTTGTCTCGCTGCTCGGACCAAGCGGCGTCGGTAAAACCAGTATACTGAAAGCAATTGCGGGGCTACTCACCCCCCTTTCCGGCCGTATTTTTATAAACGGGCAGGGGGTAAACCATCTGGCCGCTGAAAAACGTGACGCGGTTATGATCTTCCAAAAGCCCCTACTATTTCCCTTTCTCAACGTGGAAAAAAATATCGGTTTCGGTCTGAAAATGGGTCATATTGAAAAACGAATGGCCCGGGGGAAAATAGACAAAATCCTCGAAATGACCGAATTAGAAAAGGTTCGGTACCGGAAGATCCATCAATTATCGGGGGGACAGCAGCAGCGTGTCGCCCTGGCCCGTGGCCTGATCCTGAAACCCTCCGTCCTCCTGCTGGACGAACCGCTCAGTAACCTGGATCAGGATCTACGCCAGCGCATGAGAAAACTAATCTGCTCCTTACAGGAACGAACCGGTACCACCATGTTATTCGTCACCCACGACCAGGGTGAAGCATTAAGGATAAGCAGCAGAATCGGGTTATTGCTCGATGGGAAACTGCAACAGTTCGGCAAACCGGAGGACCTATTCCACCGCCCGCAATCAATTGAAATCGCAGCTTTTTTCGGATCCGACAATTTTATCTGCGGCCAAATAAAAAACAACATTTTCACAAGTACGGTGACCAAACTGCCCATCGACACCCCGGATACAACCACCGCACTGGCGGTTATCCGACCGGAGGACATCATCCTCTCCACCACTCCGACCACGGGTTATATTACGGCCGTGGTAACTAAAATTCATTTTGCAGGCAGCAACACCAAGGTTTATGTGAGGCTCCACAATACAGATTTTGTTATCCACACAGTTCGTCCAGCCCTCAACGTCGGGCAGACGGTGTGGTTACACTTTCCCGCAGAGCGAATCCATATCTTTCCATAGCCCTATACCGTCGCATCATAAGCGGCAGAAAATATTCCCTCCGTCTGCTGCCTGTCTCTACCCATAAACACATCCATGGGCGGAGAGCCGATATCCACCTCTATCCGGCAAAATTTCGTAATTAATCAAAGGCCTGTTTTGTCTTCCATTCCTCCCAGACCTTACCCACCAGACCAACCCCCGGTTTAAGCGTTGATTTACCCGGCCTCCAACCGGAGGGAGTTGCCTCCTTACCCTGGGTTGCACGCACCAGTTGAAAAGCCTGGACCTGGCGCAATGTCTCGTTGATATTACGACCGACGGGCGGCGACAACACCTCGTAGCCCTGTACCACGCCGTCGGGGTCTATAATAAACCTGCCACGGGCCTCAACCCCCGCATCCTCGTCATAAACACCGTAGACCATACCCACCTTGCCCCCTGCGTCGGAAAGCATCGGATAGGGAATACCACCATCAACCATTTTACTCAACTCATGGTCATTCCACATTTTATGGGTAAACTGTGAATCAATGGACATGGAAAGAACTTCCACACCCAGTTTCTGCAATTCAGGGTATTTTTCAGCGACCGCTGAAATTTCCGTGGCTCAGACAAAGGTAAAATCTCCAGGGTAAAAGCAGAGCAACACCCATTTCCCCAAATAATCGGAAAGCTTAATATTGATAAAATCACCCTTGTGGTAACCCGGCGCGGTAAAATCCGGAGCCTTTGTTCCTACCTTAATCATGGAATGTACCTCCTTAGGTTTCTGTTTTCCATTTCCTTTAAGATCCCGTGGTTCTTCTCCAACCGGGCCTCCGGTGGGTCTGGCACAACCTACAGCTTTTTCAGACATTGTATTCCTCCTTAATCTAATGGAGCATTTATGCTCCTCCACAACATATGCATTACAAGGTGTCGACGCCACCCTTTTTCGGTTCTTTTATTCCTTTACCGATATCACCGTCTTCCCACGCTTACCCCTTGTCTTTTCCCGGAATATTTCGTAAAGATAATTATTCCTTTGCAAATATTTGTAACAACCCACTGCCAATGAAAAAATACGATTTTATAATTATCGGTACCGGCCCCGCCGGACTTGCGGCGGCCATGACGGCGTCAAAAGCCGATAAAAAAGTCCTGGTTCTGGAAAAAGAGGGCTCCTTGGGCGGCGTATGCGTCAACACGGGCACCTTTCCCAGTAAGACCCTGCGGGAGGCGGTTCTCCACCTCACCGGTCACCTAAAACGCAAGGTATTTGCGGAAGATGACTGCCCCAGGCGAAATACCGAAATTTCAATGGGCAAACTAAAACAGAGACTCCACCATGTGCGTACGGAGGAGCATGCCATTATAAGCTGTCAGCTCAAACGCAATAATATCGATATTATCCGGGGCCATGGCCGTTTCATAAATGAAAACACCCTGGTGGTTGAAACAATTGGCGACAGAGATAAAATTACTATCCGGGGCGAACGTATTATTGTCGCCACCGGTTCCCAGCCCCGTAATCCCCAACATATACCCTTTGATCATGAAACAATTGTCGATTCGACCTCCATCCTGAATATCAACCGGATACCCGACAGTCTTATTATTCTGGGGGGTGGGGTCATAGGTTCTGAATATGCGACAATTTTTGCCGCACTGGGAGTAAATGTCACCCTTTTGGACAGGGGTGACCGGCTGCTTAAATTTCTTGACCACGAAATTTCCAACCATCTTGTCACCAACTTCCCCGGTGGAAATATAAATTACATCAATAACTGCGGCGATTTTGAGATAGAGAAAACCGACACGGGGGCCAAACTGACACTTAATGATAATAGAATATTTCGGGCGGATTGTCTCTTTTTTGCCCTGGGCCGGGCGGCAAATACCAACAGCCTCGAAATCGATAAAGCCAATATCCTGTTAAACGATCACCATTATGTGGAGGTCAATGAACTTTACCAGACATCAACCCGTAATATCTATGCGGTGGGCGATGTTATCGGCTGGCCGAGCCTGGCCGCCACATCAATTGTCCAGGGCAGGATTGCCGCTTTAAACGCCCTTAAAAGCAGGGTTGAATCGTTCCCTGAGATATTCCCTTTCGGGATTTATACCATCCCTGAAATATCCTATATCGGTATAACCGAAGAGGAGGCCGTAGCAAAAGATTACAAATTTGTTGTTGGCCGCTGCATGTACCATGAACTCCCCAGGGGACAGATCTCCGGTGAATGTGAAGGTATGTTGAAAATGATCGTCCATATGGATACCAGAGAAATACTCGGGGTGCACATAATCGGCGGTGGAGCCACGGAAATTATCCATATCGCCCAGATGGCCCTTTTTTACAACGCTAAAATCGATATATTCATTGATAATATCTTTAACTATCCGACCTACTCGGAAGCGTTGAAAATTGCGGCCCTGTCTGCATCGAACCAGCTGCAGAAACGGGCAAAATCAAGCAACCAATAATAATATATTAGTGCCTTATTCCGTAAAAGCTGTAATAAAAAACAAGAAATAATAGACCATAAAAAACCGGATGCTGGTAACAGCAACAAGGCACTTATACCGGTTTACCGGTTATTTCCGGTGTTAGATCATAAAGGAGACGTTTATGTCGAGTAGTTTCGGTACACTGTTTCGGGTCAGTACTTTTGGAGAATCACACTGCAAGGCGGTGGGCGTGGTTATAGACGGCTGCCCCCCCGGCCTTACACTGAGCGAAAAAGATATCCAACCCCAGATGGATCGAAGGCGGCCCGGCCAGAGCGCTCTCACCACCGACAGGCAGGAAGCGGATCAGGTTATTATTCTTTCCGGCACCGAAAAAGGAAAAACCCTGGGCACTCCCATAGCCCTGCAGGTCGCCAATAAAGACCACCGACCAAAGGATTATTCCGAGATGCGTGATATGCCCAGACCTTCCCACGCCGACTTCACTTACCAGATGAAATACGGGATCAGGGCAGCGTCCGGAGGAGGTCGTGCCAGTGCCAGGGAAACCATAGGAACGGTGGCATCGGGGGCTGTTGCAGAAAAAATATTACGGGAAAAGTACAATATTAAAATTGTAGCCTGGGTTAAAAGCATAGGTAAAATTGAGTGCGGCCCAGTTAACACGGGACAGCTGACCAGAAAGGAGGTTGACAGCAGCATCGTTCGCTGCCCGGACCAATCCGCCGCGGAGGAAATGGCAAGGCTCGTCGGCCAACTTAAAGAAGAGGGGGACTCCATAGGCGGCGTGGTATCCTGCATTATCCGCAATACGCCACCGGGGCTCGGTGAGCCCACCTACGAGAAACTTGAGGCCAGACTCGCCCAGGCCATGCTGGCCATCCCCGCTACAAAGGGTTTTGAAATTGGTTCAGGCTTTGCCGGCACCATGTTACGCGGCTCACAACACAACGATCCCTTTACAGTAAAAAACAGTCATATAGGTACATTGACCAATAATTCCGGCGGCATACAGGGCGGAATATCCAACGGGGAGGCCATTACCATGAATATTGCCTTTAAACCACCGGCCACCATCTCCATCCCCCAGGAGACCGTTGATTTTGACGGAAAAAAAGCGATACTTGCAGCCAAGGGACGCCACGATCCGTGCGTTGTCCCCCGGGCCGTGCCCATTGTTGAAGGTATGGCTGCCCTGGTCGTCCTTGATATGGCCATGAGACAAGAGGCGCGTCGCGCCCTGCGTTTTTAACGAATAAACCCCGTCGGTCTTCATATTCAGAGCAAAATCGCACCAAGACCAACAAATATTTCTTGAATCTACTCCGGAAAACCTGTATTAAGCAAGGTTCAGGGTAAGAAACGCGTGTGCCCGTTTTTTTATTTCCATCTTACACCCTGGCTATTGCTGCCTCTACTGCTCGGTTCTAAAACGGCAACGGAGCGCTTTTTTTTCGACGGATTCTTTATGACACCTAAACGACCCTCCATCAGCTCCTACCTTGATCGTTTCGCCCCCCCGGAGGGACTTTTTCTTCTTATTCTTTCCGTAATCATCGGGGCTGTCACAGGTCTTGCCTCTGTTTTTTTTGTAAAACTTATTTTTGCCATACAAAATTTCTCCTACGGTACCCTCACTGGTCTATTCCCTTACGTGGGCAAGTGGATATACCTTATCGTTCCAACCCTGGGCGGCCTGTTGGTGGGACCTCTGATTTATTTTGCCCAGGAAGCGAAAGGACACGGAGTACCGGAAGTGATGCAAGCCCTTATCCTGCGGGGAGGACGCATCAGGGCCAGGGTTGCCGCAGCAAAGATCCTGGCCTCGTCGTTATGTATAGGAACCGGAGGTTCCGCAGGCCGTGAAGGACCTATCATCCAGGTCGGCTCGGCCCTCGGTTCATCGATAGGTCAGGTATTGAGACTATCCGATGAACGGATCAGAAACCTTGTTGCTTGTGGCGCGGCCGCCGGTATCGCAGCGGTCTTTAATGCCCCGATAGCCGGGGTGGCTTTTGCCCTTGAAGTACTGATGTGCGGTCTGCAGATGAGGGCCTTCGGCAACGTTGTTATTGCCGCGGTATCCGCCTCCGTAGTCAGCCGCAACCTCATCGGTGACGCTTTTGCTTTTGAAGTTCCCGCGTATAGTCTACACAGCCCCGTCGAAATAATTTTCTACCTTATTCTAGGCCTTACAGCCGCTCTTGTCGGCATTATGTTTATACGGATGCTGGATTTTTCAGAAACCATTTTTGATAACTGGAAATTTCCCCAACTGCTTAAACCCGCGGTGGGCGGACTACTCCTCGGTACCCTTGGTCTGGCCTATATGAACCTGCCGGGATTATCGTTTCCCCCCGGTTCCGCGGCCCATGTAACCGGCATCAACACTCCCATCCCCCACATGTACGGGGCGGGATTTCCATTGATAGAATCCGCCCTGCAGGGCAACACGACCCTCTGGATTCTCGTGGTTCTCATCTTTATCAAACCACTTGCGACTTCCTTTACCCTGGGGTCCGGCAACTCGGGCGGCGTATTTGCCCCATCCCTTCTCACCGGAGCGGTACTGGGCGGAGCAATGGGACATCTCTTCTATTATCTGTTTCCCTCCTTCGGTAATAATACCGGGGCATTTGCCCTGGTGGGGATGGCCGCCCTTTTCTCGGCCACGGCCCGCGCCCCGTTAACAGCGATGCTCATCGTCTTTGAAATGAGCAACGACTACCTGATGATTCTGCCGTTGATGGTGGCCGGGGTAACCGCCAGCTATTTTGCCCAGTGGCTGCACCACGAGTCCATCTACACCACAAAACTCGCCAGGCGGGGAATCAGGTTCTTCGAAGGCCGAGATATGGATATCATGCAGGGTGTCAAGGTAAGTGAAGTGATGAAAAGCAGACCGGTCACCATCCACGAAGACGCATCCTTTTCCGAAGTTATGGCCCTCTTCCAGGAAACCAATATACTTGGTTTTCCCGTACTTTCAAAAAATGATACACTCCTCGGCATAGTAACCTTACAAGATATCCACCGAGCCCAATCCAATGAAAATTTCAGCCCCAAAGACCTAAAGGTAACGGACCTGGCCGTGGAAGATCCGATAACGGTATTTCCCGATGAACCCATCTGGGCTGCCATCCAGAAAATGGCACCAAGGGATATTGCCAGGCTTCCCGTTATCTCCCGGGATGGCTCCAAAACACTCTGCGGTATCATCAGCAGGAGTGATATTCTCAGGGCATACGATGTGGGCGTTGTCCGCAAACAGAGGGGACAGATTGTTGAACACCAGGTGGACCTCAGAAAACAAAAAGAAAACGGCTTTGTCGAGTTTGTACTGCAAGAAGAAGATGCCTGTAATAACGCCATGGTAAAAGACCTTGCCCTGCCCGATACCATCAATATGGTCTCCGTTAAACGGGGTGGTCAAACGATCATTGCCAGGGGAACTACCAGGCTCCAGGTGGGCGATGTTATTACGGTTTACGGGAGGCTGAAGGATATCAACAGTATCCGGGATTTTCTCAATACCTGCCCGTTGCCCGACCAGCCGCAACCTGATCGTGAATAATAAATTTACCCCGAAAAGGATATGGCTGTTTTAGAGACATCTCGCAGAAATTGTGCCGAGCCTTGAGTACAATGTCTGGGGTTTTACGTGAAATCCGCATCATCCACCCTGGTCAGCAACAGTCCACCGATAATAAAAAGCAGCAGGATGGATAACATGCCCCATCTTGATTCCCCCGTTATCCCCGTTACCAGCCCCATCATCAGGGGGCCTGCAATGGCTGCGAATTTACCAAACACATTGTAAAACCCAAAAAATTCCGCACTCCTGTCAAGGGGAATTAAACCTCCGAAGAAACTGCGACTTAAGGCCTGTATACCCCCCATGGCCGAGGCCACCAGAAAAGCGATTAACCAAAAAACCAACAATTTCAACGAAGGCTCTGCAATAGAGGGTAGAAAAAAGGCCAGCAGTGTCGCAAGACAGTATATAAAAATACCGATAAACAACATTCGTTTTGCCGTAAACAGCTGGGCCAAGCGTCCAAAGAGCAAGGCGAAGGGAAAGGCCACAATCTGGATAAACAACAACACCACAATCAACTGTGTCGCCCCAAAACCGATATCCCGCCCGTAGACCGTTGACATGGAAATTATCGTCCCCACCCCGTCAATATAAAAAAAATAGGCCGCCAGAAAGAGAAATACCTGCCTGTGTTTTCGAATATTTTGTATCGTTCGGATAAGACGAAGACAGCTCTGCCTGACGTTAGAGCCGCTGCCGGAAATAAAATAGCGCTGACGAATATTAATCATCGCCGGTAGCGAAAAAAGAAACCACCATAATGCAACAATTGAAAAACTCCTCTTGGTGGCCGTAAATGGCAGTAAAACATGCATTCCAGCAGAAAAGATCAACCAGAGAATTATAACAAATGGAATCACACTACCTATGTAACCATAGGCAAACCCTTTAGCCGACAGCGTATCCATACGTTTGCTGGTCGTGACATCGACCAGGAACGCATCGTAAAAAACATTGGCCCCGGCCCAACCGACCCTGGCCACAACAAAAAGAACCAGACATATCAGCCACTGTTTCTCTCCAACAAAAGATAACAGAGTTGTAAAAGCAAGCCCCACAAACAAAAAAAAAAGAAAAAAATGTTTTTTCCCCCTTTCATAATCTGCCATGGCGCCGAGAAGCGGTGACAACAGCGCCAGAATAAAAGAGGCGCTGGAGTTTGCAAAACCCCAGTTTGCAGTGGATTCGGCAGCCGACATGGAGCCCGCAGCAAGTTCTTTAAAAAAAATAGGCATTAAAGCGGTCACCATTACCAGGACGAAGGCGGAATTACCCACATCGTACAGAACCCAGCTGGTCTCTTCTCTGGTCATTTTTATTTTTTTCTTCACGATTTTCCTTTATATAAAAGCAGAATTCTGCAATGGGCAGGTTTAGAGTCCACCTTATCTGCCGGAACTGTAGGGCACCAATAACGCTGACGTATAAATAATTCAGGATATTGGTAACACGGCTGATTCAAGCAGACAAACCAGGAACTGGAATTAGTAGCCTATCCTCGAACCTTAAGTTAATTACATGGTCATGTACGTAGAAGAAGATATTTTACAAATAATAAATAACTCATTAGTTTAACGGGGGAAAATGCTTTTCTCATATTTTGCGTGCAAGATTTAAGTTTTATGTTATGAATTCTACCAATGCCTTTTTGCTATATTACAAAGAAATAATCCTTAACCGGACTCCATAAATGATCACCTTCGCAACATATAAGTAACATACTAATTTAACATTACAAAATACCTTTTCTCATATCCTGTGTCCAGGGTTTGGATTTTCAGCCAATGTCATTAATTTAAGGATAAAATGGTAAGAAAAATATTGGTGACAATACTATGCAACAGTCAACACATCTCTTCCAAGAATACCAAAAGCGTGATACCGTCGATCAACTCATTCTCCAATTCCTGGCCGTTCAGGTGGATTACTGCAGCCAGCGCCAGTTGCTACATTGCCTTTCCCAAATAAAACTGAAAAGCTTACCCAGGATAAAATTGTCCGCCGCCAAACTAAGCCCCCGAATCAGAACGATGGTTACAAAAGATCTGGTGCTCAAAGACAAGCTCGGTATCCGTTGCCCGGATCAACTACGTCCCTATATAGTGCTAGACTGTCTGCAGAAAAAACGGTTTTTACAACTTACGAAAATATTGCAAAATATATTGCCGACGGAGACAAACGTTTATAACAGCTGCACAATATACCATAATCCAAGGGAGGTCCTCAGAGAGTTGCAGATTTCCTGCTACAGCGGTCAGGGGGTAAAAGAACTTTATGAAAAAATCCGCGATGCCGGTGAATATTTTAGCTTCGATGAGCAGGGAAAGGATCCATTTCAACAATTTTTACCAGGTGATATCGCCGACGACCTTATTGAGTTTATAACCGTGCCCACAAGAGTTCTCATACTCAACAATATTCTGTCCTGGGCCATGGAATTTTTAACACCTCTTAATGCGGTCTATTACCGACAACTCATCAAGCAATACCATGATCATATAATTCCGGATGACTTTTATCCTTCGTCCATAAAAATATTACTTTGGCGTGGAGATACCAGAGAAACGGAAAATCTCATCAACAAGCAAAAATGGAGTATAGAAGAAATAAAGCTTGGCTATGCGGGCTGGCTGGCCTTTATAAAAGGTGAGAACAAAAGGGCTGTTGAATATTTTTCCCAGGCCCTCCTGCTCCATAAAAAATCACTGGGAAAACGTAAAGCATACCTGATCGATTATCTGGGATTATTCCATATCCTTGCCTTAATACAAAGTAAAAAACATGAATACCTGCAACAGGCCTATGATCTTCTGCTCCTAATGAAACGGAAGAAAGAACCAATTTGTAAACTGCTCTCACCATGGCAAACCGTTCTGGAACAACAGCTTGATCTCCCACCCGCAGACCACACCTCCATGGCCACCGTTAACTCCATAATGGAAAACGAAAAACCAGGCGAGGCCTTCCTGATGCTTTTAGCCATGACCTGGCTTAAACCACAACTGATAAAAGAAGGGTATAAGACAATCGAGATAATTCGAGACAGAAGCTATAATGCCGGGTACTTATGGATATCTTCCATTGCCGCAGAAATTTTATCGTTTATTAATGTCGAACCGGAAAAGAACAGCAACCACTGCCTAAAAATATATAAAAAAACAGGGCTTGTTGCCTTAACAACGATAGTGGAGCCAAAACCCGACTGGGAGATGGGGCTGAAAACATTGATTAAGCTGGCCGAATCGACCACGGATAGTAAAACCGGGCCAGGCAGACAACGTCTAATCTGGTTATTTGCGTATAATGATGAATATAATTCCATCCTGCTGGAACCACGCTTGCAACTCCTTGGTAAAACGAACCAATGGTCAAAGGGCAGATCGGTTGCCCTGAAAAACCTCTTTAACAACGCCGGCACCATAGAGGGGTTGTCGGGCCAGGATCTGCGCATCTGTTCAACCCTACGGCAAGAAACAGAAAGAGGCGGCTGGGGTTATAGCCGACGAACGGTTTATCGTTTTGATCGTGATCAAGTCTTACAGCAGTTGGTAGATCATCCCCTTCTCTTTGATCCAAAGACCATGGTACGGGTGGAACTTGTCCGGGCAGAGCCGGAAATGCGTATCCAAAAGACAGGCGCTAAAATTAAAATTTTCTTTGAACCACAACCGGAAGACGGCCGAGATATTACTGTTATTCAAGAGACCGATATTCGCTACCTCATCTACCATTTCAACAAGAAACATCATCAAATGGCCCAGACCCTCGGCAGCGGCTTCAATATCCCGAAACAGGGTGAGACACTTGCCCGGAGGGCGGCGGACGCCCTCTCCTCCCTCATAACGGTACAATCTGATATCGGTGGCGGTACAGAAGCTGAAAAGGTAAAGGCGGACGCCTCTCCCCATGTGCAACTTCTGCCCATCGGCAAAGGATTACGGTTGGAGATATTGACCAGACCTTTTACCTCGTCCGGCCCCTATTTCCAACCCGGTCAGGGCGGTAAATCAGTGCTTGCGGAAATTGACGGTAAGAAGATGCTGGCCCTTCGTAACCTTAAGGCAGAACGAAAGGAGGCAGCAAAACTTGTGGATACATGCCCGACCATAAGCCGTTTTGCAGATGGCAGCAACCTGTGGGAATTCACCGAACCAAGTGATTGCTTAGAGGTGTTATACGAACTCAGCATGGTTGATGGAGTAATCGTTGAATGGCCCAAAAAAAAGAGTTATCAATTTCGTTCCGAGGTCAGCTTTGATAAACTTTCTTTACAGATTAAAAAGGAAACTGACTGGTTCAAAGCCACGGGTAAACTGAAAATTGACGACAAGCTCGTCCTTGACCTCCAACAATTGCTGACAAAACTACAGACCAGCGAAGATCGTTTTATCCGCCTCGACGACGGATCTTTTATCGCTTTGACTAAAGCATTCCAAAAACGGCTGCGGGATCTATCCGCCTATTCCACAAAATCTGGTAAAGGTGTCAACTTTAACCCCCTGGCCAGCTTTGCCCTGGGTGATCTGCTGGAACAGGTGGGCAGCTGCCGAGGAGATAAGGCCTGGAAAAACCATTTACAAAAAATGGCATCGACGATGGAGAGCGAGCTCCCCACGACTCTACAGGCGGAACTTCGACCATACCAGGAGGAAGGATTTCGCTGGCTCTCCCGCTTGGCCCATCTGGGACTGGGCGGTTGTCTAGCCGACGATATGGGCCTGGGCAAAACCGTGCAGGCCCTTGCCGTACTGTTAAATATTGCCCCAAAAGGACCGATACTGGTGGTTGCACCATTATCCGTTGTGGCAAACTGGCAGGAAGAGGCACATCGTTTTGCTCCGACTCTTAATGTGGTTCTTTTAAACAGCGGCAACCGACAAGAGATTCTCGATAATCTACAACCCTTTGATCTGTTACTCTGCAGTTATGGCCTGCTGCC
This sequence comes from uncultured Desulfopila sp., assembly GCA_964594945.1. Lineage (GTDB taxonomy): Bacteria > Desulfobacterota > Desulfobulbia > Desulfobulbales > Desulfocapsaceae > Desulforhopalus_A. The sequence goes on from CAZQOD010000042.1 coordinate 15,095, forward strand.
AAAAGAGGTGGAAAAGTTACGACAAATCCGATGGCAGGCGGTGGTTCTTGACGAAGCCCAGGCTATAAAAAACAGGCATAGCAAACGATCCAAAGCGGCCATGGCTCTAAAAGCCCAGTTTCGTCTGATCACCACCGGCACGCCCATTGAAAACCACCTTGGCGAACTGTGGACACTCTTTAATTTCCTCACCCCAGGCCTGTTGGGGGGATATAAACAATTTACGGATCGATACAGTAACGTTGCCAATAAAGAGGTTGAGAAAAGCAACCAACATAGATTGCGACACCTCATCAGACCATTTATTCTCCGCCGCTTAAAAAGCGATGTATTAAGTGAACTGCCGCCCCGTACTGAAATAACCATCCGGGTAGTCATGAGTAAAGAGGAACAGGCCCTGTACGAGGCACAACGACGTCAGGCCCTGGAAATTTTGGCAAGTGAAAGCGACGAAGCAAAACAGTTCCAGGTTTTGGCACAGATCATGCGTCTTCGCAAACTCTGCTGTAACCCAAACCTTGTCCTTGCGGAAAACGAAAAGGACAGCAAAAATAAAGCTGTTGCCAGCTCCAAACTCGAGGTCTTCGCCGAAACCGTATCCGAGCTAATTGCTAATAAACACAAAGCACTGGTATTCAGCCAGTTTGTGACCCACCTGGCCCTGATCCGTGAATATCTCGATAAACAGAATATAAGCTATCAGTACCTTGATGGCAAAACAACCCCGAAGCAGAGACAAAAAAGAATAGCTGATTTCCAGGCGGGCCGTGGCGACCTCTTTTTAATCAGCCTGAAGGCGGGTGGTTCCGGCCTCAACCTCACGGCCGCCGATTATGTTATCCATATGGATCCCTGGTGGAATCCGGCGGTGGAAGACCAGGCCTCGGATCGCGCCCACCGCATTGGTCAAAACCGACCTGTAACCGTCTACCGACTGGTAATGGAAGGTACCATTGAAGAACAGATAGTCGAGCTTCATAACAAAAAGAGGGATCTTGCCGACAGTCTCCTCGAAGGCAGCGATTTGAGTGGTCGCATGTCATCCGAGGAATTATTACAATTGCTGCGGGAACAGTATAACTGAATTGTCCCCACGGGTGAGTTATTGATATCCGGCGTTGTACCACTCTCCAATTCAATGTCATTTTCTTCTTAACTTGGTGACATTACTATCCAATCATAAAAAAATCCAAGCAGAACCTGCTTGATGAGCTACACCCTTCCATCTAACCAGCATGGCTGGACCAAATTCTCAGGTCACAGCCACAACGAACAATGAAAGTGACTCAAGAATGAAGTCACTTTCATATAAACACCGGAAATGACCGGTAAGCCGGTATAAGTGCCTTATTGCTGTTACCAGCATCCGGGTTTTTATGGTCTATTATTTTTTTGTTTTTTTATTACAGCTTTTACGGAGTAAGGCATTAAACAGCAAACAAACTTTGATACGTTTCCAGAAAAAGTATTGACAAAAACAGCCCACCGCCTTTATATATACTGCAGGAGGTTAAGTGTAAATGAAGAACAGGATGAAATATAAATTTGGAGAAAAGCTCCGTGCCGTTCGGGAGCGAAAAGGCTATACGCTTAAGGATGTTGCAAAAAGGGCCGGTGTCAGCGAAAGCCTGATCTCGCAGATCGAACGCAACAAGGTATCTCCATCCGTCGATAATTTACTGTTAATCGCCGATATCCTGGATATTGATTACGAGTATCTTTTCAGTAACTATCGACAAAAACGTATGGTTTCCGTACTTAAAGCTGCAGAACGCGGCTCAATCAAAAAGGAGAAAGTTACCATCCAGCAACTCTCCGTCAACGACGATTCTGCTAAAGGGCCGGAAGTTGAAGCCTTCCTGCTGGAAATTGAAAAAGACGGCACCACAGGTGACCGGGAATATGGACATCCCGGCCGGGAATTCGGCATAGTCCTCGAAGGCCAAGCGGAATTGCTTTACGGTAAGGAGTCATACCTGCTAAATGCCGGAGACAGCCTCTCCTTCCCGTCCGATATTCCCCACGAATTTAAAAATCGCGGTAACGCCACATTAAAAGCCATCTGGGTGGTAACTCCGCCCCGGAGACTTTTTAAACGTGACACCTGAGTTTTACAGTAGACAAGTTTAAAGTAACCAGTATAACTAAACCAAATTATCAGACCACAGCCACAACGAACAATAAAAGCGATTCAAGTGTGAAAACACTTTCATATAGACGCTTAACCGCAGGACATCGAAGATATCAATAACGCTTACGCGTAAAAATTGATGACAAATAACAAACAAAGAGGAGAATAATATGGGAAAAACGATTGCGGAAAAAATATTCGATTCCCACCGGGTGGATAACCCCTTTGGCGACATCCATGTAATCAGTCTCGACGCAGTATTCTGCCACGAAATCACCACCCCCGTAGCCATCAACGATTTACTGGTAAGAGACATGGACAGGGTCTTCGATGCCGACAAGATCAAGGCGGTAATCGACCATGTCACCCCGGCCAAAGATTCCAAAACCGCCATGCAGGGGAAGATCATTCGAGAATGGGCCAATCGTCATAATATCACTGATTTTTTCGATATCGGTGAAAACGGGGTCTGCCATGCGCTTTTCCCGGAAAAAGGGTTTGTTCGCCCCGGATATACGGTTATCATGGGCGATTCCCATACCTGTACCCACGGCGCCTTCGGGGCCTTTGCGGCGGGCGTCGGCACCACCGATCTAGAGGTGGGCATTCTCAAGGGCGTATGTGCTTTTCAATATCCGGAATCAATAAAAATAAACGTGACCGGAACCCTGCCCCAGGGCGTTTTTGCAAAGGATGTAATCCTGACAATCATCGCCCGACTCGGTGTTAACGGAGCCACAAATAAAGTCATTGAATTCTGCGGTAATGTCATCGACGGGATGTCCATGGAATCCCGCATGACACTTTGCAATATGGCGGTTGAAGCGGGGGCTACCAGCGGTATCTGTGCCCCGGACATGGTAACTGTTGACTATTTATGGAAATTTATCGATAACGATTTTTCGTCAAAAGCTGAGGCACTGGAAAAATATCGTGAATTCACGGCAGATCCCGATGCCGACTATGCACAGGTCAACGAAATTAACGCGGCAACGCTTGTGCCGGTGACCACCTTCGGCTATAAACCCGACCAGGTGCGCCCTGTGAGTGAGATGTCTTCTGAAAAAGTTGACCAGGTATATATTGGTTCCTGTACCAACGGTCGAATCGAGGACCTGCGTATCTGCGCACAAATATTAAAAGGCAAACACATTAAAAAAGGGGTCAGGGGAGTTGTTTCTCCTGCCTCGCCTGCAATTTACAGCCAGGCCCTTGAAGAGGGCATTATCAAAATTTTCATGGAAGCCGGCTTTTGTGTCACTAATCCCACCTGCGGAGCCTGCCTTGGTATGAGCAACGGCGTACTGGCCGACGGTGAAGTCTGCGCCTCGACCACTAACCGTAATTTCAGCGGGCGAATGGGTAAGGGCGGAATGGTTCATCTAATGAGCCCGGCTTCCGCCGCGGCCACGGCAATTACAGGGACAATCAGCAACTCAACCCTTTATAAAGCGGGGGTAAAATAATGAAGGAATTTAACGGAAAAGTACTTTTTCTCGATCGGTCGGACATCAATACGGATGAGATAATCCCGGCCAGGTACCTGACTGAAATCAGTAAAGAAGCGCTCAAACCATATCTGCTCGAAGATTTGATCATGGAGGGTTTCAGCCCTGAATCCGATATTGAAAAAAACAACGTTATTGTCACACGCGCCAATTTCGGCTGCGGTTCATCGCGGGAACACGCGCCCTGGGCCCTGGAGGTAAACGATATCAACATCGTTATTGCCGAAAGCTTTGCCAGAATCTTTAAACAGAATATGTTCAACTGCGGCATGATGGCGGTTGAACTACCGGCCGACGATCTTGACCGCATTTTCAAAAAATTTGCCGGAACCACCACGACAATGACCACCGATATGGATAAAGAAGTTCTAATTTTCACTTCAGCCAAAGACACAGAGAGCGTTCCCCTGCAAATATCCGACTTCAACCGAGCCCTTGTTAAAGCGGGCGGTTGGGTGGGTTATGCCGACTCTAAATATTAAGCCCTTGTTTCACGTGGGGCCATGGGGGTTGACTGCAGACACCCCCGGACGGGATCGGAATATGATCTTGCACATCTTAAAAACAGTAAACGCAATTATGCCATGTTCGATAAATAACATATTAATTTAACAGTATAATTTTTGTTTTCCCATATTCTGAGTACAAGATTTAGCCACCACGGTAAAAAAATTTCTGGAATATGCCATAAATTTACGATAGCCTTTAATTGGTGTTGACAACAGGGTCCGCATCAACCCGTCTGCAATATTTATCATAATAAGGCATATTCTATGAAATTAACCATCACTACAAAGGTCTTAATCACTGTTGTTCTGCTTGGTTGTCTCGGCATCGGCGCGGGCATTATCTATTCCGGAATCAGCGCTGATGCCCTGGTTGAGCGGAAAATCAGCATGAGGACAAAAAACCTGCAGAACGCGATAATAGCGCAGATTAACAAGAAAAAAGACATCGGCCTCACCAACGCCATCGGCTTTGCGGCAAATGGCGCCATACGCAGGGCATTAAAAGAGCATAACCGCGAATCCATGATAAAAACCCTCTCCGCCATCGGGGACCTTTATAGAGAAAACTCTAAATTTAGAAATATTAAACTACATATCCATACCCCGGACACAAAATCCTTCGTCCGCAGCTGGAGTCATGAAAAATATAATGACGACCTAAGCTCATTTCGTTTCAGCTTAAAAGATACGGCCGCCCGGGGAAAGGCGTGGGCTGGTTTTGAGGCGGGGACCATCGGCCTGGTTATCCGCGGGATTGTCCCGATTTTTGAACAGGGACAACGGTTGGGTTCTTTAGAATTTATCCAGGGTGTGGGCAGCGTAAACAGAGATTTTAAGAAAGAGGGTCGCCAATATATCTTACTGGCAAACGAAGCCACGGTTCGCATTGCCCCGCAACTCAAAAACAACCCGGAAATAGATCAGTATTGGGCGGCAAGTACAAAATGGTTTAAAACGGACACGATTGAATTTGCCAAAAGCCTCAATTTTAAAAAACTCCTGAAGCAAGGTTATTTGATGACAGATGATTATTTTGTCACCTATCTGCCGGTCCTTGATTTTCGGGGAAAGGAGGTCGGCCTGCAGGTAATTGGCGAAAAGATTTCCATCCTCCAATCACAAATTGCCTATGTCAAAAAAGTATCCAAATCCTACCTGCTGTTAATCGTCGGACTTATGATAATGGTGGGGCTCTGCATGATGCTGTCCACCCATTTCCTCGTCCTTAAACCGCTCAATATCTTCCACAACGGTCTGACCGATTTTTTTCAATTCCTCAACAAGGAAAGGGATGATGTCAAACCCATTGCCCTCTCATCTTCGGATGAAATCGGCCATATGGCAGCGGTAATAAATGAAAACATGTTGAAAACAAAGGATTTTTTTCTAGAAAACCAGCAAATTATCCAGCAAAACAACGACACCATGCAAAAGGTTGAATCGGCCGTACAAAAGGTTCACCACGGCTTTTATAACCTGCAGGTCAAACCATTGACGACCCAGGAAGACATCGTTGTTTTTGTGGATAACTTCAATAAACTTATTGCCAATACCAAGGAACAATTTTCCGATATTTCCAAGGCCATTCTCTCATTTTCCGAATCCAACTACACCATTCGCCTTGATGTAGGCAATGCTTCCGGCACCATGGGTGGTCTTATCTCTTCAATCAATACCCTAGGCATCTCGATTTCCGAATTAATGTCGTTTGTCTTTAATGTCGGCACAAAACTGGAGAGCAGCGCCCAGAAATTAAATGAGGTGTCCGGAGAATTACGTAAATCTTCACAACAACAGTCAAAGGCAATCGGCGGCTCCATCGATGCCATTAAGGAACTTGCCGATTCCATCCAGGCCAACAGCAAAAAAATCACCTCACTGTTGGAACAAGCCAAATTAATGAAAAATATCACCAGTACAATTGGCGATATTGCCGAACAAACCGATCTACTCGCCTTAAATGCCACAATTGAAGCCGCACGCGCCGGAGAACAGGGTAAGGGATTCGGTGTTGTGGCCGGGGAGGTAAAAACCCTGGCATTAAGTACCAAAGACGCCCTGGGAGAAATCAACAAGACCATTAATGCCGTAGTGGATACCGTCAACGAGGTCGCGCGGGATGCGGATAAACAGGAAAATAAGATTGACACAATCAACGTCTCCTCCGAAGAGCTGAGCGCAATCAATAAATCCTCTTTAAAGGTCAGCGAACAGGTGGGCGTCTACGCGGAAGAAGTCCAATTTGAAATAGACAGTCTCGTTGCCACGGCGAGTAAGGCAAATACCCTGGATCGGCCCATGGATCAGATCTGTGATATGGAGTTCGTTTTTGAGATTGCCAAACTGAAGCTGGATATGATCAACTACACCTGCGCACTTACGGAATCGATTTCCGCCGACACGTATAACGTTAACGAATACAAACCATCGCCGTTAAAAGAGTGGTTGGATCGCAGCAACGGTCGCGACTTCACCGACACCGATGCCTGGGCCAAGACTGTTGAAAGCAGTAATTCACTGGAAAATCTGATCCAGAGCACGGCAAAATCATGTGGAGGATCAAGCGACCATTTTGAGTGTGTTGTCAAAAGGGTGATGGAAATTGAATCCCGCGTAAACACCATTTTCGACTCAATAGACCGAATAAAGACGGAACAATGTGAAAAAAACAGTAAGTAACCCGGGAAATAGTAGCCAGCAAGGCACTTATCCCGGCTTACCGGCCATTTCCGGCGTTGGCTATCTCAATGGAGTTAACTTAAAAAAATAAAATGGTTTGCAAAGTCCTGTTCTGACCTTGGCCGGGGCTTGTCTACAAACAGCACCACAAAGGGGTTTGCAACGTCCCTCGCACGGGGCCAAGATGGGAAGCAATACTTAATCTGATAATATTGTTAACTATTTTTTTATAAATTCCGCTCGAACAACACTTTGGGGTCATTTACAGTCAGATAACTGTTTGTAACCTCAATACCGTTTATCTCACCGTCTCCGGGCAGAATGGTAAATCCAAGAACTTGATGAAAAAGAATAGAAAGCGTATTCTCTGGTGATGTTGACGATTTAACGGTGACAATGGAATGCGACCTGCACACTGCAAAGAACTCGTTATATAACCTTTTACCGACCCCCTCCCTTCTGTATTGCGGATTAACCCCGGCAAACTGGATATAAGCCTCACCTTGATTACACTGGGAGAAAAAACCCACCAAAAAGCCCGCCAGTTCATGCTCCTGTTCCGCTATAAAACAAGTGTTTTGAAAGTGGATAAAAAAAATCTTCAACAGGGAGGCGGAAAGATCCCGCCCCCCCCACCACTCTACCATCACCTCAACAATACGACGATGATCGTCCACAACTGCATTTCTAATTTCCATAGACCAGCACCATAAACCACTTCGCAGGAGTTGTTGGCGCAACTTAAGTTGCGCCAACAACTCAACCATATCCGCAATTAACCTGGCTATCACAAACTCTAAAATTCCAACTAATTAAACAACACTTCCCTGTCGTTAAGAAACAACTTTCCATCTCTTGTTTCCGCCTTATGACGCAGATATTCGCCATCTTTTATAAAAAAACCGGTCTGCATGCCGGGATAAAAAGGGGCAAGAAACCTGGGGTTGTCCCCGGCCAACACCGCCGGAAAATTAAGGGATGATGTCAAGCTAAAGATATCCATTGCCTGCGATGGTTGGGAAACGATTGGAATAAACTGGGCAAAGGTCATATCTTTTTTTAGACGCAGCAAGAAATCACCTTTAATTTTACCCGATTGCAGATCAGCAGATAGATCAGAGATAAAAAATTCCAAATCTTTTTTTAGCAGTTTTTCATAAGCAACCATTACCTGTGAACCTATTAGCGCCATCTGTTTTTGGACAACCTCCTTGGTCTTTTCAGGATCGTTTTCCGCCTTGGCCATTTCTTCAATAAGGGTGTTCATCGATTTTATATATAAATGCATAAACTCTTCATAGGCCGTACAATCGATATTATGCA
>CAZQOD010000043.1:0-22973 GCA_964594945.1 uncultured Desulfopila sp.
GATTGCCTTTTTTAAACATGTAATAGCTTCTACCCCAGAAAAAACTCTCAAGGATTGGGCAGCTTGCATCTGAACAGTATCTAACTCTTGTTGCTGTATTGCTTGACATAGTCTCGTAAGAGTTTTCCCGGACGGGTATTTAGCCAAAAGTCGCAGCGCCTCAGTTTTAGTCCTACTGTCTTCTCCGGATAGAGCAATTTCAATTTGATTAGAAAAATCACTGAGTTCATATGCCCCCAGACCCTCCGCGGACAAATTATTCAGCGCCCTAAAGGTTTCTGCGACTATTATGGGTTCATTGGACTTAGTAAGCCCAATAACTTTCTTTTTGGAACTAAGCTTCTCTAATTTAATTAAGGAACGAATAGCGACTTTTCTTACTTCAATATCTCGATGATCCAGTTTACTAATGAAAAGATCAATACTATTTTCACCATCAATGTTAGACAAAGCTTTAAGAGATACCCGAACAAGGTTGCGATCCTCATCATCTAACACTATTTTAGTTAATAGGGGCACAGCCTCCCCGGCTTTAAGGCTGCCCAATTTAGCTACCGCAATTCTTTTATGGGCTTTATTGGAACTTTTTAGTTTCGTAATATTCTCCCGGATCATTCGTTGGACCAGGGAAGCTGCAGGCTGAAGCTCTTCAATATTATCAATTAATGTTTTCTTCCCATCGTACCTATCACTGAATATTAAAATTACAGATACCATACCAATGATATTTATAGATATCAGTAACAAGAGAAGGTTACGATTAAACCTCTTCATGGCCAAAGCTTTCAAAAACCTATGAAATGATTTTTTGTGCTTCATTTGTTTATAGCACTCTGCATATTAATTATTCCCCTCCATATAATAAAATTTTTGTGTATGTGAAAAAACCAACATGCTTTACAATATGCCTTCTACCACGAGTCATGTCACGAATCAGTCACATATATAAAAAACGTTAATGTTTGTATCTATTCATGTTTTTTTGAAGATCTTTTTCTACACATGACTCCTTTTGAGGAATTTTTTTTGATTTTGTCATCTTATTTTTCAATATGTAATCGATTAATAACATGGTTTATGATAAACACTGATTTATAAAAAATAATCTGTTAATTCGCAGACTTTGGATATAAATAAATTCATTCATAACAATAATATTGTCATAAAATTAAAAAAGATCATTTGAATTTAATATGTACTAAGTCTGGTTCCAGTAATAAGGAAAATCACTACTGTTCTAACGTTCATCAAGACAAATAACGTAACTTATTAATTTATTAAACCGTTACCATAAGACCTCAGCAGCCGGATAAACCCTTCGAATTCGATGGTTTTAAAACAGGGAAAATTAAAATAATAAAAGTTGCGGTTTTTTGGGCCGGATAATAGACAAACGCAGGATAAATTTAGATCAGAAATTAACAGAATGGATAGCACGGGGAGATAAAAATACAAAATGGGCTAGGGTATACACTGACCTACCCATTAAAAACATATGGTACGCCCGACAGGATTCGAACCTGTGACCTACGGATTAGAAGTCCGTTGCTCTATCCAGCTGAGCTACGGGCGCATATGGAAATGATAATAGAAGGTATGATTTACGGTCGACATATTAACCAAAGTTTACCAAAAAGCAACAGCATTCTTGGCTTCAGTCTGTTTCTCCCGTCTTTTTCCAGACCGGGCCGTTGACGGTGTCAATAATTGTAATGCCCTTTTTGGCAAGTTCTTCACGGGCCCTGTCCGCAGCCTGCCAATCCTTTGCCAGGCGCGCCTTCTCCCGTCGCTGAATAAGTTCATTAACATCGGGGGCCAAGGGACAACCCTGTAATCTGAAAACATTTAATATTCCATTTAATTTTTCCAGGCTCTCAAGGATATAATTTTTTTGATCCCTGTCCAGATTATTTACCTGTAAAATCGGATTTACTCTTTTAATAAAATTATATACCGCCGCCATCCCCTTGGATACATTTAAATCATCGTCCATTGCCTCAAAAAACTGGCCCTCCATGGCGGAGACAAAAGCGGTCACTTCCGGATGGGGCAACCCAGCCGGCAAACAATGAAGTTTGCAACAAAACTCATCGAGCCGCCTCAGCGCCGTTCGTACGCTGTCCAGTCTTTTATATGAAAAGTTCAAAGGTTTTCGATAGTGAACGGAGAGCAGCATAAAGCGCACCTCACGGGCGGTATATCCCCGTGCCAACAGATCCTGCAAAGTAACATTATTACCGGCGTCACTGGACATATTTTTACCGTTATACAGTACCAGCTCGGAGTGCAGCCAGTAGTTGGCAAGGGGTTTGCCCGTCAGCGACTCGGCTATTGCTATCTCATTTTCGTGATGGGGGAAGATAAGGTTACGGCTCGAGGTATGGATATCCATGGTGTGACCAAGTTTTTTAATGGCCATGGCCGAACATTCCACATGCCAGCTGGGACGTATATTCCCCCAATCGGTCTCAAAAAAGATTCCCTTTTTTAACTCCTGCAAAGTCGAACGTTTAAGAAGAGTAAAATCGCGAGGATTATCCTTTTCATAGTTATCAAGATCAACGGTTTTACCCAGTTGGATCTTGCTCAGATCGATACCCGACAGACTGCCATATTTCTTAAATTTTGAAATATCAAAATAGATGGAACCATGCTTTTCATAGGCATATCCCTTATGAATAAGGTTATGGGCCACCTCAATCATATCGTCCACATGTTCGGAGGCCTTGGGATATCCTTTGCATGGTCTGATGCCCAGGGCCACCATATCCTCCATAAACCCGTCAATATATCGTTTGGTAAACTCCTTTAACGGTTGTTTGGCATCCTCGGCCCCGGCAATGGTATTATCATCAATATCGGTGAAATTCATATAACCATCCACCGTAAAACCTTTTGCCTCAAGGGTTCTGGTTATCAGGTCAGAGACAATAAACCTGCGACAAAGAGGCAGGTTGGAGACCTCATAGGCGGTGGGCCCGCAGGAATAGAAAGTTACATGATTTTCACGCTGGGGAACAAAGACCTCTTTTTTCTTACGGAGCGTATTATAAAAACGCAGCCGCTTCTTCTCACCTCCCTTTTGCGGTGGCGTAAATAACGGCGTACTGAGATAACGCTCGCCGCCGTCCGGCAAAATAACCACCAGCAATCCGCTCTTAAGGCCTCCGGCATATTTAATTGCCGCGGCCATAGCCCCGCCACTGCTCATGCCCACCAGCAAACCCTCTTCTCCGGCCAGCTGTCGCGCCGTACTAAAGGCACTTTCATCATCAATCAAAACGACCTTGTCCGGAACATTTTTATCAAAAATCCCCGGCCGATATGATTCTTTCATATTTTTCAGACCCTGGATTTTATGACCGAGATGGGGCTCGACAGCAATTACCTTGACGTGGGGTTGCATTTCATGGAACCAGGCACATAGCCCCATCACCGTTCCCGATGTACCGAGGGTGGCAATAACATGGGTTACCTTCCCCTTCGTCTGCGCCCATATTTCCGGGGCGGTATGATTATAATGGGTCCGCCAGTTTGCCTCGTTATTATACTGATCCGTCAGAAAATAGCGGTCCGGAAACTCGCGGGCCATAATATAAGATTTTTCAATGGCTCCGTCCGTCGCCCTGGAGGCGGGGGTCAATAAAATTTCCGCCCCGTAGGCCTGCATAATCTTCCGGCGCTCAATACTGGCGGATTCGGGCATAACGAGAACACAACGGTATCCCTTGGCCGCGCAGACCATTGCCAAACCAATACCGGTATTACCGCTGGTCGCTTCAAGGACGATTTTATCCCTTGTCAATTCTCCGCTTTTCTCCCCGGCTTCAATCATAGACAGGGCAATCCTCTCCTTTACCGAGCCACCGGGATTACACGACTCCAATTTGCCGTAAATCTGTACCGAACCTTCACCGTACAAGCGATTGATGCGAATAAGCGGGGTATTTCCCACGATACTTAAAATAGTTTGGTGTAACATTTTTTCTTTATATTCCGCCGAATCATTTACCTTTCACAAAAACGAGCCTATTTTTCACCTCTCTGACACGCCTGGGCAAGATACCAGAACTGCATCAATGCCTCACGGCATTTTTCGTCTTCTATACAAGACACCTGTTGTTGAAAGGCCTCTATTTTTTCTCCTTGAGGTTTAACAAAACGCACCTCCGTGCCCACGGTCTTTTTCCTGGACTTATCCTTACCCTTTGGCAAAACCATCTTAATATCCCGGAGGGTTGATAATCGCAGAGAACGGTTAACGGTATCCAATATATTGATCTTTTCATACTGCAACTGCTGAAGCCACGACGAATTTTCCACCTCCAGCCACAACACGCCCCTGTCAATTTTCAAAGGTGTACTGCACTCCCCCACCTCTTCCCCTACAAGTTCCCGCCACCTAGGGAAAATTGAGTGGAGGTCAATCTGCCTCTCCCAACCCCTGTCACTTATCAGATTCGGCAGGAGTTGGGCAAGGGCGCCCCGGCTCTGTTTACGATATTTTGACATGGCAACATGTTATACTTTTTTATTGATTGACACCACATTCCTTAATATCTAACACCAGAAATGACCAGTAAGCCGATATAAATGCCTTGTTTCTTGTTTTTTATTACAGCTTTTACGGAGTAAGGCATTAAATCCTGCACGTAAAAAAACCCGCACCCTCAAGAAAAGGGGCGGGTTTTCAAACCACAGAAAGCGCGATTTAATAGATATCTAAATATTCTTCAAGTTCCCACTCGGTAACGGCAATCCTGAAACTGTCCCACTCTTTTTCCTTGGCCTCAATATATTTTTCAAAGATATGCTCACCAAGGGTCTCCTTGGCCAGGGGGCTTGCCTTTAGCTCTTCAACCGCCTCAATGAGGCTGGCGGGCATAACGGCAATACCATCCTCCGCCATTTCCTCGGCACCCATTTTAAAAATATCTTTTTTAACCTCATCCGGAGGCGTCATATTATTTTTGACACCATCAAGGCCGGAGTTCAACATCATCGCCAGGGCAAGATACGGGTTACAAGTCGGATCCGGACAGCGAATCTCCGTCCTGGTGGACAGACCCCTCGCCGCAGGAATACGTATAAGCGCCGAACGATTGGAGGCAGACCACGCACAATAGACGGGCGCCTCATATCCGGGGACCAGACGTTTATACGAGTTAACCAGCGGATTGGTGACCGCCGCAAAAACCCTGGCATTTTTCAAAGCACCGGCAATATAGGAATAGGCGACCTTGGATAACTGCAGGGGATCAGATTCATCAAAAAATGCATTTGTACCATCGAGATTAAACAACGATTGGTTGGTATGCATCCCAGAACCGTTTATGCCGAAGATAGGCTTGGGCATAAAGGTCGCGTGCAACCCGTACTTGGCGGCAATTGATTTTACAACCCATTTAAACGTCACCGTATTATCGGCCGCTTTCAGGGCATCTGCATATTTAAAATTGATTTCATGCTGCCCCTCCGCCACCTCGTGATGCGAAGCCTCGATCTCGAAATTCATCTTTTCAAGGGTCTCGATTATTTCACGACGGCAATCATTGCCGGTATCTTCGGGATCCAGGGAAAAATAACCGGCAACATCGTTGGTAATAGTGGTGGCACAACCGTTTTCATCCCTTTCAAAAAGGAAAAATTCAGCCTCCGTGCCCACATTCATGGTGTAACCCAGTTCCTTGGCCTCGGCAAGAACACGCTTTAAATTAACGCGCGGACATCCCTCAAAGGGGCTACCGTCGGATTTATAGACATCACAGATAACACGCGCCGCCGCAATACCATCTTTGTTCCGCCAGGGAAGAACGGTGAAGGTATCATAATCCGGTTTAAGATACATATCGGATTCATTAATCCTTACAAAGCCGTCAATGGAAGAACCATCAAACATCATATCACCATCCAAGGCCTTTTCTATCTGGCTCTTGGGTATAGCAACATTTTTCATAAAACCAAAGATATCGACAAATTGGAGACGAAAAAACTGAATATTTTCATCTTCAATTATTTTCATAATTTCTTCTCTTGTCATCTCTGTTTTCTCCTTTTTTCGCTAAGTGATTCACTCATTGCCGACAATTTACACACCACCATTAATCGGCCCAAAAATAACATTTCTGATAGTTTTTGCAACAGGCAATTGGATTTTTATTACATGTTTGTCATTTTTTAAGGACACGAAAGCGACGGACAAAGGTCCGATCTTTACCTCCGTTACCGGTCTACGCAGCCGATGGAATGCAATATACCTTGTATAACTTCCTGCTTATAATCTTCGTCCAGTAGTTTTGTTCCCCGCCCGTCCAGCACGTAAAAAACATCGATCAACTGCTCGACCTCCGTGGCGATATAGGCCTTGTAAATATTTATACCGAAATCCGCCATCGCCTGGGTAATATAATATAAATTCCCTGGCAAATCACCGGCATACACCTCAACCACTGAGTAACTTTCCGAACTGTCGTTATCAACAACCACCCTGCAATCAATATCGGCGACAATTTTCCTGCCCCCGACACCAAGCGGAGACATCTTTTTATAGAGCCGGTGACTCAACCCCATTCTATGTTCAATGGCCAGATTTAATTGCTCGTTTAAGGCCCCCCACTCTTTTTCGACAAAATTCAAGCCGTCCGTCGCCTGCACATCAACGACATCGACCACTGTACCATCCTCCCAGGTAAAAATCTGCGCCTTGGTTACGGATAGATTGTTAAGCGCCATCACTCCGCAGATCTTTGCCAAAAGACCGGGCCGATCCGTCGTCATTATCAGCAGGGACCATTTTTCATCGACCTCATCAGTCATAACCAGCGATTTCTGGCGAATAAGCTGATATTTATCCCGTTGCAGCGTAATGTGTTTAGCTATCATTTCCGGCGGAAAGGAAAGGATATAGTCAGAATTCAAGGTATCAACATCCACCCTTAGATCCTTTTCGTCCTGCAAAATAGTCCGCACCTGTTCCCGCAACCATGCAACGCCCTGTTCTTCATGGGCCGCCACATCCTGAACAGCATGGACATGTGATTCGAGATGCGGCAATATCTTCAGATACATCTCCTCCATCAACATCGATTTCCAATCACTCCACGCCGACGGCCCCGTTGCCTTGGAGTCGGCTACAGAGAGCAGATAAAGCATGGACAAACGATTCGTGCTCCCGATGATCTCCGCACATTTGCGGATAAACACCACATCATTGAGATCCCTGCGCAGGCCATTTTCCGGAATAAAGAGATGATATCGAACCAGGAAACTTAGATCATCACATTCTTCCCTGGAAAGACAGAGACGGCGACCAATATCAGCAACCATCTCCGCGCCCACCAGGGAATGGTCAACACCCGAACCTTTACCAATATCGTGCAACAGGGCCGCAATATACAAAACATTTCTGTTTATTATATTGCGGGCAACACTCTCCCCCCACTCCTTCATGAGAAGGTGCAGCTCAGTCACGGTCTGTAACGAATGTCGATCAACCGTATAAATATGGTATAAATCATGTTGAGCCAGAGTTGTTATTCGTGAAAATTCAGGTATATAGGCAACAAGAACCCCGGTTTCAAGCATGGTCTCAAGAACTAGAAAAATATCTGCGGCCCCGCTCAACAGGGTAAAAAATGTCTTTGCTATACGCGGCGAGCGCCGCACCTTCTCCGTTATCAACCCCAGGTTGGCGGTGACAAACTTCCTACTCCTGTGATGCATGGGCAAACCCGTTCTGGCCATGGCCAAAAACACCCGCAACAACATCTGCGGTCGGGCCCGCAGCCGATCCTTATCGGTACTCAGATAGACCCGCCCATTTTTTATTTCCAGTCCCTTTTCAATTTCCCTGTCGGCGACACTAACCGTCTGGTCGACCAGGCCCAGCACCTCATCCACATGATCAAAAAACATATCACTGGTCACGCTTATCGTCTGCAGAGCGCTGTAGACATCACGCATAAACCGTTCGACAGCCAATACCCCATCCCGATCCATATAGCCGAAAACCCCGGCGATTTCCCCCTGGTGTTCAAAATAGAGCTGATCATTCTTACGTCTGCCCAGGCTATGTAAATATCCGCGCAATCTGACAATCATGGACTGCGCCTCTTCAAAAGCGGTTCGTTCCTGGTCATCCAGCAATCCGGCCGACTCGATATCATCCAGGCTGTCCAGGCCAAAGACCACACTGCCGGTCCACATCATGGCCTGGATATCCCGCATCCCTCCGCGACCTTCCTTGATATGCGGTTCCAGTAGGTAACTGTGGCTGCCGAAACGGGCCCGCCTGTCCCGACGAAACATCTTCATTTTCTTGACAAAAGTCTGGCGGTGCCCGTCGACAAAGCGGCGTCGATAGGCCCGGAGAAGTTCAGTAAACAGTTGCGAAGAGCCGTGAATAAGCCTGGCGTCAAGTAGGGCCACCAGGAAAAAATAATCCTCTTCCGCATGAAGCAACGATTCTTCAACCGTCCTGACCCCGTGGCCCACCTCCAGACCCGCATCCCAGAGGGGGTACAAGACCGCATCGGCGATATCCTGCACCACTTCCTTATCTTGCGGGCGATAGAGTATCATGATATCTATATCAGAGCGGGGAAACAGCTCCCGCCGACCATAACCGCCCAGGGCAAGCAGTGCAATCCGCTCTTCGTGGCGACTCACAGCGGAGCGAACAAACCCATCTGCAATAAATTCATCAACCAGCCGCGAATAGCGATGCAGCAGACCGTCAACACCCTTACCCTCTCTCCACACTTCCTCCAGGGCGTCACGATTTTTGCGAAAGTTAGCTATTGTCACCTATACCGCGTCCCTGCCTTCTTCACCCGTCCGCACCCGAATCACCCGTTCAATCGGCAACACGAAAATTTTACCATCACCGATCTTGCCGGTGTTGGCGGCCTTACGAATCGTCTCAACCACCAGATCCACCTGACCGGCGTCAATCACAATTTCAATTTTTATTTTAGGTATAAAATCAACAATATATTCGGCACCACGGTAAATCTCGGTATGACCTTTCTGACGTCCATAACCCTTTACCTCCGATATCGTCATGCCGGTGATACCAATATCATTCAGCGCATCTTTTACATCATCAAGCTTAAACGGCTTGATAATCATCTCAATTTTCTTCATATTTTTCCCTTTTAAAGACAATCTGCCAACAGAATGCAGATGAAATATTTTTGCAGAAACACATCAATAATTATATGCAGTCTCGGAATGTTCCGTGGAATCCATACCTTCCACCTCGGCATCCTCCACAAGCCTCATGCCCATAATACCATGAATAACTTTAAAAAGAATCCAGCTTACCACAAAAGTGTAAGCAACAACCGCGACAACCCCCACAACCTGTTTTCCCAGCTGTTGCACATTTCCGGCCAACAATCCGTCAACACCACCGGGATTTACACTGGTTGAAGCAAATATACCCAGGCAGAGCGTACCGACAATACCACCCACCCCATGGATACCGACAACATCAAGGGAATCGTCAAAACCATACTTGGACTTAGCACTCACCGTTAAAAAACAAACCACCCCCGCAATACTACCAATGATAATTGCCGCGTTCGGCCCGACAAATCCAGCCGTGGGCGTAATTGTTGCGAGCCCTGCAATGGCCCCTGATGCCGCACCCAGGGTTGTCGCCCTGTTGCCGGTAAACCACTCCATCACCACCCATAACAACATCCCGGCCATGCCAGCCAGATGTGTTGCCACAAAGGCTGTGGCGGCAACACCATTCACTGCCAGGGCGGAGCCGCCGTTAAAACCAAACCAACCGAACCAGAGCAGGCCGGTGCCAAGCATGGTCATCGGTAGATTATGCGGCATGAAACTCGACCGCCCAAACCCCCTTCTTGCCCCTAGGACAAGCACACCGGCAAAAGCCGCTGCGCCGCAGGTCGCGTGTACGACAAGTCCGCCGGCAAAATCCATCACCCCCAGGTTACCAAGCCAGCCACCTTTACCCCAGACCCAATGGCAGACCGGATTATAGACCAAAATCGTCCAGGCCAGGGAAAAAATCAAAAAAGGGACAAAACGTACCCTTTCCGCAAGTGCTCCGGTGATCAGGGCCGGGGTTATTACCGCAAACATACACTGGTAGATCATAAAAACAGTTTGGGGGATGGTCGTCGCATAGTCCGGGCTGGGCGCGTTACTCACCCCGTGCAGGGCAAACCAGGACAGATCCCCAACCAGCCCCCCGATGCTGGGGCCGAAAGACATGGAATAGCCTACATACACCCACTCTATTGAGACCAGGGAAATAAGAATCATGCTCTGCATTATCGTACCAAGCACGTTTTTCTTTCTCACCATACCGCCATAAAAAAGAGCCAGACCCGGCGTCATCAACAATACCAACCCCGCAGAAGCCAAGATAAAAGCAGTATCTGCCTTATTCATTTTTCCCTCCATCAATCCACCGCTACGGTACCCTTCAGAGTCATACCGACGGACACATTAAAATATTTATACCTAACCCGCATTTTTCTCAGGGCTAAACCTTGGTTGCGGAACAGTTCCTCCGCAACCTCTCTTACTACAACCGGCATGCCAACCTGAAACCTAAAAGAAAAATACACGTAACAAACTGTAATTACGCCATTTACAATTTATATACTGGCAGCACCCACCGCTAAGCCGCGCGAAGACATGAAATAATATTACATATTTGTATGTTTCTTTTTGGTATTTATTACATATTTGTTATTTTATGTAGCATTGCCCCCGAAGAACCGGAACAATGGGCAAGTAACCGGCATGGCTGGAGCAAATTATCAGGCCACAACCACAACGAACAATGAAAGCGACTCAAGAGCCAACGCCCTGGAAGGCACCCCATATAAAAGAGCTGGAAACAAAACACCCCTTTATAAGCGAACATCCCCCTAACAACATTTACATTTAATCTATAATCAGTTATGATAAATATAATAAGATCTAAATATTGCACGATTTAGACTGGGTGGTAATCGGTTATTACAGATACGGATATTTACCGGTGGGCAGCAGCGGCAAACGATGAAAGTTAACGGCAAACATTGCAGAACAATATGGCCGGACGGGGATGATCCGAGCAAAATCCATATTATTGACCAGCGTCAACTGCCCCACGCCTTTGTAATCGAGACCTTGACAGACAGCAGGCAGGTGTGTACCGCCATCAAAGATATGCATGTCAGAGGCGCCGGCCTCATTGGGGCCAGCGCCGCATTTGCTATGTATCTTGCCGCGCGCAGGGCCCCATCCACCCACTTTATCGACCATATGCAGCAGGCGTCAAAAGAGATTTCGGCCACCCGACCGACGGCTCGCAATCTCAACTGGGCAATTGAAAGACAGTTACGGGCAATAACCGGCTGCAAAGATTACGACACCCTCTGTAAAACCACTTTTTCCGTCGCCTGCGACATAGCGGATGAAGATGCCGAGTATTGTCGCAGAATAGGTGAACACGGCCTTGAAATAATAAAGAAGATCAGCAGGCAAAAGAACGGTAATGCCGTAAATATACTCACCCATTGCAACGCCGGCTGGCTGGCCTTTGTCGATTACGGCAGCGCAACGGCCCCAATTTACGCGGCCAGGGATGCAGGCATTGACCTACACGTCTGGGTGGACGAAACAAGGCCATGGAACCAGGGCGCAAAACTTACCACCTGGGAACTTGTGCAGGAAGGAATCGACAATACCCTAATAGTCGATAACGCAGGGGGGTATCTCATGCAGAAAGGCTTGGTGGATCTGGTTATTGTCGGCACGGATCGAACCACCCACACCGGAGATGTAGCCAATAAAATAGGCACCTACCTAAAGGCCCTGGCCGCCTGTGACAATGATGTACCGTTTTATGTTGCCCTTCCATCCTCAACTTTTGACTGGAACCTTGACAACGGTATGGATATTCCGATAGAACAGAGGGCAGGAGAAGAAATTACCAGCATAAGCGGAAAAGATGATAATAGTATAATACGAACAGTGCAGTTGACCGCCGATGGAACCAAAGCGAAGAATTACAGCTTTGACATTACACCGGCAAGACTGATTTCCGGTCTTATTACTGAAAGAGGTGTTGTTAAAGCGGAAAAACAGGCCATTCACCAACTATTTCCGGAGGGTGATGTATCTGATACTAACACCGGAAATAACCGGTAAGCCGGTATAAGTGCCTTTTTACTGTTACTAGCATCCGGGTTTTTATGGTCTATTATTTCTTGTTTTTTATTACAACTTTTACGGAGTAAGGCATCTAAATAAATAATCGTCGCAGGTAATGTATGAAACCACAAGAGCTGAGAAAATTTATTCGCTACGACTCGTTACATCTCCTGGATTACATCGTTTTGGACAAAGAAGGCGAAACATCTACTTACTCAATGGGTAGAACCATCGACGTAAGCATCGACGGAATAAAACTGGAGACATCCTACCCCCTCAGTCCCGACAGCAGACTGCTGATCACGGTGGGCCTGGAGGACGACCTTGTCGACCTGGAGGGTAGAACCACCCACGGAACACCCTGCGACGGTCGTTACGTATCCGGGGTCACGTTTATCAAAATTTCCAGAAACGGCAGGCGGGTATTTGCAAAATACGTGGAGGCTTTTAGAAAAAGAAAAAAAGAGCTCGAACAGAGCGAAAAGAAAAACGATTAAAAACAGACACAAACCTTTTAACCCTGGTTCGTGTCTGTAAATATAACCGGGTTCCGCTCGGTTCAATATTAAAAACCACGGCGCGATTTCCACACCGCAATTTTGATCTGCTGTTAAACCCGCTCTTACTGCTTGCCCCTGCCATAATCATCATCTAAGCGGACGATATCATCTTCACCAAGGTAACTGCCTATCTGCACCTCGATCAATTCCAGTGTGATCACCCCCGGATTTTCCAACCGATGTCTGGTACCGGCCGGAATATACGTTGACTGATCCTCGTAGAGAAGTATTTCCACATCACCGTTAACTACCTTGGCCGTACCGGTAACAACCACCCAATGTTCATGACGGTGGTGATGCAACTGGAGGGAAAGCTTGGCCCCGGGATTTACGACAATACGTTTTATCTGAAAACGGGGGAACTCTTCCAGTACGGTATAACTGCCCCAGGGTCGATAAACGGTTCTATGCAGGACAAACTCTTTGCGCTTGTTTTTCTGCAACCGCGCCACTACTTTTTTCACATCCTGAGAACGGGACAGGGGCGCCACCAGAACGGCATCCGCGGTTTCAACAACCAGGGTATCCTCCATACCCACTGCAGCCACAAGCATACTATCCGACCGGATCAGACAATTCTTGGTATCCTCCAGCAGGACGTCACCCCTGGTCACATTGCCGGCCTCGTCCTTCTCAAGAACATCCCACAACGCCTGCCATGAGCCAATATCGGACCAGCCCATATCGGCCACCACAACGGCCGAGTTATCGGTCTTTTCCATCAGGGCATAATCAATGGAATCACGGGGACATTGGCTCATGGCCGTTTTTTCAAGACGAAAAAAACGACCGTCTTCAACACCATTAAGAACAGCATCCTTCATATGGGCCAGCATCTCGGACCCATATTTTTCCATTTCCCCTTTAAATGTCTGCACAGAAAAGGCAAACATACCGCTATTCCAAAAAAAATTTCCCCTGGCAAGATAATCCTCGGCGACCGATAAAACCGGCTTTTCTTTAAACGAAACAACCTGGTTAGCATCACCAAGCTCGATGTATCCATATCCGGTCTCAGGACTTTTGGGACGTATACCAAAGGTGACCACTTTTCCTTTTTCGGCGAGCTTTGCAGCCTCTTCAACGGCTGCAATAAATTTATCGCCCTGCATAACAACGTGATCGGCCGGTAAGACCAATAGAATAACATCGTCAGCCACGGCCGAACAATACTCGGCGGCGGCGCAAATAGCGGGGGCGGTATTCCTGCCGACCGGCTCTAACAAAATAGAAACATCAAGCGATAGATTAAGCTCTTCCACCTGGGAAAGTGTAATAAACCTATGTTCCTCCCCGACCATGACAATGGGGGGAAGCACGTCCGGCAATCGTTCCACCCGCATCAGAGTCGTCTGCAGCAGTGACAAGTCGTCAGTTAACTGCAACAACTGCTTAGGATAGAGTTCCCTGGACAACGGCCAGAGTCTTGAACCCGTACCACCCGCCAAAATTACCGGTTGAATCTTTACCACACCACTCCCCTTTCCTTATGTTGTCGAGCCCATGCCCATATCCCGATATTTCTCTGCATAGTTCTCTATTTTATAAAACTTAACAGTTCCTGTGTCATCTTTCGTAACAACTCCTTATCCCCGCGACTCTCAACATTAAGACGCAGGAGCGACTCGGTATTTGATTTCCGGATATTAAAACGATAATTCCCATAATCAACACTCAAGCCATCGGTAAAATCTTTTTCCCCGTCGTCGTAATGCTCCTTTATTTTTGCAATAACCGCATCCCCATCCTCAACCGCGCTGTTAATTTCGCCCGATACCGGAAAGGCCTCCATACGACTTTGAACCATCCGTGACAATTTCATATCGCTGTTACTAAGCATGGCGGCGACCAGCAACCAGGGGATCATTCCCGAATCACAATAACCAAAATCCCTGAAATAATGATGGGCCGACATTTCGCCGCCATACACCGCATTTTCTTTACGCATCCGCTCTTTAATGAATGCATGGCCGGTTTTCGTCTTCAGGGGGACACCGCCCGCGGCGGCGACCAATTCCTGTGTATTCCAGATCAGACGCGGATCGTAGAGGATTGTTCCGCCGGGGTGTTTTTTCAGTATCTCCACCGCCAGCAACCCGACCACATAATAACCCTCAATAAAACGGCCCTGCTCATCCCAGAAAAAACAGCGATCAAAATCCCCATCCCAGGCAATACCCAGATCGGCACCAAACTCGCGGACACGCAGTGACGTCTCTTCTCTGTTTTCGGGAAGGAGCGGGTTCGGAACCCCCTTGGGAAAATTACCATCCGGCAGATGATTCATTTTGATAAATTTAAAAGGCAGGCGGCCTTCCAGTTCGTCTACAATTGCGCCACTGCATCCGTTACCGCTGTTTACCACAATTTTCAAGGGTTTGAGTTTTGTTACATCAATATATCCCAACAGATGACGCACATATTCCCGCCGCACATTAATTTTTTCAAAACCCCCGACGCGTTCTCCGCCCTGTGGAATATTGTCCTCGACAATCATACGCCCCATTTTGGCCAGGCCGTATTCCCCCGTCACCGGCCGCGCACCCTTAACGACAAATTTCATACCGTTATGGTCAGCGGGATTATGACTGGCGGTAACAATAACCCCACCGTCTACACCGTCATCTTCGAGGCTGAAGACGGCATGATACATTTCTTCGGTACCGCAGATCCCGAGATCCAGGACATCGACCCCCATTGTCCTCAGGCCCTTAACAAGAGCGGCTGATAATTCAGGGCCGCTCAGGCGTATATCCCGACCGACCACGACCCTTTTAAGGTCATATATCGCCGCAAAGGCAGCACCAATTTTTTCGGCCAGATCCACATTCAGTTCATCCGGTACTTTACCTCTAATATCATAGGCCTTGAAACAGGACGGCAGGGGTAATTCCATTTTTTATTTTCCTTTTAAGTAAAGCTTAAGTATACTCTTGCCCACCTTGGCACCATTATCTGGCGCCTCGATTTAAACCAGATGGCGCAGACTTCGAAATAACTCATTTCTGGATAAACATCGGGCAACCAGGGTTGCTTATCGCCACAATTACAGCCGAAATTTTATACGCAGTTTCACCGGATGTGTTTCATTGCGGGTCGGAATGCATCACACCTAAGCGTTGTTGATGCCCCGTATGTTCAGTAACCAGCATGGCTGGACCAAATTATCAGGCCATAGCCACAACGAACAATGAAAGCGACTCAAAAGAGAAGGCATTTTCATATAAAAGAACAAAGGTTCAGAGCGTAGCAATCGCAAAATCCAGGTGGAACAAAAACCCGGTTGCGATTTCCAGGCACCGATTGTAAAAGATATTGGTTCCAACATCAAGAATCAAACTTGGCAATAATTGTAAAAAGACAAATATATGGCTGACCACCACTTAAATTCTACCACCAAAGCGCCATGGCAATGAAAGGTATAATCCTCGCGGGCGGCTCCGGCACAAGACTTTTTCCCTTGACGAAGGCCATCAGTAAACAGATATTGCCGGTTTACGATAAACCGATGATATATTATCCCCTGTCGGTGCTTATGCTGGCCGGAATCAGGGAAATACTTATTATCTCAACCCCCCATGACCTCCCCATTTTCCAAGAACTTTTCTCTGACGGCTCGCACCTGGGTTTAAACATCGACTACGCCGTACAACCCAGCCCCGACGGACTTGCCCAAGCCTTTATCATAGGCGAATCCTTTATCGGAAAAGATCCGGTATCACTCATCCTGGGGGATAATATTTTCTTTGGCCCCGGTTTTTCCAATATCCTGACCAGCGCAGCCAGACTCGAAAAGGGTGGTCTTATTTTCGGTTATCTTGTTAAAGATCCCGAACGATACGGAGTGGTTGAATTCAACAAAGATAACCAGGTCATCAGCATAATTGAAAAACCGAGCAATCCAAAATCAAAATTTGTTGTTCCCGGACTCTATTTTTACGACAACAACGTTATCTCCATCGCCAAGAACGTTAAACCATCGGCCAGGGGTGAATTGGAGATTACCGATATCAACAACGAATACCTCAGGAGGGGCATCCTGAAGGTGACCCCCCTGGGCCGCGGTTTTTGCTGGCTGGATACCGGCACCCACGAGTCCCTGCAACAGGCGTCAAGTTATGTTCAGGCCGTTCAGAACAGGCAGGGGCTCAAGATCGCCTGCCTGGAAGAGATAGCCTATCAGCTCGGATATATAGACCTGGAACAACTGGCCGCACTCGCAGCAGATACACTGAAAAATCAATATGGCCAATATATTGTCGATTTTGTGGCCGAAGAAAAAGAAAAATTTAGATAAGAGCCGAAAAAGGCTATAGATTATAATGAAAATTGTTATTATAGGCGACAAAGGCCAACTCGGCACGGACTGCCGAACTCTCCTCTCCGAAGATCACGAGGTCATGGGTTGTGACTTCCCCCATATTGATATCGGCAGCCGAAGCAGTGTTGATGCATTTTTTCACGACATACACCCCGATATCATCATAAACTGTGCCGCATTCACCGCGGTGGATATTTGTGAAACGGAGCTGCAGCTCAGCTGGCAGGTAAATGCGCAGGGCCCGAAATATCTGGCAAAAGCGGGCAGGAGACTCGGTTGTAAGCTGATCCATATCTCCACCGACTATATCTTTGACGGTTTCAGACCTGCCCCCACACCATACCTGGAATCCGACCCGGCAAACCCCATTTCCCAATACGGCAAGAGCAAACTTGCCGGTGAAGAGGCGGTGCAACAATACGCCGGTGACCATATTATCCTGCGCACAGCCTGGCTCTATTCGCTCTCCGGCCCCAACTTTCTCAAGACCATGCTTAAACTGGCGGTTACCCGACCCGAACAGGAATTAAAGGTAGTTAATGATCAATACGGGGCCCTGACGTGGTCACGTACCCTGACCGAACAGATCCGCCGGATCCTCGATACCGATATAAACGGTATTGTCCACGCCACGAGCGAAGGACATTCTTCCTGGTATGAAGGTGCCCGTTATTTCCTGGATGCCATGGGAGTTCCATATAAAATGAGGCCATGCACCAGCAGCGAATACCCGACCCCGGCGGCCAGGCCTGCCAATTCCATCCTGGAAAACAAAGTTTTAAAGGACGCCGGGCTCTCCATCTTTACAAACTGGCAAGAAGATATAGACATCTTTGTTGCGGACAATAAAGAACAATTATTGGCGGAAGCGCTGGAAAACAGGAAAAACAATCCCCTCACGGGTAACTGAATTCTTTGAGGAGATGGATGATAATCCTCTCCGTCTTTTCATCAAGGGCGTGCAAGCGAAACCCCGATAAATAAAAATCAGGATTATTATCTTTCTGACACCAGCGACTGGTCGCGGTGAAGATAATATCCCGCCTTTCTTTCAACTGGGCGGGCAAACACATCCTCAGACGATAATCCTCGTTGACTTCAATCGGCTCGTCACTGATCATCATCAACCCCTTTGTTGAAAAATCAACAAGATGACCAAGAACCTTACTACTCAACCCGTCAAAAAGACGCAGATAGAAAACAAGGTATTGACGATCCACCATGCGTTTTTCTCTATTCCGCCCCATTTGCAAGGCCACCCCTGGTCCGGATTCCCCGGGCCGATCATTTTAATTTAACCAGTTCAACATCCCCCACAGCCCCGATTTTATCATCACAAATAACCACAACAGCGCGAATACCCTCTATCTCCATACCCAGCCGCAGGGCCCGTTGAATACCACGGTCTTTTCCCGCTGACACCCCCACCTCATTACCAAGCCTGGTCGCGACAGCGTCGGCCAGGGCCGTGGATTGGGCAAGAACGGTGACCGAATCGGCACGACCAAAACTCAAGGAATGGCCCACCGTACCGGACGAGGTACAGACACCCGCCGGCATCAGCTGCTCGCCAACCCTGACGCCCACCTCCAGGCTAAGCGGTGATTCCCCGGCAAATATCGCAACGGTACAGCCACGGCAGCGGTGGAGGAAAATATCCCCACCGTTTTCAACTATAACCTCATTGCATCCGGCAGCGAGCAGCGCCCTGCCCACATATTCGGCTATCACACCGGCAACTGCGGCCATCGGCCCGACACTTGCCTTCCGACCGGCGGCCAGCATATCCCTGATAATGGGCGGTGCCTGCCTGTCCTGGGCCAGGGGCACGAGACTATGGATAAACTCCGGGCGACCATTGGCGTAGGTTTCAACCTGAAGCCGATATTGCAAGGCGAGATCCACGGCCTGTCCCGACACATCACAATCACTCAATATATGCAGATCCGTGTCTTTGACCCGCACCGCGCACGAATATAACTCCTCCATATCCGGCATGGTTCTGTATTCCCGCAGCCGATAAGATTCCGGACTCCTTTTTTTCCCACCCTTCACATGCAATTTCCAACGGTGATATCTAACGCAGACAAGCTGCAAATAAGTGCCTTGTTTCTGTTATGAACCCGTTAAATTGAACATTACCTTTATCTTGTTTTTCTTTACAGGTTTTATGGAGTAAGGCACTAATCTTGCTGCCCTTCCGACTCTTCCGGCGCCGGGTCCGCGGTCGCAGCCGCATCTCCAGCCGCAGCCGCATCACCAGCAACAGGTTGGGCAGTCTCGTCCGCCGCCTTATCCGTAGTCAATGCCTTCTTCACGGCATCCAGGGCAATTGCCGGTTTTTTTTGGGCCAGGGAGTTGCGCAGGTCTTCATTTTTTATAAAACTGCGGGTAATATCCACGGCCTGATTTAGAATACTGCAACTGCCGCAGGTTCGTAACATCTGGTTTTCCGGAGCCAGAATCGTGCCCATAACCATATGCAGCAATACCACGAGGATAACGGCCTTGGCAAAACCAACCACACCACCCAGCAATCGATCAAACCAGCCAGTAATCGTCAAATGAATTACATAACTCAATATTTTCCCCAACAACATCACCACCACATAGGTGACGACAAAGAGTATGACACAACTGGTCAAAAAGATCACCTTGGGGTTATCCGATATATCTCGCAAAACAGGAAAGATTCTGTCATTATACTGGCTGGCCACAAAATATCCCAGGTACAGTGCAATAAAACCGGTAACCTGCTTGAGAAGGCCCATCCAAACCCCCCGCCCGATAAGGAGCAAGAAGAGACATAATACCACCAAATCATACACCGTTAAACTGGGAAACTGTTCCATAGTACCCTCTTGATCAATTTAAAATTCAGACAGTTATTCGCATCACATCAACTACAAAATTAGCAGGAACGATTTAAACTGCAAGCTTTTTATTAATTTAATTATTGACTTAAAGGGGTCAAACCACAGGCAATGTCAACTAATCTCTTCCCTGCAACACTGACCGGAACCATAAATAATATTTTTAAAACAACACCGGTTTTCCCGGTAATGCGTAAATTGATCCCGGCAACAGACACACGGATAACCACCGCCGACACGGCTCACCCCGGCCGATTTCTCAACGGCAACGAACAACAAAAACTGCAAAAATATAAACTCGATAAACGGCGATCCGAATATCTAACGGGCAGAATATGTGGTAAAATCAGCGTTATTAATTTTTTTAAAACATGCTTCCAATACACAATCGAGATGGAACAGATCGAGATAATCAACTCCAAGCACGGTCGCCCTTCTTTGTCTATACAACCCGCCCCGCCATACCCGGTACCGGATATTTCAATCTCCCACAGCAAAGAATATGTTATGGCAATAACCTCACGCCGGTATTGCGGCGTTGATATCCAGAAACAAAAAGACAGCCTCTACAGGGTAAAAGAAAAATATTGTTTAAAAGGAGAACAGACCATTCTCCAACGCGCTTTTGTCGCCGACAACGAGCTATCGCAACTCGCCATCCTCTGGTCCGCAAAAGAGGCGATTCAAAAATGTTTAAGCGGCGAAACCATGCCCTATTTTACGGAAATTATCTTGCAGGAATATAAGAGAGCGACGGACGATAGCGCCGTTTTGACCTTTGCTCTACAAGACGAGCGCACAAAACAATGGCCGGAATATATAACAGTGGTTGCCGGTATCTTCCGGGATTATGCCCTGGCAATCACGACACTTAAGGAAAACCGTTAATGCCGGAACTACCCGAAGTAGAAATAATTTGTCAGACTATTCGCCCGTTTTTGCTGGGTAAAAAAATAAAAAAAATAACCCGCAGTGATAAAAAACTGCGCCACGACATCCCGCAGACCACTCTAACAAGGAAACTGACCTCCAAAACCGTGGTGGCAGTTGAACGCAGGGCAAAATATCTACTCTGCTATCTGGACTCGTCCACCCTGCTTATTTTTCATTTCGGTATGACCGGAAACCTGGGTGTTTTTCCCATTGACTCGCCCGTCGCCAAGCACGACCATCTCCGTCTACAACTCTATAACGATACGGAACTGCGTTTCAACGACACCCGTAGATTTGGTTCGGTACATCTCCTAACGGGCGGGGAAGTCACGGATCTTGAACAGGGCTTCTTTAAGAGCACCGGCCCAGAACCTTTTGACAGCGCATTCGACGGCGATTATCTCCACACATTGGCCGAAAAAAGGAGCTTGCCCGTTAAAACCTTTATCATGACAAACAGCACGGTGGCGGGCATTGGTAATATCTACGCCAACGAAAGCCTTTTTGCCGCCGGTCTGCACCCTGCCCGGCGGGCAAATAACGTCTCGCCAAAAGAATGGCGGACACTTGTTGAAAAAATCCGTGAAATACTGCAACATGCCATCTCCTGCGGCGGCTCGACCATCAGCGATTTCGTCAACGCCAACCAGGAAAGCGGTTATTTCCAGATGAATTTTAAAATCTATGGCAGGGACGGCAAACCATGCACCATATGTTCCACCGCCATACAAAAGCGGATCATCGGGGGACGGGCCAGTTTTTACTGCCCAAAGTGCCAGGAATAGCCGCTGTCGCTCACCAGCGCCGTTCCAGGACCAGGATATCAACAGGAGCTCCCGCCGGATAGTGGTTTTGTCCCGCTTCAAGTATAAGATAACAGTTTGCCATCTCAAAACGCTCGGCCACCCGGACTGTACATTGTCCCGACGTATATTCCATTATCGCATCTTTTAAACGAAGAACCGCACCCCCAACCTCAAGCCCGTGGCGCAAAGAAGCCCGCATCTTTTTCGGCCACATTCCCTCCCGCCCCTGCATCACCACCAGGGCCGGAACAACCAGCACATCAAAGAGTGTCTTTACCGCGTAAGGCGGGCCCGGCAGCCCGAAAAACAGGGTTTTTCCTAAAACACCAAATAAAACCGACTTACCGGGGCGCATGGCAAGGGAGGTGAAAATTATCCTGCCGCCGACCGCTCCAAATGCAGCCCTGACCAGATCATATTTGCCGGGCCCCAGGCCGCCGGTGCTGATTATCATATCCAGCTTCCCTTGTTTTCCTTCGATCATGCAGTCCTGCAAACTCTGTATATCATCCCGGATCAGACCAAGCCCTTCGCCAATAGAGCCGTTTATACGTAGCAACCCCTGCAATAAATAAGAATTTGAGGAGATTTTCTCACCTTTTCTCAAGTCACGACCCGAAATTTTCAGCTCACTACCGCTGCATATATAGCCGACAACCGGTTTTTTAACCACCGTTACGGAGTCAACACCACACCCCGCAAGGAGTGCTAAATGTTGCGGCAGCAGTCTTTGCCCGGCGGCTACCAGCCTGTCCCCTTCTGCTATTTCACAGCCTTTCCTGCGGATAAATGTTTTTGGCAAAAAGAGCGCCTCCCGCCTGACACTCAACCATTGCCCATCCTCGCTGCACTGCTCAAAAGGAACGACACGTACACAGCCAGCGGGTACGCAGCCCCCGGTCATAATCCTGTGGGCATAACCGGGGCGCACGGCTTGCTCACTTGCCCGACCCGCCGGAATTTCACCCGCGATCTTATATCGTTGTTTATTATGTCGATCTTCACCGTAATTATCGGTAAGCGGTGGAAGGCAATAGCCGTCACGCGTCGACTCATCAAAAGATGGTCGGGCCATACCGGCCTTTATATCGACCGCCGCCACCCGGACCAAACCATCCGCCAGCGCCACATCCTCACCACCTAATCTATCTACTTCGGCCAATACAAGTTGTTGAGCATAGTGCAAATCAATCATTATCTTTTTCTTGCTGGAGGGAAATTTGGTAACACAGTTTTGGGGTTTGCAATAAAAATTTTTACTACAAAATAATGCAATTACTTTTTCAATAGTATTATA
>CAZQOD010000044.1:0-22958 GCA_964594945.1 uncultured Desulfopila sp.
GCTATCTGTACCTGTTGTTCAGATGATTATTTTTCTTTTCGGCGGGCTGGTCGTGGTGGAGATGGGGTGACGGGGAGGAACTGTACCGTCATTGCCTTAAGTTAGAGGAGTAATAGCGATATGGACTTATGCGTATTCTATTAGTTGAGGATGATAGCGTTATCGCCTCGTTTATCGAAAAGGGTTTAAAAGAAGCCGGATTCAGCGTGGATCTGTGCGGAGACGGGAGAAGCGGTCTGGAGCAGGCCATGGTCGCTCCCCACGATGCCGCGGTTATCGATCTTATGCTCCCCCATCTTGATGGCCTCAGCCTGATTGAAACAATGCGCAGGGAAGGGGTTAATACGCCTGTGCTTATCCTCAGTGCCAAGCAGTCGGTGGATGACAGGATTCAGGGTCTGCAGAGGGGTGGGGATGATTACATGGTCAAACCCTTTTCATTTAGTGAATTATTGGCAAGGGTGCAGGCCCTTATCAGGCGGGATAAAAAAAATGTTCAACCCATGCTGGTCAGGGTCGGGGATCTTGAGATGGATTTCCTAAAACATGAGGTGTACAGGAACGGGGAGAAAATTGAACTGCCGGCCAAGGAGTACGCACTTCTTGAATACATGATGCGTAATGCCGGTATTGTCCTGTCAAAGACCGCAATCCTGGAAAGGGTATACGATTATGCCTTTGATCCGCAGACAAACGTTGTGGACGTCCTTGTTTGCAGGCTGCGCAATAAAGTGGACAAGGGTTATGATCGAAAAATGATACATACCGTCAGGGGCGTCGGCTATGTTCTTAAAGATCAGTAAGGAGGATTTCAGTTGGTCCAGATCAAAAAGGGCCCTGCCCATATTTTTTATTTTCTGGGGGACCGGCATATTCCTGGCCCTGGTATATCTTTTCATTATGCGTGTCCATTTACAGGCCCTGGACAGAAATAAAACGGTACAGTTGCTGGATGGTTATCTGGCCCGTCATCGTTCTGCTGGCAATCCCTTTGTCGGCTTCCGGCCCAAAGGTGGTAGTTTGCTGCAGGGTCTCACTTTTATACGAATAATAGACGGTAGCGACCAGGTCTTTCTGGTTGATAACAGGACGGGTTTTGACAGTCTGCAGGGCCTTGTTGATCTTGCCCCCACCGTCAGCGGGGTATGGCTGAAAATTGCCATCGGCCAGGAGCGGAAAGTGTTCACCGTCATTACCAGGGATTATAATGAAAGGGTGGCAATTCAGGCGGGCAAGGAGAGTGTTGAAGGTTATCGCCTTTACAGAAAATTGGTGCGCTATACACTTTTCGTAACCTTTGCCGGTTGCGTTATTCTCTGGCCTGTAGCGCTTCTGTTTATTAAACTCAGTCTCTCCCCCCTGATTGCAACAAAAGCACGGATTAACAGACTGTTGCATGGGGAGACAAAGGGGGTTCTTCCCGAGAGCGGCAACGGACCGGAGCTGGATAGCCTCTACGGTCAGATTAACCAGCTCCTGCGTCATAACCGGCACTTGGTTTTTGAAATGCAGAATTCCCTTGATAATGTTGCCCATGACCTGCGAACCCCCATGACCAGGTTACGTTCCGTTGCGGAATACGGGCTCCAGGCGGAAGATGATCCAAAGAGGCTCAAGGAGGTTCTCTCCGATTGTCTTGAAGAATCGGAGCGTGTTCTGGCCATGTTGAATATTATGATGACAGTTGCAGAGGCTGAATCGGGGACGATGCGTCTTGAGTTGCAGGAGTGTGATCTTGTCAAATCCATAGAGCAGGTAATTGTCCTCTATGAATATATTGCCGAAGAACGAGATATTCGGGTAACGATGGACAATGATTCGATACTGTCGGCCCATGTCGATATAACACGGATTGCCCAGGTTTGGGCAAATCTTCTCGATAATGCGATTAAATACGGCAGGGACGGGGGGTGGGTAAAAATAGGGGTGAAAGCAACGGCTGAGACCGTCGTCGTATCTTTTGCTGATAACGGCATGGGTATATCGGCAAATGAGTTAAATCGTATCTGGGATAGATTATACCGGGGTGATAGGAGCCGCTCACAAAAGGGGCTGGGCCTTGGTCTAAATTATGTGAAGGCGGTGGTGGAGGCCCATGGAGGTACGATTTCCGTTGTCAGTAGGCTCCATGAAGGGAGTTGTTTCACCGTAAATCTTCCCCGTTATCAGGTAAGAACACACGAAAAATCGCAAACGAGCGGTGAATGATCGGAGAGTCGAACATCGGGGATATAAAAGTTGTCGATGCGGATACCCGGGCTGTGTAAAATGAAATCGAGTTGGCGGTGGGGTGAATGGCTCGGGTGGGATGGAGCGTTGGTGATATTGGCGTTTTGCAGGCCGGTGGCGGCCAAAAAGAGGTTTAATTCCCTGTTTCCCCAAAAGGTGTTGAAATCTCCGGCGATGATAATCTCTTTATCCGTTTCCACGGTGAGTGAGTGGAGGTATTCAAGCTGGTTTTGCCTGTGACGATATTTGAGCGAGAGATGCACTATAAATATGGCGATGGTCTGGAGATCGGTTTGGATAACCAGTCTTTTTACACCCTGTTCAAAGTAATGGAACCGGTAGCCTTCGATACCCTGCCTGGTAAGAAGGGCGTTGGCTTGTTGTTTTAAAACCGGAACCTTAAGGGCCAGTGAATCGTTTTTATATTTGCTTTCAACCACGTAGTTGTAGCCAAGTTTTTCGGCAATGGTCCTTGCCTGACAGGATTTGTCTGTACGGTAGGAACCGGAATCGACTTCAATCAAGGCCACAATATCCGGATTTATGGTCTCGATAAAAGTGATAATACGTTGCAGATGCTCGGTGGTGTTTTTAAAATATCCGGCAAACGGGACGGGCAGGTGAAAACCATTTTTATGGCCGGTTCCGTATCGCATATTGTAGAGAAGTAAGCGCATATTTAATAATACTTATTTACCGTCCTTCGGGCAATGGCACGGCGACGTTTATTCAGATTTTTTAAGAGACCATTAATTGTTCGGATGTGCTATCCTCTTTTTATTTTTAGCGGTTAACAACTGAATGAATCGGAAAATATTATGATAACAATTGGTTCAAGAAAAAGTAAACTCGCCATGTGGCAAACGGAAACAGTGGCGGCATGTTTGAATAGGAACGGGATGAAGACCCGGATTAACAGTATGGAAACCCTGGGGGATAAAATCCTTGATACCTCCATTGCAAAAATCGGCAGTAAAGGGGTTTTTACCATGGAGCTCGAAGAACAGTTGGCCGGTGGTGTAACGGATATTGCCGTGCACAGCGCCAAGGATATGCAATCGCATCTTCCGGAAGGGTTTAATCTGATTGCTTTCACCGAAAGGGAAAAAGTCAACGATGTATTGCTGAGCCTGGATGGTTCCCTGGATATTTCGGACCAGGGTCGTCCCCTGGTAATCGGCACTTCTTCGGTGCGGAGAAGGGCGTTTTTAAAACATTTTTATCCCCATGTACAGGCGGTGGAGATGCGCGGTAATTTGCAGACGCGGATAAAAAAAATGGCCGATGGTCATTGCGATGGGCTGATACTGGCCTTTGCGGGGGTGAAACGCATGGGCTACGAATCGATGATTGTAACGGAATTTGATGAAAAATTATTTACACCCCCGGTGGGCCAGGGTTGTATTGCCATTGAGGCGGCGGTGAGCCTGGCACCCGAAAAAGTTGCAAGGATCAGGGAAAGCCTTAATAATAGTGAAAGTGAATATTGTTTGCTGGCGGAGAGGGCGTTTTTAAAAAAACTTGAAGGGGGATGCAGCATTCCGGCATTTGGCCACGCGGTGGTGGCGGATAATATTATTACCCTTAATGCCGGGTTGGCGAGTCTTGACGGCGCGAAGATCCTGCGTACAACAGAAAAGGGAACGGTGCAGGAGGCACAAGAACTAGGTTTTCGTGCGGGCGAGTATATATTGGGTAATGGCGGACGGGAGATGCTTGCCGAAATAAGAAGATTGCAGGACGGACATTAACAGATAATTTTATGAAACATTATCTCTATGCCATTGGGGCAATATTCTGCTGGGCCAGCCTGCCTGCCGCCACCGGTTCGGGGCTTGTCGGCTTGTCGACTGCAGAGCTTATGTTTTTCAGCTTCACCAGTGCTGCGCTTTTTCTCTATTTGCAGGATATTATCATGACCCGCTCGTTTACCCTGTATATCCCCGGTGTAAAGGGTTCGTTGCTGGGGGTGTGGGGTATATTTTTTTATCATTTTGTCTATTACAAAGCATTGGACATTGCGCCCCTTGCCGAGGGGGCGATTTTATCGACAACCTGGTCTTTCTGGATTGTTGTTTTTTCTTCCCTGCTTCTCTACAGGAAAGTTAAAATTCCCATAATTTTTACGGCACTGGTCGGTTTGTTCGGTGTGGTTCTTGTTATCTCATCCGGTAAGTCGCTTTCCTTTGATGCTGGATATATGTTGGGTTATATCTTGGCTTTGGGCTGTGGTTTGATATGGTCAAGTTTTTCCGTAGCGTTGGGGCGGATTGGTCTGAAAAAGGAACCGATGACGGCTTTCACTATTTACGCGGCGATTTTATCGTCGCTGATTTATATGGTTACCATGCCCCATGAGATGCCGTCTCTTTCAGCTCTGCTGGCCGCAGTTTATCTGGGATGCGTCCCGTTGGGTCTGTCATTTTTTCTTTGGAATCGTGCGGTCAGTGGTGGGAATATGGTTGTTATCGGTTTTCTCAGCTATTTGACTCCGCCGCTTGCCGTCCTTTTAGTGGCGGTTATTCACGGTGAAAGTGTTTCTCCCCAGGTTTTGCTGGGAATGGTGGTTATTATAGCTGCTTCGATCGGCGGGCGTTTAAGTCTTCCTGCCACGAATAACGGGAAATAATCTGGATGATAACAATGTTTCCACAAACTCACCTGTTGACTTGTGGGCGGATTGTGTATAATATTTTGGTTGTCAGGGTATCGAAAGAGACTGTAACCCGGATCTTGCGATTTTAGGATGTGGAATTTGAAGTATGGATCGTTGAGTAGAGATTGGGGAGCAGAAGGGAACCCGGTGAAAATCCGGGACGGGCCCGCCGCTGTAACCGGGGACGAAAATCGCTTGAACCACTGAATTATTTCGGGAAGGTGCGATTAGTAGATTGAGCCGGAAGTCAGAATACCTGCCTTGATGGATAATACTATGCTCCCCGAGGAAAGGGAGATAGGCGAATGTGTCTGTGGTGAAAATCAGGGCCCCCAGATCAGATTGTTTTGGTCCGGGGTTTTTTTATTGCCGGGCCGTTACTGTTCCCCAGTATTAAAGGAGTATGTAATGGACAAAAAAGAGTTGGCCTACGCTAAACAGACTGTTCTTGTGGTGAAAGACTGGGACGCGTTTCAGGCGGTTATACGAAGTCTTGCAAGAATTCTCAGCAGTCTGGCCGAGATTTCACGTCCGGTCGAGATCAAAAAGACCTGATTCCCATAAACAGCCACTTTCGTTTATTTTATGAATTTCTTCCTTGTTTTTTGAAATAGAATTTCGTAAAGATAGGTATGCTTTTTAACGGGTGCCGACCCGACGTCCGGATCAGACACGGTGGCGTTGGGGCCATGTTGAATATTATATGTCGGGGAGTGGCTCAGTCTGGTAGAGCACAGCGTTCGGGACGCTGGGGTCGGAGGTTCGAATCCTCTCTTCCCGACCATTTTTATTTTGTTCTGCTGGAAACTTCGTCTATTGATATTTCCAGTGTTTTCAGTATAATACCGGTGTATTTCTGAATGCTGTCCTGAATATATTTTCGTAGTTTTTCAAGATCACTGTTAAGGGTTTTTCCGTAGGGTACACCGATGAAAAGGTCGATATCATAGCCGGAACGACCCACTTTCACCTTCACCTTGTTGACCTGGACGTCATCATCATATTCGTCGATAC
Source organism: uncultured Desulfopila sp. (assembly GCA_964594945.1). GTDB lineage: Bacteria > Desulfobacterota > Desulfobulbia > Desulfobulbales > Desulfocapsaceae > Desulforhopalus_A. The sequence continues at coordinate 5,900 of CAZQOD010000044.1, forward strand.
AGTGGAATATCATCTGGGTCAAAGCCGCTTCGGAGATGGTTACTTTACCTTTCTGTTCTTCCTGGGGTTGATAATCCGGCTGCACTATCGATTTTTCGAAAAAGCGTGATTTTTTAACATCACCCTGTCGTTTTTCGCCCCTGAAAAAGATCCTGATTGAATCGGATAGTATTTGGCTGTAATCCCTTCTTACCTCAATTGCCGGGACGGGGATAACGTGTTTTCCCTCTTCGGAACGGGACTTAATGGCGTCTTCGATATCCTTTGTGGAGGCAATCTCTTCTATACGAATGATTTCGCTGATGGGTGGCAGTTCGAGCTGCTCGGCTATTCTCTCCACCATTTTATCCGAAGTGCCGAGGAGGAGAATTTTTTTAATTTTTCTTTTCTGAATGACCTTGATCACCATCTCCTGCTGTTTCGGGTCGGTGAAGAGGGCGGTTTTAATAGCGCTGATATAATGTTTTTCCTGTTTGGCCGAGCGGCCAGCCAGGATGGTTTCTCCATAGATCAGTAAACCGTCGTCTACAATATAGGAGACCCCTATTTTTTCAGCAAGCAGTTTGGCGCGGAAGCTTTTGCCGGTACCGCTTTTGCCGACCAGGGCGTATACCGTAATACCCTTGAGGCGTCCTTTTACCCGGTTAAGAAACTGGTAAATTTCTTTTCCGGTGAAAAAGATCCATTGGTTGTCTTTGCTTGTTTTTTCGGAAGAACTGGTCATCTTGTAATTCTTGAATCCTTATATGTAACAGAAGCTGGTCGTTTGATAATATGTGTTGTTTTTCGACTGCGCATTATTCCCGGTGGACCGGTTAGTGACCATAGCATACTGAAAGGCTTGTCTTTGGGCCAGGATTCTTTTTAACGTTTTGTGGAAAATCGGGAGACGTGTCGTAGCGGGTTGACGCAATTGGTGGGTGGATACGCGGCCCCGCCAATCATCCGGCGGGAAAGCCCCCCTGTCACCATCCGGTTCACCATTCCACGGGGTGTGTTGGTAAACCGGACGATATGGTGAGTGTTGAGCCGAAACCTAACGCAGACAAGCTGCAAGCAAGTGCCTTGTTTCTGTTATGAACCCGTTAAATTTAACATTACCTTTATTTTCTTGTTTTTCTTTACAGGTTTTATGGAGTAAGGCACTAAATTTTACAGGATTCAGGTAAAATGACTCAATCAGGATTGTTTTTTCAGACGGCGCATGGCCATTACCATACTTATTCTCAGTCGTTCTATTGCCCCTTGCAGTTCACCAATTTCATCGTGGCTGGTTACGGCAATCTCGTCATCCAGTCTTTGTCCTTTTGCAAGGTCGTTGGCTATTTCGGAAAGTGTCTTGATGGGGGCCAGGGAGCGGCTCACAACGATAAAAATAAGGACGAGGGAAAGAAAGAGAATGGTTCCCATAATGGTGAGCAACGTCATCTTTAAATGTTTTTTTGCGTTATTTATAACTTTGAGAGAAAGGGCAACACGGAATCCCCCCCAATGTTTTCCTTTTACGTAGATCGGTGAGGAAATATCCCACATTGTCACTCCGGTGTCCCGGTGGTACACTTGCTGGAAACCCTTTGTTTCATTAGTTGCTGCATTGAGGCCCACCGTGTCGTTAAAAATCCGCTTTGTTCTGTTACCCACCCGATCTTTTTCGATATCTCCGGTTATGGGTTGTTGGTACCGTGTATTATGGGTCGGTAGATAGCCGTTTCTGTCCACGGCGATGGCAAAAACAATACTTTTATCGAGAAGAAATTCATCCTCCAGGGCCAGGATTGCTTTATCCAGATAAGAATCATAACGGGTGTGGTATTTAGGCGGGGTGAAGTTACCGATTTCTTCATATTTTGTGTCGAAGGCGTCATCAACGGAGAAGACACCGTTGTCTATGGCCTCTTCTATTATCTGGCCAATCATTTTTGCCCCGACGATGGATTGGATTTTACCTCTGCTCAACAGTTCTTCTTCCAGGCTCTTGCTCTGTTTCGTAATGAGAATATATGTTCCCGTTGCAATAACGATGAAGATGAACACGTTGACCATAATCGAAACTTTGACACCAATCCTGCCGGTAATGATTCTCAACATAACGTATTTTCCCTTTAATATAGAGTAGTAATAACTGCAATAATTGCCACTGTATAGCTGGTTTTATAATCGCTGTAGACGGCTTGGAAACAACAATTTACCACTGTGCTTTTTATTCCCTGTAGCCGATACGAATCGCACCCCAGTGTTTTTTGTTTATGTAAATGGGTACAGATAAATCAAAAAGATTCTCCCCCGTGTCACGGCTGTATCTCTGGAGGAGGTAAGGCTTGGTATTTCTGGCAGCGGCCAGACCCGTTCTGTCGTTAAACAACCTCTTGGTGCGGTTATTTTTTGCGTTGTAATCGGGATTGGATGTCAACGGTTTTGCATATTTTGAGTTATGGGTGGGGAGATAGCCGTTTTTATCGACGGCTATAACAAAGAGGAAGCGGCTGTCCATCTCCAGGAAGCGGTCGAGGATGGCCTCCAGGGTGTCATTGGTGATTTGATCGTACTGGGTGTGGTATTTCTGGGGTGAAGTGTTGGGAATAGGGATGTAAAATGTATCAAAGAGTTGACTTTTGGTTAGTTTGTTGGCGGCAAGAAAACTTTTAAAGGCCTGGATAACGTCGTCTCTGCACTTCTCGGCGACGGTGAGAACATTGCGATCGAATTCGGTTAATGTTTCTCCACCTACGCAGGGTGAAACGGTGATGGTAAGAAGAAGGAAAAGTATCGGGATGGTTATAATTTTTTTATAGGACAACGTAGATCTCCTCGGGTTGAATTCCTGGAATATCTCCAACGAATATTATGTTGGAAGAGGTCTAGAGCGTGACTACACCCTCCATGCAGATAATCGGGGGAAAGTCTCAAAGGTTGCCCCGGATGGTGCATGAAGGCAAGAAACCACGTAAAAATTGTAGCGTAATTATGTTTTTTTTGCAAGATGTTTGGGGCTGCAGGGAGAAACAGTCAGGATAAATTCATCTTCAAGTCGTCCTCGCAAGTCTTTGATTTCGGCGATTATGTACGGTATTTTCGCAAATTCCCTGTTGCTGGAGAGTAATGGTTGTTGTCGGCTGCAAATATACCATGTGCAGATCCAGGGGCGTTGCAGACGGGGCAGGGTGCATCCCCTGATCGAAATATATCTGCATCGATCCGCCTGCTCTTTTATTGTCTGCGCTTCCGGTGGCCGGGTGTGACTGAGGTGGAAAAAGATCAGGTCCTTGAAATCAAAATACGGTCTGGCGCCAGGGCAGCAGGGACTCGTGCAGCTATTACAGGTTACCCCACACAGGCTTGACATAGGGGAGGATAAGCGTTGGTAGAGCAGGCTGATATTATCGGCGATGACTTTTGCTTTGTCGAGGGATTTAGGGTGGTGTTTGATCAGGAAATCCAGGCTAAGGTTTGCCTCCTGCCACGATTCGACCGAACCCCATGGCGGGAAGGGAGGCTTGTTGGTATGGTTGTGTTTCATTAATATCCGCTGGATGTTTTGTAGGATGGGAATAATCGTTTTGTAATGCCATGGGCGGAGTTTTGCGGGGTTTAAGTTTACAAACCCTGTTGTTTCACCGGATGATAGTGGACAAAAACCCGGCGCATATTACTGATTTCCCGGATAAGGGTCTGTTCAACCCTGGTTGCTATATCATCGCCCTCGGCGACCGTCAGCTCGGGGGAAATACCGATGGTGATATTTACCACCATGTACATGCCGAAACGGTGGCCGTGTATTTCTTCAATATCGAGGACATCATCCATGTCGGCAAGTTTACTGTGTATTTCCGTGGTGAGCTGTTTGCCGGGCAGGGTGTTCATCAGGTCTGCGGCGGATTCACGGATTATCTCCACCCCTGTAAGTAAAATAATTATTGAGACGATACCGCCTGCCAGGGGGTCGACCCAGGGAAAACCTATCTGCCCGAAAATTATGCCGATAGTCGCCGCCAGGGCCGAAAAAATATCGTTACGGTGATCCGCCGCCAGGGCCATCAGTACGTTGTTCCTGGTCTGTTTGCCGAGTCGGTGTGTCCAGGCGGCAAGCCAGGTTTTCACGGCAATGGTAAAGAGAGCGATATAGAGGGCAAGTTGTGATGCGCCGTGGAAAGTGGCCGGTGAACGGATCATTTCGTAGACGTTGTTGATGGAGGCCCAGAAAATTGAAATTGCTGTAGTGATAACAAAAGCGCCAACCACCACAGCCGCAATGGACTCCAATCTGTCGTGACCGTAGGGATGTTCTTTATCGGCGGGTTTTCCGGACAGTCCCATAAAAATTTTTACAACGATGCCGTAGGCGACATCGGATGTTGAATTGATCCCGTCGGCAAGGAGAGCCGGGCTGTTGCCGACAATACCGATACTTGTTTTCAGGATGGCCAGGAGGATATTGGCGCCAAGGCCGACGTTTATTGCCCGAAGGCTTTTTTGTTGTCTCTGTGTGATGGTCATGATTAAGGGTGGTGCGGATTCGTTTCCGATTCCACGATATTCCAGAAAGCGGCCAATACCGGATTGTTGATGTTTTTGGCGATGATACATGCCCCCACGGTGAAGGGGGCGAGCCGGGGGTTCATCTCGAGAATGGCCACTTCATCTTTTAAACTGCTTTTTTCAAAAACGAGGCGGGGCACTACCCCAACCCCGCAGCCCATGCTCACCATGGCAATAATGGCTTCATTACCGGCGATCTGCGAATATATATAAGGTCGAATACCTTTATCCGCAAACCACTTTTCGCATCGTATGCGACTTAAACCTTCGGAGGCCAGTATAACAGGGGTTTTGCTCCAATCGATTTGTTTATTTTTGTAAACAATTGTCTCGGGGAATAGTTTAGGAAAAATACAGACCAGGGGGGTCTGGACTATTTCGATAAAAGCGAGACCCTCCGGCTGACGATCGGGTAGCGCGGCAATGGAGACGTCCACTTCACGGGTTTGCAGTTTTTTGATCGCCTTTGCGGCATCACCGGTCTGGATATGGATCGTTACTTCGGGGTGCGTCTTTTTAAAACTCTTGAATATTTGCGGTAGGATGGAAAGAATGGCGGTTATTGAACAATACAGCTTTAGTTCACCCCGCAGTATGGAATCTTTCTGAAGACTACTCTTCATGGTGTTCCAGAGACTGATGCTTTCTTCGCAGTATTCCTTAAAGATGGTTCCGGCGGGGGTAAGGTGAACCGTGCGGTTATTACGGAAAAAGAGAAGTTCACCTACTTCGTTTTCCAGTCTTTGAATGGTGCGGGTGAGGGCGGATGGTGTTATATTGCACTCAAGGCTGGTTTTGCCGAAATGGAGAGTGGAGGCAAGGTGTCTGAAAAGTTGGAGTTCTTGTATGTTCACGGGAGCTGACCCTTTTGGAGAGGGGATGGGGTGATTGTTGCATTTTCTGCAATACAATATATCAAATAAATCACTTGACGCAACAGAAGATTGCCAATATATCAGATAAGGAACGGGGGTAATTGACGGGATGTTTCATTTTGTCGTCTTACCAAGAATAGTTGTTGATACAAGGAGATAATAATGGGCTCAAATTATTTTAACAGTTTGCCGTTACGTCGTCAGTTGGCGGAACTTTCAAAATGTCGCTTTATGGATAATTCCGAATTTAATGGTGTTGAGTATTTAAAGGGGAAGAAAATTGTTATAGTAGGTTGTGGTGCCCAGGGTCTTAATCAGGGTTTGAATTTACGTGACAGCGGTCTCGATGTTTCCTATGCCCTGCGTTGGGGCGCTATCAGTGAAAAACGTCAGTCCTGGAAGAATGCCACCGAAAACGGTTTTAAGGTGGCTGTATACGAGGAATGTATACCGGAGGCGGATCTGGTCATTAATCTGACCCCTGATAAGCAGCATACCGACGTGGTATCGGAGGTTATGCCGCTGATGAAACAGGGTGGTTGCCTCTCCTATTCCCATGGTTTCAATATTGTTGAAGAGGGGATGCAGATTCGTGATGATTTAACGGTGGTTATGGTGGCACCCAAATCTCCAGGTACCGAGGTGCGTAAGGAATTTCAGCGTGGTTTCGGTGTACCGACGCTCATTGCCGTACATGGTGAGAATGATCCCAAGGGCGAAGGCTGGGATATTGCCAAGGCATATTGTTGCGGTACGGGTGGCGACCGGGCGGGGGTCCTGGAGTCATCATTTATCGCTGAAGTTAAGTCGGACTTGATGGGGGAGCAGACCATTCTCTGTGGTATGTTACAGACTGGTTCCCTGCTCTGTTTTGATAAAATGATTGAAAAGGGAATTGACCCAGGTTACGCGTCAAAGCTGGTTCAAAACGGTTGGGAGGTGATTACGGAGGCACTGAAACTTGGTGGTATCACCGCGATGATGGATAGGCTTACTAATCCGGCCAAGATTAAAGCTTATAACCTGGCTGAAGACCTAAGGAGTATTTTACAACCGCTTTTTGGCAAACATATGGATGATATTATCTCCGGTAAATTCTCGGAAACCATGATGGCGGATTGGGCCAACGGGGATGTCGATCTGTTGCGCTGGCGTAAAGAAACCGCTGAAACACCGTTTGAACGGGCGGTTTCCACCGATGAGGAAATACCAGAACAGGAGTATTATGATAACGGCATTCTGATGGTTGCCATGGTGAAGGCCGGAGTCGAACTGGCCTTTGATACCATGGTCGAATGTGGCATTAAAGAGGAGTCCGCCTACTACGAATCCCTGCACGAAGTACCGCTTATCGCCAATACCATTGCACGTAGGAAGTTGTATGAGATGAATGTAGTTATCTCGGATACCGCCGAATACGGCAATTACCTGTTTACCCACGCCGCCGTGCCCCTGTTAGAGGATTTTATGGCGGATATTGATACCGATGTTATCGGTAAGGGCCTTGGCGACGTCGATAACAGCGCCGATAATATGGACCTGATTGAAGTTAATGAGGAAATTCGTTACACGGATATTGAAGGAGTTGGTGAAGAGCTACGTTCGCATATGAGCTCCATGAAGCCTATTATGTAACCGGAACAGGATGTTACACATTGTTTTGTTATTAAGTTAATGATATTGGAGTAAATGTGTTTATCCAGCGGTGGTGTAAAAAAGCCCGGAGAAGTTGTTTGAAAACACAAAATGTGTATTCCCGAACAACTTCCCGGTTGGGTTTTTTGTCACTTTTTTTCAAAATACGTCACTATTTCCTCGGGCACTACTCCGTATCTGAATATCTTTCCCTTTTCAAAACTGCCCAGCTCCCTGTCCATTAGAAGTGCTCGGGCGGGATTGATGGTAAGCAGTTGAACCGCCTCCTCAAGGGTGAAATCACGCTCTATTGTTTTGAGAAAATGGAAGAGTTCGTTCCATAGGTTTAGATCATGGTTTGAGGCCAGGCTGTCCGTTGCCAGGCTCACTGAAATTCCGGAGTCGATAATTTTTTCCATGGGCGCTCTGCCCACGTCGATGAAAAGGTTGCTGCGCGGGCACAGACAAATATTTGTGCCGCTTTTAAGAAGGATATTAAGATCTTTGTCGCTGATATGTACACAGTGTACGGCCAGGGTGGCAGCGTCGAGGATGCCGAGATCTCGAGCATATTCAACTGCCGTTTTCATGGGGGGTCGATAGGTGTTCCCCAGCAATTCCCGGTCTTTAAGCAGGTTATAAAAGGAATTTTTTTCGCCCATGAGCATGGTCATTTCGTCCTGGTGTTCGGCGAGGTGAATGGAAAAGGGGAGATTGCGTGCTCGGGTCTGTCTTTTTATTACGCGCAGGCAGTCCGGATCGGTGGTGTGGAGGGCGTGTCCCGCACCGGAAATCCGTTGCAGGGGGGTTGTTCTGTACGGTATGGAGGGGTGTTGAGCATCCGCGTGCGGGAAACCGAATGCTTCGTAAAAACATGTGTAGTGAAGCTGGAGTTCATCAAGGATATCGGTGAGATGAAGATTATGACCGGAGAGGATATCACCAAAGCAGCAGGTACCTTGTTGTTGGGCGCTAATTGCCGCTTTTTTTACGGATGAAAAATCGGTTGTCCGGTAGTCATTGGCCAACAGGCTCAACAGCCAGGGAATAAAACCTTCTCCGTCCCGGGTTTTGTTATAAAGCCCGGAGAGATTGAGATGGCTGTGGGCGTTAATTAATCCGGGTGTTATGGTAACCTGACCCAGGTCGGTGGTTGCTGCCGAATATTTTTTTTTTAGTGTCCGATATGGGCCGACTTCCACAATGGTATTGTCGTGACAAACGATACAGGCGTTGTCCATGGCTTGTTGGCCGGGGACGGCTGGGATAATTTGTTTGCAACGGATAATTTTTGATTTCTGTCTTGTTTTTTCCGGCAATTTTTTTCTCCGTTTCAACTGTTGGTGTTGTACAGGAAGACCTGTGGGAAAATTGTAAGGAGCCGCCGCTACCCTGTTGTAAGAATAGTAAAATGTAGTTACTATAGGTAGATAGTGCCTGTCCATAAATGGCCATTTTCCCCTAATTCTTCGTTGCTTTCAAAATTTAATCCTCGGAATATCGCATATATGCCTGTGGTTAAATTTATCAAGCGCCTCGATTTAGTGCAAAATTTCTCATCCATGGACAGCACTAGATAGTGTTCGCCCGGAAATATCTCATTTCTGATTGGACACTGATAACTTTTTTTACTGAAAAATGAAAGGTCGGTTTGTTCGTTCTTTCATTTTTTGAAATGATGCCGTAAAGGAGCCTGTTATGAAAGTAATGAATGTTATGTTGGCCGTAATATTTGCCCTGTCAATGTGTATGGTTTTTCATCCCGCTGAAATTCAAGCAGCATCGAAAAAGAAGGATGTTATGTCATCCGTGGAAAAAAAGGTAAAAAAAGCGAAAAAGTCAGCCGGGAAGAAGGCGTCTAAAAAGAGAGATGTGAAGAGGAAGGTAACCAAAAAGGTAAAGAAGGCCAGAAGAGCTGCAAAGAAGGTGAAAAAAGATATCCCCAAAAATGTTAATGTCAACAGTGCCAAAAAAGATGTTCTTATGATGCTGCCGGGAATCGGTCCCGTCACCGCCGATGCCATTATAAAATATCGAAAGTCAAATGGGAAATTCAAAAATATAAACGATTTGCTTGATGTAAAAGGTATTGGTGACAAAACTTTGGCGAAAATCAAACCGTATCTGAAAAAAATATAAAGAATATCCAGCCGTAAGTAGTATTTTTCAAGATCATCGATCTTGTATTGAGTCTGAATTTTGTAATCGACTTGGAGCTTGTCCTGGGTGCGTTTTTACCCAATATCTCGGAAAATTTTAAAATAATAGTTGCAGGTGGTGAAGATTTCGATATCAGCTGTAACGCTGCACAAATTTAAAATTTCTGGTTTTGAAAAGAGAGCGAATATTTCGAAACTGTTTCGTACAAGCTCCAGATATCTCTTTGCAGTTCATGCATTTGCCGTAACGTTTTGATACGTCTTCAACCGTGTCTTTCCCGTCTATTTTCGTCGAGCCCGTAAGCGTGCTCGACGAAAATATTTGCAACAGCTCGTTTTTCCCCGGTACAAAAAAACTTAAACGGAGGTAGTGAATTATGTCACAAAAACCATTTAAGCAAAAAAAAGTAAAGATTGGTGGTAAAAAACGAATACTCAACGCAAGAAAGGATACCCCGGACAGCAGGGATAGAATGTATAAATCGTCATTGATTCAACTTCTACCTCAAATTGATAACCGTGGTATATGCGAGGTCCTTGACCAGGGAGAAGAAGGGGCTTGCACCGGCTTTGGTCTGGCTGCGGTGATTGATCTCCTGACCATAAAAAAAGGGAACGGTAATTTTGCAGCAAGCCCGCGTATGCTCTATGAAATGGCCAAGAAACACGACAAGTGGCCCGGCGAGGATTACGTTGGCTCAAGTTGTCGGGGAGCCATACGTGGTTGGAAGAATATGGGGGTCTGCAGTGAAGATGATTGGCGGTACTTGGTTAACGACCCCGGAGAGTTAACCGTTGAGCGGGCCCGGGCGGCGCGATTCTGTACGGCAGGCGCCTATTATCGACTGCGTCCGGAGATAACGGATTACCACGCAGCCTTAAATGAAGTTGGTGCAATCTATGTTTCCGCCACGGTTCATTCCGGTTGGTACAACCCCAGGGCTGCAAAGAAAAAAGATATAGCGGTAATTACACCATCCAACATGCCCGAAGGTGGTCATGCCTTTGCAATCGTCGGATATAATGAAGATGGTTTTATTGTCCAAAATTCATGGGGAACAGACTGGGGATCGTCCGGATATGCGGTTTGGCTCTATGAGGACTGGTTACAAAATATCAGTGACGGCTGGGTATTCCGTCTGGCAATTCCGACACCGTCTATTTTTGGTTTAACATCTCGTTCCCTGGCAACATCGGGGGATGAAGCGGGCAGATCAACGCCAAAACGTCTTGAAATCGCAGGTCATTTTGTCCATTTTGATGACGGTAAGTTCAAAAAACAGGGATATTACTGGAGTACCGGTGATGACATCCTTAACACAATAGAACGTTTGAGAAAATCGGCCCGTAAGAAAAAATATCGTCATCTCCTCATATATGCCCACGGTGGCCTTAATAATCCTAAATCGTCGGCAAGGCGTATTCGTGCGTTGCGGGAGGGGTTTAAACGTAACGGGATATATCCTTTTCATATTATGTATGACACCGGCCTGGTGGAAGAATTTAAAGACATGGTGGTGCGGGCTTTTAAAGGTGATCGTACGGAGGGATTTTTCCGGGATATCTGGGATCAGGTAATCGATGCCAGCGATAAATTGATTGAAGATTTTGTTCGTAAACCGGTGACGCCGATCTGGGGAGAGATGAAAAAGGATGCCGGCCTGCCCTTTATCGATGGAGTTGACGGCGGTATCGGTGATGGTTTATTTGTTATGAAATCATTTGCCGAGGCCCTGCAGGGTACCGGTTTACAGATCCATCTGGCGGGACATAGTACCGGGGCGGTTCTGATCGGTCATTTACTGGAAGCACTTGACTCCCTCGGGAGAGGTGACTTGATCAAGAGTTGCAGCCTGATGGCCCCCGCCTGCAGTATTGATTTTTACAAGGAAAAGTATGAACCAAGGCTTGGTTCGGCGGGGGGTGTTGGGGATATGGTGCGGTTACCTGCGTTGACCATCTACAATCTTACAGAAAAATTGGAGCTTGCGGATAATGTCGCCTACGTCTACCGAAAATCACTGCTTTATCTTGTTTCCCGTGCTCTGGAGCAGCAGATAGATAAACCGTTGTTGGGGATGCAGCGTTATGCCAAAAAATTAAAAAAATACCAGGGATTGACCATCCACTATGCAAATCGCAAGAAAGGTATTACGGCGAGCAGATCCCATGGCGGTTTTGATAACGATGTCCAGACCATGAACTCTATTTTAAAAGGAATTTTAGGGAAAACAGCTAAAAAACCATTTGTTAAGAAAGAGATGCAGGGGTATTAACGTCGGGGCATGGGATAAATGGAGCGGGAAACGAGATTCGAACTCGCGACTTCAACCTTGGCAAGGTTACACTCTACCACTGAGTTATTCCCGCTCATGTTTTCGATGAGGGATGTTTTTTAGCAGAATATACCTGTGAAGTCAATTCTTTTTCATTAATACCTATATTTTTGCAGTCAGGTTGAAGAGCTAACCGGGTAACAGATCGTAATAGTAGGTTAGAACGTCGGTACGGGTTACAATGCCGATCATTACTTTATCCTGGATCACGGGGAGGTGGCCCACATCGTTTTCTATCATGATACGGGCGGCCGTTGTCGGTGAATCAGTGGGAGAGATGGTGATAATATCGCGACTCATAAAGGCCTTGACCGGGCTCTCCCATTGGTTTTTCTTTTTTAATTTTTTTAAATCCCAGCCAACAATTATACCTTCTATTGCATCGCCGCAGGTTACCATAATGCCCCGGATGTTTTTTTCTATCATCAGGTTTTGGGCCTGGCGCATGGTGGTCTCAGGTGAAATGGTGAAGACCGGAAAAGACATAATATCGGCCACCACCGGACTCTCGCTTTTTTGCTGGGCCAGGGCACAGGTAATTTTTTCTTTGATATCCGCAGCGGTCGTTTTGCCGTTTTTTACCGTGGCCGAACCGGCTCCTGCGTGTCCTCCTCCTCCGAACATTGCCATGATTTGCCCTATATTAATCTGCTCGATACCGCTGCGACCGATAATGGTTAACCGTTTGTCATCTATAAAAATGGCAAAGAGCGCTGCCACATTGGCTATTTTCCTGTACATACTGACAATGGTGGCAAGGTTGGTGACTTTTTGGGTAAGGTGGATAATATTAAAACCTATTGCTTGTCCGTTGATAGTTGTTTTCTCGGTTTTCTTCATCATTTCAAAGAGAATATCTTTCTGGGTCTCTTCGTAAGGGGGATTGAGAAAAAAACCGGCAACGTTGAGGTCGGCTTCGTTATCGAGTAGATATGCAGCCGCACGCGCATCCTCAGATGTGGTGGATGGGTAGGTGAGATGGCCCGTGTCTTCGTAAAGGCCAATGAGCAGCACCGTGGAATCAAGGGCGTTGAGGCTCATCTTCCGTTTGCGCATTTCCCTTACTAAAAGTGATACCGTGGCCCCGATCCGTTCCTTGCATAATCGATCTGCCTTGATGTCCCCGCGGCCCGCCATATGGTGATCCCAGAGATATATGGTGAGATCTTCGCGCTGTCGCAGTTTTTCCATGCGATCCAGACGGTGCCACTGGTCGGTGTCGACCACGATCAACTTGCTGACTTCGTCGAATTTAACTTCGTTCGGCAGGATAAGATTAAAGGCGTTTTTGTGGGTTGAAAGGAATTGGCCCACATTTTTATTTGTCATTTTGGGAATGACTCCGGTGCATTCAGGGTAGAGGATCGTTACGGCAATAACGGAGGCAAGCGCGTCGAAGTCTGTATTTTTATGTGTGGTCGCGATCAACATGGTATATGACGGAGGGGGTTGTTGTTGGATACCACTGTTTAAATGAAAGTGCTTTCCTGAGAATTTGGTCCAGCCGTGCTGGTTAGCTTAAAAGTTTTAGCCCTGTTCCCGACCTTGTCCGGGGGACGCTGTAAAAGTTGTGCACGGGGGCTTGGCTGGAGACGGGCTATGAAGAAATCATCTCTTCTTCCACCATTCTGTCAATGAAATCAAGGACGAATTTACGTTGCAGGGATGTGGCATGGGCGATGCAACTGCAGTGGAGGTTGGATTGGCTGCGCACCAGCAGCTCGAATTTTACCGCATTATTGGTTAGTTCCACCGCCACAAAAAAAGGGCCGTGCTCTTCATGCCCAAGCTGGGCGTCACCGTAGAGATCCGGGGGAAGTGTTAACCAGTAAAGTCCCACCATTGGTCCCTGTTGCAGAGTTCGTTTGAGGTAAGAGTCGATATTATCGCTTTCCATGGGTGATAGTTCGTCGATTACCAATTGTCGCATGATATATGGTTGTTTGAATTTTGAAAAATTAATTATAAGCTATGTCGCAATAGATAACATGTTGATTCAACATCATAAAACATATTTTTGTCGTTTCTGTTCAGGGTTTAGATATCGAGCCATGTTGTGTTTTTATTAAGGTTTTCGTAACCATCTTCACGGACGACGACCATATTTTCAAGCCTGATACCGCCCCAGCCGGGGATGTAAATTCCCGGTTCCACGGTGACAATCATGCCTGGTCTAAGTTTTTTAGCACTGTACGACGAGAGACGTGGCTGTTCATGTACCGCGAGTCCTACACCATGGCCCAGGGAATGGCCAAAATTTTTGCCGTAGCCGTCATTGTTGATAATTGTTCTCGCCGCCCTGTCCACGTCACGACAGGATACACCGGCACGAATTGCGGCCATACCGGCCAGTTGTGCCCTGCGGACCAGTCTGTGTAAGCGCATATATTTTTTGTCGGCCCGGCCCGGCACGAAATTTCTGGTCATATCGGAGCAATATCCGTTGAGGATAAGACCCATATCTATGGTAAGTGGTTTATCGTGCTTAATTGGGGAGTTGCCTGGTACCGCATGGGGGAGGCTGCTGTTTTGACCACTGGCCACAATTGTGTTGAAACTTGCTCCCTCCGCCCCCCGTTTACGCATCAAAGATTCGATGGCGAGGGCCAGGTCTATTTCTGTCTTAAAATCAGAAGTCCGGGAGAAAATAGTGGTGAAAACTTCTTCATTGAGACGGACAGAACGACGGATCAGGTCGATTTCACTTTCTTCCTTGATCTCACGCATCTTCTCAATCACTTCCGTTAGCGGTATGAGTTGAACGTCTCTTTGTGCAAAGGACGTTTTCATTTTTTCGGCGCTGGAAAAGAGTGTGTAGTGACCCTCAAAGGCAAGTTTTTTCAGGCCCAGATCAGGTACCAGTTCGGTTAACAGCTTTAAGGCCCCTCTGGGGTAAATTTCTATTGTGGCCCAGGGTACTTCACGTTCGGCCTGCTGTTTATAACGAAAATCGGTGAGGAGATGGATATCTCCTGCGGCGGGGATGAGGAGGAGGCCCGCCGATTCGGAGATACCGTAATCACCGCCCTTGAACCCACTGAGATAGCAGCGGTTTTCGGGTTGGCTCACTAGGAGGGCGTCAATACCTTTTCTTCTTAATTTCGTCTGTAGTTTTTTTATGCGCTGTAGGTGGGGCATGGGCTATGTTCCGTGGGAAAGACAGGGGGTATTACAAAGAGGACGCCAGGCATTGTGAGATCATCTGCTTGCGCTGGTCGAGGGCTTCGTTATACTGGTTGTTGAGATTAGTCAGGACCTTGGATAGTTCTTCTTTGTACTGGGGGTGCATTGCCGGGTTAATCTCTGCCTGGGCTTGTCGTCCCTCGGCCATCTGCTGTTGTTCCAGCTGGCCGCGGATGGCATCTTCAAGTTGTTGTGTTGTCTGTTCTTTATGTTGGCTGTATTGTTGAAGTATCTGTTCCAGTTCCTGGCAGATGGTTCTGATTTCAGCGTTGCTCGGGGCAAGTGAGACCAGGCCGGTGATGGCCAGTCTGCCCACCTGTTGTAAATGTTCGTCCCTGGGCAAAACGATGTTGCGCAGCAGGGTTTTGCCGACACCCCTGATAATGGCCCCCTGTTCGGTCGCCGGGTGGTGACCGATTTCTTCAATTAAATCTGCGTTAGTCTGGTTGAGAAAAGCGGCGCCCAGGCGCATTCCCGTTTTGATGAGGGCTTCGTCACCGCTGTCCCCCGTTGCCGTGGCCGCCATTTTTGCGGCCCGTTCCATGACCATTTCAAGGGTACTTTTTATTTCTGACATTGTCTAAATCTCTGGTTGATTAACTATTGTCCCGGAAAAATCGGGTTAAATGTGTTGATTAAAGAAGATGAAGAGAATGTACAACAGACATCTATCCTTGGCAAAGGAAAACGTCATACTGGAGCAATGGCTTAACAACGCTGCAATCTGGCGGCGAAAAAGCCGTCCATGGTTGCTGATGGGCGCGGGGCAAAAAAATTATTTTCTATGAATTTACGGGCTCGCCGGGGTATTTGCAGGGAGCAGTCTGTTACGGTGAAATTTTGGTGGGAAGCCAGGAAGATATTGATTACTTCAATATTTTCTTCAGGTTCCAGAGAACATGTGGCATAGACGATAATGCCGCCGGGTCGGACGCGTTCTGCGGCCAGTTGCAGAAGAGACAGTTGTGCGGCCTGGTAGACAATCAGTTCATCTGCCCGCCTGTTCCATCTGATATCCGGGTGGCGGCCGGTAACTCCGGTTCCCGAGCAGGGGGCGTCGAGGAGGATACCGTCAAAGGTTAAAGGGTTATTTGTAAAAAAATCCTGGAGGGTCCCCCGGTGGACGGCAACTTGTTTTTTGTGATGGAGGCGGGTGAGGTTTTCCTGGAGGAGTGTCAACCGATGTTTTTCCGGCTCCACGGCGTGGATGTGCAGGTTCGACCCTTGGCCGAGTTCGATCAGATGTGATGTTTTTCCGCCCAGTCCGGCGCAGCCGTCAAGGTATGTTCCCCCCGGTGTAAATGGACAAAGAAGTTTTGTGGCAAGCTGGGCGGCCTCGGATTGGACCTGAAAGAAACCTTCGTTATAACCGGGTATGCTGCTGATGGGCGCGTGGAAGTCGGGGAGAATTACAGCGTGTTCGCCGTAATACCCCTGTTTGTGAGCAATTGAGTTTTTTTCCAGCATCGGTGGAAAATCATCCGGGCTGATGCGTCTGGTGTTGATGCGCAATACCAATGGTGGCTCGTAATTGTTATTTCGGCAGATCCTTTCACATTCTTTCGTACCGAAGGAGTTCTGCCATTTTCGTACGAGCCAGTCTGGGTGGTTGAGAACAGGGCGACCCTTGGCGTCGGTTTGCGCCCGATGGGTCAAGGTATCTTTTTGTCTGATACTCTGGCGGAGAACAGCGTTGACGAAGCCGTGTAATCTTTTCGGTATTTTTGCTGTTTTACAACTGTTGACTACTTCATTGACTGCCGCCGATTCGGGGATACGCGTAAGAAAAAAGATCTGGAAGAGACCAATCGCCAGCGCTTGGTGGACAAAGGTATTAAGTTTGCGCAGCGGTGTTTTCGAGAGGATCCTGATTATTCTGTCGAGGTATTGGCGTTGCCGTAATACGCCATAGACCAGTTGCATGGCGAGACTGCGTTCTTTGGGTGACAGGGCGCATTCCTCTGCATATCTGCTGAGGATTTGTTTGACGGGCAATCGGTGTTGGTATAGTTGACAAAGGGTTTTAATTGCGACAAATCGGGCAGTTTTATGATATTTATTCTGCAAGGTATATCCATGATTATCTGGTTGACGTCGTTGGGAAAATGTCAGTCTACTGCTTTACACTTTAATCATGTAATTGGCAAGTTCACATCTTTGTCTGCAATTGGAAAATTTTTAACTTGTTGATTTTAGTATGCGGGCAGTATTTGCACGCAGTAAGTGAAATGGAAATCTCGACAATATTTTGTTTGTGAGGTATCGTGTGCATACTTCTGCGGGACGATGGTTGTCCCGGCTGGGAAAAACACCAATTCCAAATCAAAATACAAAA